>CBFIIM010000078.1:0-6308 GCA_965662395.1 Spiribacter sp. | reverse complement strand
ACAGGTGCAGAGGGTTTAACAGTTGCCGGATATATGCAGAGGCGGCTTAAACGCCCTGAAGTCGGGGACCGTGTCGATTTGGGCGCCATTGAATTGATCATTCGAGAAATGGATGAGCGTAACTCCATTCTGCAGGTCGGGATTAGTTTTAGTTTGGGTGAAAAAAACAAAACCCCCGGGCAGTGAACCGTTACACTCTGGGTATTAATGTGTTGGGTGAAGGGATTGTAATGAGCAGACTTAGCCTCAAGTGGCTTAGCGTGTATGTTTGGTTGGTGCTTGGCCTTTCTGCCTGTGTCTGGGCGGGTGGAGCGTTTGCACAGAGCGCTGGTCTCTCTGATACGCGGGAGTCCGGTATCCGCGCTGGTAGCGGGGATGATTTTGACGTCATCGAAATCTACACCCGCTGGGACTCTGAGTGGTTGCAGGAGGGTGTGGCTGATCGCATTGGGCTGCAGGCCTGGCGGGCACGATGGGACCTGACGGTGGGCTATTGGGATGGCAGTGCTGATGAAAACGGATTTGCCGCTATCGGCCCGGTGGTTGAGTGGCATGCGCCAGCCGCTGATCTGCGGGTTAGCCTTGGTGTCCAACCCACGTTGATATCCAGTCACAATGGCAACGGTAAAGATCTGGGTGGACCGTTTCAGTTTACCAGTCATTTCGGTTTGGCCTGGGTGCCGCCAGGAGCCTTGATTCTGGGGCTGCGCATTCAACATACCTCCAACGCCGGGATTTATGACAACAACCCGGGTGTGGATATCGTCTCGGCTGAGGTGGGTTACGCGTTTTAGCGGATCAGCCGGTATAGAGCTGGCTGATTAATATCGAGATAGTGATGACTGCCGCGGCTGTGGAGAAGAATATGGCCGTTGAGATTTGCTCAGGTCGGCGTTGATAACGCTGAGCCAGCACATAGACATTGGCAGCAATCGGTAATGATGCCTGAAGGATGGCAACCGCCATCCAAACCGGCGGTAAGTCAAATACCCAGATGGCCATCACCGCTACCAGGGTGGGATGAATCACTAATTTCATGACCATCAAATAGGCCGTTTCACCCGCACCCTCAGTAATCGGTCTCCCCGCCAGCGTGGCGCCCAAAGCAAAAAGCGCACAAGGGCCGGCAGCATCCGCCAGCAAACCGCCGTACCGCAGTACCGGTTCAGGTACCGGCACTGCTAGTAGATTCAGGCTGACGCCGATCAGTCCAGCGGTGACAATGGGGTTGCGAATCACACCTGCGCTAATTTGCCCAACCAGCGCTAGGGCTCGGCGCCCACTGCCTAGGTCGGCCTCAATCAGCGCCGTGGCCAATCCCAACATAATAATGGTGTCACCCATAACGATCAGGACAGCGGGTAGGGCCGCCTCGCTGCCATAGAGCAGAATGACGAGCGGCAGGCCGATGAAGCCAACATTCGAGAACACGGTGCCCAGCGCCTGAATTGAGGCATCGGCTGTGCGTAAATGCATAAAGCGCCGAGCGATAAAGACCGCGGCAAAAAACAGGAAAATTCCAGGCAGATAGTAGGCGGCGAGCAGCTCAGCAACCGCCCCGCTGGCCGCGGGTGCCTCATAAGTTTTAATCAGCAGTAGTGCCGGCAGGGCAAAGTAGAAGACAAACGTATTCAGTCCGGCAACGGTCTGGTTGCCGAGCATGCCTTGGCGGGCTGCGAGAAAGCCGGTAAAGATCAGCGCAAAAAACGGAAGCGCTAGGTTAAATACTGCCTGCATGGCGCAAATAGTATCGCGACGCGGTGAATACGACGAGCGCGGCTGTTGATGCGAGCGGCCTGGCGTTATCATAGGCGGCTTTATCAGAATTCAGCAGTGGGGTTGGCATGACGACAGGATGGGTGGCGCAGCGCGTGATTGTGGGGCTTTCCATCGTCGCGGCCCTGGTCCTGATCATTGCGCCGCCGGCGTGGCTCCCTGATGGCAGTTCAATGGCAGCGGCGATTGCACTGGTGACCATCGCGCTTTATGCCACTGGGCTAGTGGCTGAGGCTGTCACGTCGTTGGTCTTTTTTCTGGCCGCGATGCTGTTTGCCGTGGCCCCGGCCGAGATTGTCTTCTCCGGATTTGCCTCGACCGCGCTTTGGGTCATCTTTGGCGGATTGATTATCGGGCTGGCCGTTCGTCATACGGGGCTGGGCCAGCATATTGCTGATGTTCTGCTGGCACGTATTCCGGGGCGCTACGAAATGGTCATCGCCGGTGCAGTACTGGTCGGGCTGGTCTTTGCTTTCTTGATTCCCGGGTCGATGGCGCGGATGGTTTTGCTGGTGCCGATTACCCTGGCCGTCGCTGATCGTTTGGGGTTTGCGGAAAATGCCAATGGCCGGATCGCGCTGCTGCTGGCGGTAATATTCGGCACGCACACTGGGTCATTTGCCATTTTGCCGTCGAATACCCCCAATGTGGTTTGGTCCGGTGCGATGGAAGCCATTCATGGTATTCAAATCGGCTATTTGGAGTACCTGTGGTGGCATTTTCCGGTGTTAGGGGTGCTGCGCTCGTTGCTGCTGGTGGTCATGCTGATCCTTTGGTTCCCGGACCGGCTTCCAGAGCGCTCAGATCGACCCGAAGCCCCTCAGGCGATGGACGCCCGTCAACGTCAGATGGCCATGGTGTTGCTATTTGCTTTGGGGTTGTGGGCCAGCGACGTGCTCCATGGTGTTGGGCCTGCCTGGGTGGCGCTGGCTGCCGGTATTTACTGTTTGTTCAATGTTCCTAAATTGTTACCGGAGCGTCCTTTTGCCGCGATTGATATCGGCCCGCTGTTATTGGTCGCTGGCGTTCTTGGTCTTGGGTCGCTGCTGGCCTATTCGGGGATCGGTGAGGCGGCTTTTACTCAGTTGCTCCCACATCTGCCATTTTCGGTCGATCATCCGGCTTTGAATTATGGTTTGGTCAGTTTGGGGGGTATCGGGCTTGCGGTGATGAGTGCGATGCCAGGCGTGCCCGCAATCGGTGTGCCATTGGGTGAGGCATTGGCCATGGCAACCGGATGGCCGGTCAAGTCGGTGCTGATCATTCTGACTGCAGCCTATTCCACTTACTTGATGCCCTATCAGGTGCCGCCTATCCTGATCGGTGCCCAGTTGGCACGAATACCCTGGGGGGTTTTAATTCGCTTCATGCTGGGTTTTGCCGCCGCCAGTATTGTCTTGATCTTTCCGTTGCATTATCTATGGCTGCGTTTCGTGGGTGTTTTGGCCGGGGGTTGAACAAATCGGGTATGGCAAAGGCAGCACCACATCGAATTGGAATTCTGCTTTGTGATGATCTTCACGAGCAGCTGCGATCCCGTTGGTCTTCTTATTTTGCTTTGTTCGAGCAGCTGGTCAGCGACGAACATCAGGATATCGAGCCGATCGGTTATCGCGTTCATGCCGGTGATTGGCCGGCAGGGCCTGAGGCGGCCGATGCCTGGCTTGTTACCGGTAGTCGTGCCAGCGTGCATGAAGATCCGGAGTGGCTGGCGCCTTTGCAGTCACTGGTGCGCGACATCGATACCGCGCAGCTGCCACTGCTGGGAGTGTGTTTTGGCCATCAGCTGATTCACTCAGCGCTTGGCGGGCAGACTGCCCGGTCGCCACATGGATGGAATCTGGGGGTCTATCCGGTGGAGTGCGAGCAGTCGTTTGCTGGTTTTAGTCCAGGTGAGCCACTTTCGCTGCTGGCCGTGCATCAGGATCATGTCGCATCACCGGCCCCCGGTTTTGAGCGCCTGGCGAGCAGTCCACGCTGTGAGTGGTACGCCAGTCGGCGAGGACGGACGCTGACCTTTCAGGGGCATCCTGAGTTCGATCGAGAGTTCTTTGCCGCGATTATGGAGCGCGTCCGGGAAAAAGCCGGCGATGCCTTGGTTGATGGGGCTCTGCAAGGGCTGCCTGTGGTTGATCATACCGAGCGGGTTCAGGCTTTTATGCGCGAGTGGATCCGGCAGCGTTAGTTTTCTAGTTTAAAATGTACCAAAGCAGTCCTGATTAGGTTAGAATGACAACCTATGATCAGGCTGAATCGGGAAACGGACTACGGTATCGGCATCCTGACGCTGATGGCGCAGGAGCCAGAAGGCCGTTTTAACGCGGGCGCTCTCGCTCAGGCGCGAGGGCTGCCGCAGCCGGTTGTCAGCAAGATTCTAAAACACCTGGCTCGCAGCGATCTGGTGGTGTCCTATCGCGGGGCCAAGGGCGGTTACGGGCTTGCCCAAGCACCTCAATCGATTTCGATTGCCGAGATCATTACGGTGCTCGAAGGCCCGATTGCACTAACTGACTGTATTGAAGAAGGGCAGGATGCCTGTCAGTACGGCAGTCAATGCAACGTGAGTGATGTCTGGGGAAAGATCAACCAAGCGGTTCTCCAGGCGTTGTCCGAAATTTCGCTGGCCGAAATGGCTGCCGCCGATGATGGCGCTAGCCAAGGTCAAGTCCACACTTTGGAATTCACTGGAGTGCGCCATGTCCGCGAGCACTGAAACCATCGAACGGTTCACCAGCAAAGGCTATGAGGCTGGTTTTATCACTGATATCGAAGAGGATCGGGTGCCCCCGGGCCTCAGTGAAGATGTGATCCGCCAGATCTCGGCCAAGAAAAACGAGCCCGAGTGGATGCTCGAGTGGCGGCTGGAGGCCTATCGGCACTGGCTGACCATGTCAGAGCCCGATTGGCAGTATCACCACTACGATCCTATCGATTATCAGGGTATTTCCTATTACGCCGCGCCTAAACGCGACGAGGATCGTCCTCAGAGCCTCGATGATATCGACCCGGAGATCAAAGCCACCTACGACAAGCTAGGTATTCCGCTGCACGAGCAGGAAATGCTGGCGGGTGTTGCCGTGGATGCGGTGTTTGACTCGGTCTCAGTGGCTACCTCCTACAAAGGAAAACTGGCTGAGCAGGGCATCATTTTTTGCTCGTTCTCTGAGGCGGTGCAGGACCACCCCGAGTTGGTCAAAAAGTATCTGGGCACGGTCGTCCCGCCCGGGGATAACTTCTTTGCCGCACTGAACTCCGCGGTTTTTACCGATGGCTCGTTTGTCTACATTCCAAAAGGCGTGCGCTGCCCGATGGAGCTGTCCACCTATTTCCGCATTAATGCGGCCAACACTGGGCAGTTTGAGCGCACATTGATCATCGCCGAGGACAGCAGCTACGTCTCCTATCTTGAGGGCTGCACCGCCCCCATGCGTGATGAAAATCAGCTGCATGCTGCGGTGGTTGAGTTGGTCGCGTTGGAAAACGCCGAGATTAAGTACTCTACCGTCCAGAACTGGTATCCCGGTGATGCCGAGGGCAAGGGCGGTATTTACAACTTTGTGACCAAGCGCGGTCTGTGCGCAGGCGATCATTCAAAGATTTCCTGGACACAGGTGGAAACCGGCTCTGCAATCACCTGGAAGTATCCGAGTGTGGTGATGCGCGGTGATTACTCCGTTGGCGAGTTCTACAGCGTCGCGGTGACTCGTCTGCGTCAGCAGGCCGATACGGGTACCAAGATGATTCATCTGGGTAAAAATACCCGCAGTACGATCGTCTCCAAGGGGATCTCCGCCCAGGAAGGCCAGCAGGTCTACCGTGGGCTGGTCCGCATTGCGCCGACGGCGGAGAACGCTCGTAACTACTCACAGTGTGACTCAATGCTGATGGGCTCTGAGTGCGGGGCGCATACCTTCCCGTATCTCGATGTGAACAACAGCACCGCTCAGCTTGAGCACGAAGCAACCACCTCAAAGATCGGCGAGGATCAGATCCTCTATTGCCTTTCACGAGGTATCGCCGAAGAGGACGCGGTCTCGCTGATCGTCAACGGGTTCTGCAAGGAAGTCTTCCGTGAGCTGCCGATGGAGTTTGCCGTTGAGGCACAGAAACTCCTCGAGATTACGCTCGAAGATTCCGTCGGTTAAACAAAGCATTACAGATTCAGGAGCAAGACATGGCATTGCTAGAAATCCGCAACCTGCACGTCAACGTGGAGGGCACTGAAATTTTGAAAGGGCTTGATCTGACGATCGAGCCGGGCAAGGTCCACGCGATCATGGGCCCGAACGGTGGCGGTAAAAGCACCCTGGCCAAGGCGCTGGTGGGCGATGACGCCTATGAAATCACCCAAGGTGAGGTGCTATTCAAAGGTGAAGATCTGCTAGAGATGGATCCTGAGGTGCGTGCCCGTGAAGGCGTGTTTCTGGGTTTCCAATACCCGGTCGAGATTCCGGGCGTCTCCAACACCTACTTTCTGAAAGCCGCGGTTAATGCGATTCGCAAGCATCACGGCCAGGGCGAAATTGATGCCA
>CBFIIM010000077.1:0-6544 GCA_965662395.1 Spiribacter sp. | reverse complement strand
GCTAGATCCTGTTGCAGCGCCTGCAGGCTGTGGTGCAACCACCAGTGACTGGCTGCACCAGGTGCCCAGGCGCCGGCCTCGTCCGGGGCATGGATGTACACCGGGAGCACCGCGCGGCCATCGCGTGCCGCGGCCGTGAGTGCGGGGTTGTCGGCAAGGCGCAAATCGCGCCGGATCCAATAGATCGCCACGGTCATGACACAAAAATTCCTGTGACTGGCGGATTGGTTAGCGGTTTGTTGTGGTCAACCCGTAAGATTGTACGCATACCACAGTGGTAACGGCACAGGATGACCTAATGACACAGACAAACACAGGCGGCGGTCGCGTTGCGATGATTACCGGGGCAAGTGCCGGGATTGGTCGGGCATTGGCTATCAAGCTGGCGCGGGATGGCTGGCAGGTGGCGGTTTGCGCCCGCCGCGAGGACGCCCTTCGCGGCATTGGTGAGGAATTCCCCGAATTGGCTGAGCGCTTGCACCCGTTTCCACTGGATGTCACCGACGCCGCCGAAAGTCAGGCGGTTTTTATGGCGGTCGAGGCGGATTTGGGTGAAGTCGACACGCTGATTCTGAATGCCGGTGATTATGACCCGATGACGCTGGATGAATTTGATCCTGCACTCTTCCGTCGCCTGATCGAGGTGAATTATTTAGGCGCGGTCAATGGTATTGCCTCAGCGCTGGAGCCCATGCGCAAGCGCGGCCGGGGACAGATTTTGGTCACTGCCAGCCTCGCGGCCTACCGCGGTTTGCCGCAGGCTGCCCCCTATGGAGCCAGCAAGGCGGCGGTGCTGAATATGGCCGAATCGTTGCGCCCAGCCCTTGAAGGGACCGGGGTGTCGTTGCGGGTCATCAACCCGGGTTTTGTCAAAACGCGGCTAACGGAGAAAAATCGCTTTCATATGCCGCAGCTGATTACTCCGGAGCAGGCGGCGGAGTCGATTCATCAGGGCATTGATGATGCGGGCTTTGAAATCGTGTTTCCTAAACGGTTTGCCTACACCCTGAAGTTTCTGCGTCTGCTGCCCTATCGACTCTACTTTTGGGTGACGCAGCGCATGGTGCAATCGTGAGCGCGCTTAAGCGCTATGCCGATTTTTTTGCCGGTCTTCAGCCTGAAGACCTTGATCGGCTGGATACGGTGTTTGTTGAGGATGCGCGTTTTAAAGACCCTTTTAACCAGGTGACCGGCCTTGCCGGTGTTCGGGCGGTGTTCGCGCATATGTATGCCAACTGCACAATGGCGCGGTTTGAGGTTTTGGAGTGCATCGGGGATGCGCCGGTGGGTTACATCCGCTGGCGCTTTCATTTTCAGCTAAAGCGCGACAAAGCCCCGCGGGTTCCGGTCGAGGGCGTCTCGCGGGTGCAGTTTGCTGAGGATGGGCGGGTGATCGAGCATATTGATTACTGGGATGCCGCCGGTGAGCTCTACACGCAGTTTCCAGTCATCGGTGGACTCATGCGGTGGTTGCGACGGCGCTTGTCGGTTGAATCGAAGCTGACCTGAACCCCACTATATGCTGGGCTGTTCGGCGTCGGCCACGCGGGCGCGAGTGGCCAGTTGTGCGTTGCGGTCGTGCGGAAAATTCCACATTAATGCGGTGGCCGCCAATTTAAAGGCCACCGGGACGGCGCCGTAGAACAGCGCTAATGCCAACGTGCCGCTGCGATCCTCAATATTGGTGGCGTCAAACCCAAGCCACTGCAGCATGGGAAAGGCGATACCTACCGCCAGTGCCAACGCCAGTTTGGTGGCCATATTCCAAATACCGAAATAAAGCCCGGTCCGACGACCGCCTCCCGCAGCGGTATCCAGATCGACTAAATCGGCTTGAATGGCGGCAGGCAGGGCCATATCTACGGCTACCCCGACACCGGAGAGCATGCAGATTAGTAAAAACGCCCAAGTATCACCGGGGCCGAGCAGGGGCACCCAAATAAACACCAGTGATGTCCACAGCATGGAGACCGCCCAGGCGCGATGCTTGGTCAGCCGCTTTGATAGCCACAGCCAACCCGGCAATGCCGCAATGCCAACAACGAAGTAGACCAGCAATAAGGGCCCGGTCCAGCTCTCGGCCACGAGGACATGGGCGACAAATAGGACAAACAGTGAGGCCGGCAGGCCATTGGCAATGCCATTCATAATGTAGGCCAGCAGCAGGCGCATAAAGGGGCGATTACGGCGTAGCAGCTGCCAGCCTTGTCTCCAGCCAACCGGGTGACTGGTAAAACGCGGTTCGGGGACTTTCCACAGCGTGATCGCCACAATCGGAGGCAAGGCAAGCACCAACAACCAGGCAAGGCTCTCGAGGGTGGCAGCATCGGCTCTGCCTGCACCCATTAGTGTGGGCCAGGCAATCGCCAATAGCGTACCGGCCAAGGTAAAGCCTTCACGGCTGGCGGTCAGACTGGCGCGGCCGTCATAGTCTTCGGTTAGCTCCGCACCCCAAGCGGTATAGGGTAGGGCAATTAGGGTCCAGCCTAGATACGCGGCCAGCCCCCAGCCCAGCAGATAGCTGATGGTGACCGCCTCGGGCGGCCGAAAAAGCGCCCAAGCGCTAACCAGCAGCAGGGGGAGGCCAGCGGCAATCAGCGGCCGACGGCGCCCCCAGCGGGTTTGCAGTCGATCACCCAGGGCCCCGATCAGTGGGTCGGTGACCACATCCCACAGCCGGGCGATGAGGAGTGCGGTGCCAACAGCGGCCAGGCCTAGTGTCTGCCCATAGAAGCCGGGTAAAAACAGATACATGGGCACGCCCATGACCGCCAGTGGCAGCGCGGGTGTGCCGTACAGCAGAATCCTGCCGCGGCCCAGGATCACGGCCGTTGCAACACCAGTCGCTGGATATCGATGCTGCCGGTGCGAAAGCCCGCGTAGCAGTAGGCCAGGTAGTAGCGCCACATATTGATGAAGTGATCATCAAAGCCCAGCGGCTGAATCTTGGGCAGGGCATCGACAAAGCGATCATCCCATTGCAGCAGCGTCTCGGCGTAGTGGCCACCCAGTGAGGTCGTGTTGAGGACTTTAAGACCCGTCTGGGTGCATTCGTCATGCAGGCGCTTAGGCGTGGGCAGCATGCCGCCAGGGAAGATGTAGCGCTGAATAAAATCAGGCCGCCTGCGATAGTCCTCAAAACGGTCTTCGGCAATGGTGATGCCATGCAGACCGACCCGTCCGCCCGGTTTGACCCGGTCGTGCAGCATTTTGAAATAGGTGGGCCAGTATTCCTCACCCACCGCCTCAAGCATTTCAATCGACACCGCGTGGTCATATTGCCCGCCGGTATCGCGATAATCTTGCAGCCGCAGATCCACCCGTTCGGACAGCCCTTCATCGGCGATGCGCCGTCTGGCCCAGGACAGCTGCTCGGTGGATAGCGTCAGGCCGGTGACATGGACGCCGCGCTTGGCCGCCTCCAGGGCAAACCCGCCCCAGCCACAACCAATCTCCAGAATGCGCTGACCGGGTTGGGCATCAATGGCATCCAGCAGTTGGTGGTATTTATTGCGCTGGGCATCGGCAAGGGGTTGATCCGGGCGCTCAAAGATGGCGGCTGAGTAGGTCATCGTCTCATCCAGCCAATGCCGGTAGAACTCATTGCCCAGGTCATAGTGCGCGGCGATATTGCGCCGGCTGCGGCGCTTGGTATTGCGCCGTCCGCGATGATGCAGCGCCAGGCGCAATCGATGCAGCCAGTTCGGCTCCATGCGATGGGCAAACGCATCCTCATTGCTGAGCATTAGCTCTAACAGATAGGCGGGTTCGGGGCTGCTCCAATCGCCGGCCATGTAGCTCTCGGCAAAGCCCACTGAACCGCGGGTCAAAATGCGGGCCATCAGCGGCAGCGGCCGATGCAGATTAAACACCCCGGTGGGGCCGGGCTCTGCACCCTGAATGAAAAACGTTTTTCCGCCTGGGAGCTGGCCTTCCATGCGACCACGCTTTAGGCGCGAAAACCAGCTAAGCAGCGTTCGGCTGGGTCGCGGTAGCGGCGAAGGCAGCTCGATTAGCGTTTGCGGTGAGCCTGTCATCGACTGATCTCCGAGTCTGGCGGCGCCGGTTTGCGGTAAAAACGACCGCCCCGGAGCCAGATCTTGAGCGCCTGCCAATGAATGGCGGCAATCACTTTAAAAGTCAGCAAGGGTACCGCGAGTGCGGCTCGGAGTAACCCCCGGTCTCCACTGACCGCCCGTGTGGCTGATTGGACGGCAATCAGCGCCGGGTGTTCCGGATCCTCGGCATTGTGCCAGTTGACCGTTGCGCCATACCGCTCGCCCGGTGCTTGAATGCGAAAGCGGTAATGCCCCTCACGCGGCAGAAACGGTGAGACATGAAAGACCTTGGTGGCCTGATCGCGGACGTTCTCCGGCATTCGAGCGCCATTTTCATGCAACAGATAGCCATGCCACTGGCCAAAGGTGTTGCGCACCTCCGCCAGAATGGCCCGCAGCCCACCCTCGGCATCACGACAAAACCAAAGTGTCAGGGGGTTGAACACATAGCCAAGGACGCGCGGGTAGCACAGGATCTCAACACGACCACCGGCCAGATCAATGCCGGCGTCGGTCAGTACTCCATCAATCCACGGCCGCAGTGCCGAGCCGTCTTTAGGGCCAAAATCACGGTCATAGAAGCTGATCAGATTAAATCGGTTATGCGAGAACAGCCGATGGGTGGCGGCCGCCTCATCCAGCCGATCGATATCCAGCAGCAGACTAAAGATACGATATTCAAAACGATACAGAGGCTTAATCCGCCGCTCATGCAGCAGGCGGCCGCGATACAGGGTCAGCGCCGAGGGCGCTTGGCTCATGAGCTGACCCCGGCGCTGGCGGGTACCGGTGCCTTTAGTGGCACCTGAACAGGGTCACTTGCTCGCTCGCCCGCCCATGGTGGCGGCGCGCCCAACTGGGTGGCTACCCGCACCGCGCTGCCAAAGGCATCCTCATGAAAGCCATAGCCGTGATAACTGCCGCAATACCAGATTCTGTCCATACCTTGAATATCCTCAAGGGCCGCCTGCGCGGCAATGGCCGCCTGATCAAAAACCGGATGGGCATAGTGCTCACGGCGAATGACCTTGGCCGGGTCCGGCTCGCTCAGGGGATTGAGCGTAACCAGCACATCGGTGTCGGTGGCCAGTGACTGCAGGCGGTTCATCCAGTAGGTCACGGACACCGGCTGATTACCATCGGCACTTTGTGCGGTTAAGTGATTCCACGATGACCAAACTGCTCGGCGTTTGGGCATCAGAGAGATATCAGTATGCAAAAAGGCATCGTTATCTTGATAGCCAAAGGCCCCTAGAATGCGCGCTTCATCGGCGCTGGGTTGTTCTAGCATGGCCAGTGTCTGATCGGCGTGTGAGGCCATGACCACGGCATCAAAATCACCCAACTCGCCGTCGTCCCCGGCAAGTCGCACCCCGTCAGTCAGGCGTCGGACGGCGCGCACGGGAGTGCCTGTGTGGATTGCGTGGATGCTCGATCGCATGCGGGCAATGTACTCACGGCTGCCGCCGGTAACCGTCTGCCACTGCGGACGGTCTTTGAGCTGAATCAGCCCGTGGTTGGCAAAAAAACGCAGGAATGAGCGTGCCGGAAAGCGCAGCATCACATCCTGTGGGCAAGACCAAATGGCGGCACTCATCGGCAGCAGGTAATAGCGACGAAAGGCATCACCCATGCGCAGTTCATCCAAGAAATCACCTAATGTCTGGTCGTGTCCCTTGCCGCTGGCCAGTCGCTCATTGGCCTCGCGGTTAAAGCGCAGGATATCGCGCACCATCCCCCAAAACCGCGGCCGCAGCAGATTTTTACGCTGAGCAAATAGGGTATCGAGACCGCTGCCTGCGTACTCCAGATCAATGTCAGTGGCGGCAAAGGCAAACGACATATCCGAGTGATGCGTCGGCAGCGAGAGATGATTAAACAGCGCAGTCAGCTGTGGATAGTTCGGTTCGTTGTAGACAATAAAGCCGGTGTCGACCGGCACCTCGCCCTCAGGCAGGTTGCAGACGATCGTGTTGCTGTGTCCGCCCAGACGCTCCGCAGCTTCAAACAGGGTGACCTCGTGATGCTTTGAGAGCATCCAAGCGGCCCCAATGCCAGCGACCCCCGCGCCGACGACGGCAATACGACGAGATTCCATAGCGTGTCCGTTATGTCAGTCAAAACACCCATTGTACAGGGTTGGTCGTGTCGCGGTGGCGCGGTATCTTGATGGATCGCATGCAATGCTGCTGCCAAACCCGGAGTTGGATCGTGAGTACTACGCGTGAATTTGTCCCGATTGCCATTGCCATTCTGACGGTCTCTGATACCCGTACCGATGCCGATGACCGCTCGGGGGCCACATTGGCTGAGCTGGCTGAGGCGGCCGGACATCGGGTGGTGGATAAACAGATTGTCATTGATGACCGCTATGAGATCCGCCGGGTAGTGTCGGCTTGGATTGCCGACCCGACGGTGCAGGCGGTTATCACCACAGGCGGAACCGGCTTTACCGAGCGTGATGTCACACCCGAGGCGGTAAAAGC
>CBFIIM010000076.1:0-6889 GCA_965662395.1 Spiribacter sp. | reverse complement strand
CCAGTGAGAAGGCGACCTTGGCGATCTCGGCTTCCTCTTCCGGCGGCAGATCATAGAGATCCTTGTCCATGGCATCGCCCGGATGGATCTTGTTCTGAATGCCATCAAGGCCAGCCATCAGCATCGCGGCAAAGCACAGATACGGATTGGCGGTGCTGTCCGGGAATCGCACCTCGATACGGCGCGCCTTAGGATTAGATACCCACGGAATACGCACTGATGCCGAGCGGTTACGGGCGGAATAGGCCAGCAGCACCGGGGCCTCAAAGCCTGGGACCAGTCGCTTGTAGGAGTTAGTGGAAGCATTAGCAAAGGCATTAATGGCCTTGGCATGCTTGATGATGCCACCGATGTAGAACAGCGCCGTCTCAGACAGACCACCGTACTGATCACCAGCAAATAGCATCTCGCCGGTCTTGCCGATCGACTGATGCACATGCATGCCGCTGCCGTTATCGCCCACCACAGGCTTAGGCATAAAGGTAGCCGTCTTGCCATAGGCCGCGGCGACGTTGTGCACCACATACTTCAGCGTCTGCACTTCGTCGGCCTTCTTCACCAGCGTGTTAAAGCCAACACCGATTTCGCACTGACCGGCGGTGGCCACCTCATGATGGTGCACCTCGGTATCCAGGCCCATTTCGGTGAGGACCTCGCACATGGCCGAGCGCATGTCGTGCAGGCTATCAACTGGCGGAACCGGGAAGTAGCCACCCTTAACGCCCGGGCGATGGCCCATGTTGCCGTCGGGGTAGACTTTCTCGGTGTTCCAGTCGGCTTCCTCAGAATCGATCTTGTAAAACGAGCCGCTCATGTCCGTGCCAAAGCGCACATCATCAAAGACGAAAAACTCGTTCTCAGGGCCAAAGTAGGCGACATCGCCAATGCCCGTTGATTGCAGATAGGCTTCAGCCCGCGCGGCAATAGAGCGCGGATCACGGCCGTAGCCCTGCATCGTGTTCGGTTCAATGATGTTACACACCAAAATCAGGGTGGCGTCATCAAAAAACGGGTCGAGAACAGCGGTCTCCGGATCCGGCATTAGGATCATGTCGGACTCGTTAATGCCCTTCCAGCCTCCGATCGAGGAGCCGTCGAACATTTTGCCCTCGGTAAAGAAATCCAGATCAACGGAGTGGGCGGGGTAGGTGACGTGCTGCTGCTTGCCTTTGGGATCGGTAAAGCGCAGATCCACGAAACGGACCTCGTTCTCTTTGATCATTGCGAGAACGTCTTCAGCGGTCTTAGCCATGTGTTCGGCCTCCAGTCTGTCGAATCAAAAAATGTTTGCCCCCGTTTCGAAAGCAGGTTCCATGCCAACCTGGTCATAACGCACCAAAACGGCTCGCTATCCGGGTAAAAAAGCGGCTTTTCCACTGATGGCGCACTACTAAGGTGCGGAACCATAAGCATTTGCACCAAAACAAGGCACATCACCTGATTAGGTTGCCTGACAGCGGTCCCGGCGTCGAGCTATACTGCGCAACATTTCGGGGATTCGCTGGAGAATCAATGACCTTTCAGGATCTGATCCTCGCGCTTCAGAGTTACTGGGCGCAGCGGGGTTGCGTCATTATGCAGCCACTCGACATGGAGGTGGGAGCAGGCACGTTCCACCCGGCCACTTTTCTGCGCGCCATCGGGCCTGAGCCCTGG
This sequence comes from Spiribacter sp., assembly GCA_965662395.1. GTDB lineage: Bacteria > Pseudomonadota > Gammaproteobacteria > Nitrococcales > Nitrococcaceae > Spiribacter. The sequence goes on along the minus strand of CBFIIM010000076.1, from coordinate 5,233 downwards.
CGGGCCGCCTACGTGCAGCCGTCCCGTCGGCCGACAGATGGCCGTTATGGTGAAAACCCCAACCGTCTACAACATTACTACCAGTTCCAAGTCGTCCTGAAACCCTCGCCAGCCGACATTCAGGAACAGTACCTAGGGTCACTGGAAGCGCTCGGCATCGACCCGCTCGTACACGACATTCGCTTTGTCGAAGACAATTGGGAGTCGCCGACCCTGGGGGCGTGGGGGCTGGGTTGGGAAATCTGGCTCAACGGCATGGAGATTACTCAGTTCACCTATTTCCAGCAGGCCGGCGGACTGGACTGCAAACCCGTGACCGGGGAGATCACCTACGGTTTAGAGCGCATCGCCATGTACCTCCAGGAGGTGGAGAGCGTCTACGACCTGATTTGGACCGATGGTCCGAATGGCCCGGTAACCTATGGCGATGTTTACCTACAAAACGAAAAGGAACAGTCGCGCTACAACTTTGAATTGGCCGATGTCGAGGCGCTGTTTGCTCAGTTCGAAACCTATGAGCGGGAATGCCTGAGACTGGTCGAAGAAGGCCTGCCCCTGCCGGCCTATGAAATGACCATGAAGGCATCCCATACGTTTAACCTGCTGGATGCCCGTCACGCCATCTCTGTAACCGAGCGTCAGGGTTACATCCTGCGGGTTCGCACCATGGCGAGAGCTGCTGCACAGGCCTATTTTGAGGCGCGCGAGACCATGGGCTTTCCACTGTGCCGGGATAATGCCGCGGGTCGGAGCGCCGCATGAGCCATCAAACCACGACTTTACTATTTGAACTGGGCACTGAGGAGTTACCCCCCGGTGCATTGGCCTCGCTGGTCAACGGCCTGGCTGAACGGGTGACCGAAGGCCTAGCGCGTCATGCCATACCGCATGGCAGCACGACAGCACTGGGTTCACCCAGACGACTGGCGGTCAAAATTACCGATGTAGCCCTGCAACAACCTGATCGTTCTTTTGAGCGTCGCGGCCCGGCTTTGACTGCCGCTTTTGATGACGCCGGCACACCCACCGCGGCTGCCCAGGGTTTTGCCCGCTCCTGCGGCGTTTCGGTTGAGGCGCTGGAGTCATTAAAAACCGATGAAGGCGCATGGCTAGTCCACCGCGGCACCGAAGCCGGCCGCCCCACCGCTGAGTTGCTCGAAGACATCCTGCAGCAAGCGGTCAACAAGCTGCCGGTGCCTAAGCGAATGCGCTGGGGCAACGAAACCACCGAGTTTGTGCGCCCGGTGCACTGGTTAGTCGTCCTGCTCGGCACTGAAGTAGTTCCTGCCTCGCTATTCGGCGTTAACAGCGGCAACCAGAGTCGTGGACATCGTTTTCACCACCCGGACCCGGTCACGATTGCGCAGGCCGATGATTATGAGCAAACCCTCCGCAACGCCCATGTACTAGTCAATATGACGGACCGGCGCGACCATATTTTGGAGGCCGTTCGAGCTGAAGGTGAAAAGCTTGGCGGTCAAGCGCTGATTGATGAAGACCTTTTGGATGAGGTGAATGCCCTGGTGGAATGGCCTGTGGTGCTGTCCGGCAGCTTTGATCAGGATTTTCTGCGCGTCCCGCCCGAGGCACTGATCTCTAGCATGCAGGGTCATCAGCGCTATTTTCCGGTCCGTGATGCCAACGGCCGTCTGCTGCCGCGCTTTATCACCGTTGCCAACCTAGAAAGCCGTGATCCCGCACAGGTGATCGCCGGCAATGAGCGAGTCATTCGTCCGCGGCTCGCGGATGCCGCATTTTTCTGGGACCAAGATCGCGCACAGCCACTTGAAAACCGCAACGAAGGCCTGAAAAGTGTCGTCTTTCAGAAATCTCTGGGCAGCGTTTATGACAAAGCGACGCGTGTTGAAGGATTGGCCCGCGAATATGCCGATGTGTTTGGCGTAGAAGTCAGCCAAGCCAGCCGAGCCGCATTGCTCAGCAAAGCGGATCTGCTGACTGAAATGGTGGGAGAATTCCCCGAACTGCAGGGGATCATGGGCCGTTACTATGCCCTAGACAGCGGTGAAACAGAGGCCGTTGCCAGCGCACTGGATGAGATCTATCAGCCTCGCCACGCCGGTGATGACATAGCGGCTACTCCACTCGGGCAACTCCTGGCCGTCGCTGAGCGAGCGGATACATTGACTGGCATTTTTGCTATCGGCAAAGCCCCCAGTGGGGCAAAAGATCCTTTCGCCCTGCGCCGAGCCGCTGTCGGACTGCTGCGTACCCTGATCGAAGGCCGTCATGCGGTAAACCTGACAGCACTCTTTGCCGCCGCCGCCACCCGTCAGCCTGAATCAGTCAACGCCCAGGCGCAGACTGAAGCGCTGGTTGAGTTCTGCCTGGAGCGGCTCCGCGGGCTATACCAAGAGGCCGGCTTTGGCGCTGAGCTTTTTGAGGCAGTTCGTTCTGTGCTGCCTGCTCAGGCTGTGGAACCGCTGGATTTTGATCGTCGCATCCGCGCCTGCCGGGATTTTAGCGAACTGCCTGCCGCTAGCAGCCTGGCCGCCGCCAACAAACGCATTCGCAACATACTGCGACGCGCCGATAATCTCCCCAAAGACGGCGTAGACCCGGCACAGTTGCAGGATCCGGCTGAAAAGGCGCTACACCAAGCGATTACGGCCCGCGCCGGCAAGGTTCAGCACTGTATAGAGGGCGGCGAATACAGTGAAGCGCTGGCGTTGCTGGCCGAGCTGCGTGAGCCGGTCGATCAATTCTTTGATCAGGTGATGGTGATGGCCGACGATCCCGTGCTGCAGAGCAACCGCCTGGCACTACTCAAGCAGCTGCAGGATCTGTTCCTGGCCATTGCCGATGTCTCAGCGCTGCCGGAGTCGGTATAAGCCCGTGTGGCCCAAGCTTGTCCTGCTTGACCGTGATGGCGTCATTAACGCCGACTCCCCGGACTATATTCTAAGCCCTCAGGCCTGGCAGCCTCTGCCCGGCAGTCTGGAGGCCATTGCGCGGCTCAGCGGTGCTGACATCCCGGTCGTCATTTGCACCAATCAATCCGCCGTTGGCCGAGGTTGGCTTAGCGAGGCCACCCTGACCGCTATTCATGAGAAGCTCAACAACGCGGTCACAGATGCCGGTGGGACCATCGCGGGTATTGATTACTGCCCGCATAGTCCAGAGGTTGGCTGTGAATGCCGCAAACCCGCCCCCGGGTTAATCAAAATGGCCCTCAAGCGCCATGATCTGGCGCCGAGCGCAGCACTTTTTATCGGCGATAGCCGCCGAGACTTGCAAGCAGCAGAACGCGCCGGCGTTCCCGCTTGGCTAGTTCGCACCGGTAACGGCCTTACGACCGAGGCCAGCTTGCCTGATGACACCCCAGTCCGTGTGTTCGATGATCTGAGCGCTGCCGTCAGCGCGTTGCTTATCCACGGAGAATCAGCCAGATGAGGCAATCAGCCCCAGAGAACACCCAGCCAGCCAGTTTGGTGCGCGGATTGCTGTTTCATGGCGCCTTGGTGATCACCGTGGTGGTTTGGGCGCTGATCAGCCTGCCGAGTTTTCCGCTGCCTTTTCGCTGGCGCTACTGGTGGATTACCCGATGGTGCAGCCTAGTCAGCTGGATGTTACGCACCATCGCCGGTATTCGAGTTGAGGTCACGGGGCTTGAGCACAAACCTGACGCACCCGGCGTCCTTCTCGCCAAACACCAAAGCGCTTGGGAGACTTTAAATCTTCTGCCCTGGTTTTATCCTCAAACTTGGGTGCTAAAGCGGGAACTACTAAAAACACCGGTCTTTGGCTGGGGTCTAGCCCGTCTTGATCCCATTGCCATCGACCGCCAAGCAGGACGGGAAGCGCTGCGCCAAGTCATTGATCAGGGAACGAAAAAGCTGGCAGCCGGACGTTGGGTCGTCGTATTTCCCGAAGGGACTCGAGTACCAGTGGGAGCGCGCGGGCGCTATCAACAAGGTGGCGCGCTGCTAGCCTGCCGAACCGGGGCCGCAGTCACCCCAGTTGCACACAATGCCGGGGAACACTGGCCAAGGCGTGGTTTGCGCATGCGCCCGGGAACGATTCAAGTAGCGATCGGCCCACCGATAGACACCGTGGGCCGCACACCTGCTGAAGTGATTCAGCTGACCGAGAATTGGATTGAGGAGCAGATGCTCTTACTGTCTAAATAGACGAATCAGACGTCCAAGTTACTGACTTGCAGGGCATTTTTCTCAATAAATTCACGCCGTGGCTCAACCTGATCGCCCATGAGCGTTGTGAAAATGTCATCTGCGCCCACCACATCCTCAATGCGCACCTGAAGCAAACGCCGGGTTTCCGGATCCATGGTGGTTTCCCATAGCTGACCGGGGTTCATCTCACCCAAGCCCTTATAGCGCTGCACGGACAAGCCGCGTTTACCCTCTTCCATCAGCCAGTCCACGGCTTCGCGGAAATCGCTAATCTGCTCACTGCGCTCACCACGACGAATCTCGGCCCCCTCGCCAATCAATCCGTCCAGAGCGTCGGCTAACCGACCAAGGGTTTCATATTCACGGGAGAGGAAAAACGCCGCTGGGAAAGTATAGGGGTAAAGAATGCCGTGCATCCGCTTGGTAATAACGGCTTCCTGAAAGCCGCCATCCGGGCCGCTCTGAACCTTGGTGCGGTATTCCGTACCCGTTGGCAGCCCCTGATTAATACGCTCACCTAGCTTTTCAAACCAGGCCTCCATGGCTTTTCCATCGCGCAAATCATCCTCATTGCGGGCTGGCAGATCCACCATAGCCCGCAAGATCACCGGATCCATCCGACGGCTGAGATGATCGATCATCTCAAGGGTATCCAGGTATTGGCGAATCAGGGTTTCCAACGCCTCCGGACCAATGACCGGCGTCTCGGCCGACGGCAGCAGACTTGAACCTGACAGCGACAGCTGCAACAGATAATTGGTCAGCTCGCGCTCATCCTTAACGTAATGCTCTTGCTTGCCGCGGCGCACTTTGTAAAGCGGCGGCTGGGCAATGTAGATATGACCACGCTCAACTAACTCTGCCATTTGCCGGTAGAAAAACGTTAACAACAGCGTCCGGATATGGGATCCATCCACATCAGCATCGGTCATGATAATGATGCGGTGATAACGCAGTTTGTCCGGATCAAACTCCTCACGACCAATACCGCAGCCCAGGGCCGTAATGAGGGTGCCGACCTCGGCGGAAGACAGCATTTTGTCGAACCGCGCCTTCTCCACGTTCAAAATTTTACCTTTCAG
>CBFIIM010000075.1:5059-6968 GCA_965662395.1 Spiribacter sp. | reverse complement strand
CGAGCGGCTACATCATCCCCGTTTGCAGCTTCGCCGCCTCTGACATCATTTCAAAGCTCCACGGCGGGTCGAAGACTACCTCGACTTTCACCTCTTCCACCGTGGGCACTTGGCGGACCTTCTCGCGCACGTCATAGGCGATAATATCCCCCATCCCGCAACCCGGTGCCGTCAGTGTCATATCAATGGCAACCGAGCGGGTTCCATCATCATTGAGGTGGATGTCGCAACGGTAGACCAACCCCAGCTCGACAATATTGACCGGAATTTCTGGGTCAAAGCATCGGCGCATCTGATCCCAGACCAGCTGCTCGACATCGTCATCTGAGGCATTGGCGGGTAGTTCCGGGGCGGGCTCGGGTTCTTTGCCGATGGCATCGGCATCCTTGCCATCGATGCGGAAGAGATTGCCCTGAATGTAGACCGTATAGCTGCCGCCGAGCGCTTGGGTGATCATCCCCTCAGCACCTTTTGGGATCATGCCGGTGTCGCCGGCCGGGATCAGTGCGGCCTCGCAGTCGCGCTCAAAAACCACCGGTTCGTTGCTCTGCATCGCCATCGTCTGAAAACCTCGTCAAATCACCTGATTGCTTAAGGATAGCACTGGTTTGACTGTTGTCCGAGAGCCAGGGCGGGAGGAAAAGCTTTTTCAACTCGCGTATGGTGAATATGGAATTCTTTACCCAGGAGACAATGTCATGTCTGACAACGTCCACCATCTCTCGCCGCTTCTGCGCCAGTCGAGCGACATTCTTGTCGATCGCGCGCAGGGTATGTACGTCTACTCCGAGGATGGCGGTAAGTACATGGATTTTGCCTCGGGCATCGGTGTACTCAGTACCGGTCATTGCCACCCTCGTGTGGTCGAAGCCGCCAAGGCCCAGATCGATCGAGTGGTGCATGCACAGTACGCAATCATGAAACACCGCCCGATCCTTGAGCTCTCAGACCGTCTGGTTGAGTTGCTCCCGGATGCGATCGATAGTGTGTTCTTCTCGAACGCGGGCACCGAGGCCGTTGAGGCGTCCCTGCGCCTGGCACGACAGGCCACCGGTAAGCCCAACATTATCGCCTTCCGCGGCTGCTTCCACGGCCGAACCATGGGGTCACTCTCAACGACCAGCTCAAGCGCGGCCGTGCGTCAGGGTGTCCAGCCGCTCATGGGCGGAGTGGTCACTGCGCCGTTCCCAGATACCTATTGGTATGGCATGAGTGAGGATGAGGCCGCAGACTTTGCGCTGCGCGAGCTTGACTACATCCTGCAGGTGCAGAGCACCCCGATGGAAACCGCTGCCATGCTGATTGAGCCCATTCAGGGCGAGGCGGGCTACATTCCAGCCAATACGCGGTTCATGCAGGGGCTGCAGGAGCGTTGTAATAAGCATGGCATCCTGCTGATGATGGATGAGGTGCAGTCCGGCAACGGTCGCACCGGCCTGCAATGGGGTTATGAGCACTTTGGTGTCGAGCCGGATGTGGTCATCTCGGCCAAAGGTGTGGCCAGTGGCTTTCAGCTATCGTTTATGGCAGCACCTGCCAGCCTGATGAGTAAGGCACTGCCTGGCTCACAGGGCGGTACCTATGGCGGCAATGCCGTGGCCTGCGCCGCCGCGCTTGCAACGCTGGATGTGATGCGTGATGAGCGCCTTGTCGAGAACGCCGCCGAGCGCGGTGCGCAGCTGGTGGCCCGGCTTGAGGCGCTGCAGAAGCGCCACCCTGAGATCGGGAATATCTCCGGTAAGGGGTTGATGATCGGGACCCATCTGGTTGATGCCAATGGCAAGCCGGATGGTGATCGCGGGGCAAAAATGCTGAAAGCCTGCGAGCATCGGGGGCTGCTGATGATTCGTTGTGGGCCGTGGGGCGGTAATGTCGTGCGCTGGATCCCGCCTCTGATTGTCACTGCCGA
>CBFIIM010000075.1:0-5035 GCA_965662395.1 Spiribacter sp. | reverse complement strand
CGGTGGATCAGTTTGAGGCTGCGTTGATCGAGACCGGCGGCGGCGAAGCCAAAGAGGCCATGCGCGGCACGGGTTAAGTTCGGCCCGGTCAAACCAAAAAGGCCCGGGATGTCCCGGGCCTTTTGCATTTCAGCGCTGGTGGTCTGGCAGCCTGCCGTCAGCCCACCGGTACCGTCTGCGCCTCGGTGAACTCGAATAGCCCTTCGAGTCCGCCTTCACGGCCATAGCCGGACTGCTTCATGCCGCCAAATGGCGCCTCGGGCGTGGGTCCGGAGCCTGTATTGAGTGCCGCATGGCCAAAATGGAGTTGGCTGATCACGTGCTGGCCGCGCGCTTCATCGGCGGTGAAGACATAGCAGGCCAGACCAAAGTCGGTGTCATTGGCCATTTGGACAACCTCGGCCTCGTCGCCAAAGGTGATGATTGGCACCAGTGGGCCGAACGTCTCCTCACGATAGCAGGCCGCATCCTCAGGCACGTCGAGCAGAACCGTTGGGGCGTGGAAAGTGCCGGCCAGCCCGCTGGTGTCACCGGCAAAGACCTTCTTGGCCCCTTTGGCGATAGCATCCTCGACATGGCGGGCCACCTTGGCCACAGCCTTTTCATCAATCAATGGGCCCAGATTAACGCCCGGCTGCATGCCATCGCCCACTTTCAGGTCCCGTACCCGCGTGGCAAGTTTCTCGGCGAATGCCTCGGCCACCTGTTTGTGCACAAAAATGCGGTTGGCGCAGACGCAGGTTTGCCCGCCACCACGAAATTTGTTCGCCATTAGCTGGTCGGCGGCTTTTTCAAGGTCGGCATCCTCAAAAATGATGTAAGGGGCGTTGCCACCCAGCTCAAGAGTCAGCCGTTTGACGCCAGGGGCCGCCTGGCGGATCAGTTCGCGGCCGACCTCAGTTGAGCCAGTAAAGCTAATCACCCGCACTGAGGGGGCGGCAAAGAGGGCCTCGGTAATCGGCCCGGCTGAGCCCATGACCAAATTGGCCATGCCGGCCGGCAACTGCACCTTGCGCTCGAGCAGCGTAAACAGCGCAATCATGGTCAGCGGAGTCTTCGAAGAGGGCTTAATGACACTGGCACAGCCTGCGGCAATGGCCGATGACAGCTTTTTGGCGATCATCCCAATCGGGAAATTCCAAGGGGTGATCAGCCCAACCACGCCGGCCGGGCGATGGTGTACTGTCCAGGTGCAATCCCGCGGTTGTTCTTTCAGTGTTCTGGGCTCAAGGGCATCAATATGCTCAGCGGCATAGCGAAAAAACCCGGCCGCGTAATCCGCTTCACCCTGGGCTTCTGCCAGCGGTTTGCCATGTTCTTGGCAGAGAATCCGCCCGATCTCCTCACGCTCGTCAGTCAGTGCATCGGCAATGGCGTTCAGCCACCCTCTGCGTTGCTCCAGGGTAGCTGGCGTTTGCATTGCCTCCTCGGCGGCGGTGATCGCACGTTTAGTCTCCGCTGCCCCCATGGCCGCTACATCGGCCAGATGCGCATGATCCACCGGATTGGTGACCGTCAGGGTTTGTCCACTGTCGGCCATCGTCCACTGACCATTGATGTAACCGCCATGCTGCGGGAGGAGGGGGGATTCGATCATAGTCAGCCTCTTTGTCGTTGATTTCACGGATGGGTACGGCGTTTATCGGCCGGTGGTCACGAATCCGTGCTGTTTGTCGATTACATTCATCAGTGAATCGCCGCGTTGCCAGCGGCGGAAGTTGTCGATGAACTGCTCAGATAACGCCCGCTTCCAGCCGATAAAATCACCGGCCATATGGGCGCTGATGGCCACATTGGGCAGGTTCCAGAGTGGGTGGTCGGCTGGCAGTGGTTCTTGCTCGAACACATCCAGTGCCGCGCCATCAATATCGCCATCGATCAGGGCGTTGACCAAATCCTGAGTGCGCACGATGGGCCCGCGGCCGATGTTGATCAGTCGCGCACTCGGCTGCATGGCTTTAAACTCCGCGGCCCCGAACAGCCCTTCGGTATCAGGGGTCAGAGGGGCTGCGATCACCACAAAATCATAATCGCCTAAAATCGAGATCAAATCGGACTGGGCATAGATGGCACCAAAATCGGCATCGCCCGGCCTTGCCCGTCGGCCCACGCCATCGACCTCCATGCCAACGGCGCCACAAAGCCTGGCAATGGTGCGCCCGATCGACCCCGCGCCGACGACTAACACGCTGCGTCCGGCGACGGGCTCGGTCTCGCGGTGCTGCCATTGTTTAGCCCGTTTGAGTTGCCAATTACCGGCGAAGTCTTTGGCAAAGGCGATAATCTGGCCTAGGACATACTCGGCAATACAGCGGTCAAAGATGCCACGGGCATTGGTCACTGGAATGTCGCTGGCGCGTACTTCGGGGGTTAACAGGGCATCGACGCCGGCGCTGGTGGCGTGGATCCACTCCAGGCAATCAGCGCCCGGCCAGGCCTTGGCCAATGCTTGAGTGCGAAAGTCGGTGACGCACAGTATCTGCGCGCCCTGCAGTGCTTTTTGCAGACTGGGGCCATCGCTGGCGAGACGAAATTCTACTTCGGATTCCAGTGCCTCCAGCCCCTCGGGCAGGCGCTCCCCGGGTGCGGTCAGTAGGGCAATGACAGGGCCGCCTTGAGGGCTATTTCCGGGCATGTGCGACTCCGTTGCCAAGTTTAAAAAATGATCAGCCTTGACGGTAAACACGCAGTCAGGCCCCGTCAACCAAAGGCATCGCGGGCTGCGGGGGGTTGACCGGGTGAGGTGTGCCGTCTAGCTTCGAGGCTGGTGTTACAGCATCCCAACAATCCATTAGAGAAGGAAAGCGATCATGGTCAATCCGGTTGAAATGGACCAGGGCGATCAGGCCGAGGCCCCACTTTTCAGCCCATCGTTGCAGGCGATCCCGATGCCCGGTATTCGGCGCATGATCAATACAGCTGCGGGTATGGATGATGTGATTCATCTATCGATCGGCCAGCCCGACTTTCCGACACCCCAACATATCGTTGATGCCCATATCGAAGCCCTGCAGCAGGGAAAGACCGGTTACACAATGGATGCGGGTTTGCCGGAACTGCTCACCGAGCTGGCGAATTACTACAGCCACCGTTATGGCCGTGAGCTGACTGAGGATAATTTCCTGGTCACCACTGGGGCGACCGAGGCAATGTATTTGGCACTGACCGCCACGGCTGCCCCTGGGCGGCAGTTTATTGTCACTGATCCGACCTTTCTGCTGTACGCCCCGTTGATCCGAATGAATGGTGGTGAGGTCAAGCTGATCCCCACGCGCCCGGAGCATGGACATCAGATCGACCCGCAGGAGGTGATTGATGCCATTGGTATGCGCACGTTCGCCATTGTGCTGAATTCGCCCAGTAACCCCAGCGGTGTGGTCTATCCGCGGGAGACCATCGAGGCGATCGTCCAAGAAGCCGCCTATCGCGGGGTCTATGTGTTTGCCGATGAGGTCTATGACCACATCCTGCTTGAGGAGGGGATGGAGTTCCCCAGCGTGATCAACTGTAGCTCGGATTTAGATCATGTGATGTCGATCTCAAGCTTTTCAAAGACATTTAGCATGGCCGGCTTTCGCATTGGCTGGATGATTTCTAGCCAGGGCGCCATTAAAAAACTTAGGCGGTATCATATGTTTACCACTACCGTGGCCAGTACCCCGGCGCAGTGGGCCGGTGTGGCTGCACTGAAGGGTGATATGGCGTGCGTTGATCAGATGAATGCCGAATATCGGCGCCGTCGTGACCGGGTGGTGGAGCTGGTGAGTGAAACCCCGCATCTGACCGGGTATGTGCCTCAAGGGGCATTCTATATTTTTCCGTCGCTGCCGCCGCGGACCGATGGCACGGATCTGGCCCTGCGCATGCTTCAGGAAACGGGTGTTTGCGTCATCCCCGGTGATGCCTTTGGCGATACCTGTGGTAACGCCATTCGCATTAGCTTCTCGAACTCCATGGAGAACATCGAAGAGGCATTCGCCCGCATGCAGCCCTGGCTGGCCAAACAGAAGTTTAATTAACTGTCGTGATCATCCAGCCAGTGGATTCGGTAGAGATCGAGACGGCGGTCTTTTGAGTTCTGCACCGAGCCTTCTGCGCGCAGCTGTTTGATCTTGTCCATGTCCAAATCCACCACCAGGGTCATTTCGGTGTTGGGGGTGGATTCACTGACGATGCCATCATGGGGAAAGGCAAAGTCAGAGGGGGAGAATACGGCGGCCTGCGAGTATTGGATTTCGATGTTCTCAACGCGCGGTAAATTGCCCACGCTGCCGGTGATGGCCACGTAGCATTCATTCTCGATGGCGCGGGCCTGGGCGCAGCGTCGGACCCGCAGATAGGCGTTTTTGGTATCCGTCCAAAACGGGACAAACAAAATCTGCATGCCCTGATCGGCCAGTAACCGGCAGGCCTCGGGGAACTCAACGTCATAGCAGACCAGAATGCCGATCTTGCCCACATCGGTATCAAAGGCTTTGAGCCGGTCGCCACCCTGCACACCCCAATAGAAGCGCTCATCAGGTGTTGGATGCAGTTTGTGGTGTGAGTCGACGGTGCCATCGCGCCGGCAGAGATAGGCCACATTGTAGAGGGCGTTTTCCTCATACACGGGCATGGAGCCTGCGATAATGTTGATATTGTAGGACACGGCCAGCTGGCTCATCGCATCAACAATTTCGCCGGTGTACTGGGCCAGGCCACGCATGGCCTCAGCGGGGTCTTCCTGGTTGAACTGCGCGAGCAGCGGGGCGTTGAAAAGCTCCGGGAACAGAATGAAATCGCAGTTATAGCCGGCCATGGCATCGACAAAGAACTCGATGTTGGTCATCAGGTCTTCAAAATTGGTCACCCGGCGCATTTGCCATTGGACCGTACCCACCCGCACCATTGATTTGCGCCCGCCGATTAATGGTGTGCGCTCACTCTCATAGAAGATGTTGTCCCACTGCAGCAGTGTGGCGTAGGCCTTGGACTCTTGGTCTTCGGGCAAGTAGGCGGTAATAACGCGGCGGACATGAAAGTCATTGGCCAGCTG
>CBFIIM010000074.1:0-7012 GCA_965662395.1 Spiribacter sp. | reverse complement strand
TCGCACCCAGCTCTGAAGTACCCGCAATTTCATCCAGGAAACGCACACAGCGTGTGCAGTGAATACAGCGCGTCATCTCGGTGGCAATCAACGGACCGAGATTCTCGTCCTTTACCACTCGTTTGCGCTCAACAAACCGCGACACACTACGGCCATAACCCAGGGCAAGATCCTGTAGCTCACACTCGCCACCTTGGTCACAGATCGGGCAGTCGAGCGGATGGTTAATCAGCAGGAACTCCATGACTCCGCGCTGAGCTTTTAGCGCCCGCTCGGAGCTGGTGCGAACCACCATGCCGTCAACCACCGTGGTAATGCAGGCTGGCAGAGGCTTAGGCGCAGGCCGACCGCCCATTTCGACATCCACCAAACACATGCGGCAGTTAGCCGGCGCGGATAACTTGCTGTGGTAGCAAAAGCGTGGAATGTCGATCCCGTGTTGATCGGCCACGTCAATAATCGGCGCGCCTTTCGGCGCCTGGATCGACTGCCCATCGATTTCGATGGTCACCATCTCCGGATCCTGGATTTTGACTTCCGCGCTCATGCCGCTGCCTCAACAATCGATCGCTTATGCTCGATGTAGTATTCAAATTCATGACGGAAATGCCGCAACATCCCCTGCACTGGCCATGCCGCCGCCTCGCCAAAGGCGCAGATCGTATGCCCGGCGATCTGCCCGGCAGCTGATTCCAGCAGCTCAATATCCTCAGGCCGGCCATGTCCCTCATGGATTCGCTTGATCACTCGATACATCCAGCCAGTACCTTCGCGACACGGAGTGCACTGTCCGCAGGACTCGGCATAGTAAAACCGGCTGATTCGAAGAATGGCCTTAACCATATCCGTGGTCTCGTCCATGACGATGACGCCACCTGAGCCGAGCGCCGAGCCCGCCTCCGCCAGCGAGTCATAGTCCATGGTCAGTTCCATCATTTTCTCAGCAGGCACAACCGGCATGGAGGAACCACCCGGGATAACCGCTTTGAGCTGACGGCCTTTCCACACTCCACCGGCCATCGCGAGCAAGTCTTTGAACGGAGTTCCGAGAGAAATTTCAAAGTTGCCCGGCTTCTCGACATGACCGGAGACACAAAAGATCTTCATGCCACCGTTATTGGGTTTGCCCAACTCAAGAAACCAATCAGCCCCGTTGCGGATAATCGCGGGCACCGAAGCCAGTGTCTCGGTGTTATTAATCGTCGTTGGCCGACCATAAATACCGGCCTGGGCCGGGAAAGGCGGCTTGTTGCGCGGCATGCCTTTTTTACCCTCAAGCGACTCCATGAGGGCGGATTCCTCACCGCAGATGTAGGCACCGGCGCCAATATAGTTATGCAGATCAAAATCAAAGCCGGAGCCAAGAATGTTTTTGCCCAGATAACCGGCCTCCCGGGCTTCGACAACCGCCTGTTCCATGCGCGAAAAGGGCTCTTTCATGAACTCACCGCGCATGTAGTTGTAGCCGGTGGTGATCCCCATGGCATAACCAGCAATGATCATGCCCTCCACCACTGCATGCGGATTGAACCGCAAAATATCGCGATCCTTACAGGTGCCCGGCTCGGATTCATCCGAATTGCAAAGCAAATATTTTGGCCCCGGGGCCGTGCGCGGCATAAAGCTCCACTTCATACCCGCTGGGAATCCGGCGCCCCCACGGCCGCGCAGATTGGCCGCTTTGACCACCTCGATGACCTCGTCTTCGCTCATGCCATCGCGCAGGACTTTTTCAAGCGCCTGATACCCACCCGTGGCCCGGTAGTTCTCAAGGGTCCAGGGCTGATCAAACTCAAGCGTTGTGTAGCAGACGTTTGTCATGACTATTCCAGCTCATCGAGAATTTTATCGATCTTCTCAGGCGTCAGATCGGTGTAGTACTCCTCATCCACCAGCATCATGGGCGCGCCGACGCAAGCAGCTAGGCATTCTTCCTCGCGCTTTAGCGTAATCCGTCCATCCGGTGTGGTCTCACCAAGGCTGATACCCAGTTTTTTCTCGACATGCTCGACGATGTCTTCCGCACCCCGCAGCATGCAGGAGATGTTCGTGCAGATGTTGACCTTGTGCCGACCAACGGGACTGACATCGAACATGCCGTAGAACGTTGCCACCTCATACACCCGTGCCGGCGCCAGTTCGAGGTAATCGGCCACCGCATCCATGGAGGCCTGAGGCAGCCACCCACCATGATGATGCTGAACGACATGCAACGCGGGGATAATGGCTGATCGCCGACCCATTGCATCTTTGGGGAACCGCTCCAACCAGCGATCGATCTCCATGCGCTCTTCCGCACTGAGAATGCCAGTCGCCTGATCTTGCGCACCGCTCACCGATCCACCTCCCCGAATACAATATCCATGGTGCCCATGACCGTGACCACATCGGCCAGCATATGGCCTCTGACCATTTCATCCATTGCCGCCATGTGGGCAAACCCCGGGGCGCGCAGTTTGAGCCGATACGGTTTATTGGCCCCGTCTGAAACGATGTAGGCACCAAACTCGCCTTTCGGCGCCTCAATAGCGGCGTAGACCTCGCCTGGTGGTGTGCAATAGCCCTCGGTAAAGAGCTTGAAGTGATGAATCAGCGATTCCATGTCGTCTTTCATCTCTTCACGCGCCGGCGGCGCCACCTTGTGATCGGAAAGCATCACCGGGCCGTTATTCCGTCGCAGCCAGTCCACACACTGACGAATAATGCGAACCGACTGGCGCATCTCTTCCATGCGCACCAAATAGCGGTCATAGCAGTCGCCGTTGGTACCCACCGGCACATCAAAATCCATACGCTCATAGACTTCGTAGGGTTGCTTGCGACGCAAGTCCCACTCAACGCCTGAGCCCCGTAACATGGGCCCGGTAAAGCCAAGCTGCAGAGCACGCTCTGGGCTGACCACTGCCACATCGACCAGACGCTGTTTCCAGATGCGGTTGTCCGTCAGCAAGGTCTCAATTTCATCCACCGTGCCACCAAAGCGGTCGCAAAACGCTTCAATAAAATCGAGCATGGTGCCTTCACGCTCGGCGTTCATCCGCTTGAGTTCTTTTTCTTTGCGGAACTCCGAGTCACGATATTTGGGCATCTGCTCGGGCAAATCCCGATACACCCCGCCCGGGCGATAGTAGGTGGCATGCATGCGCGCACCACTGACCGCCTCATAACAATCCATCAGCTCTTCACGTTCCTTGAACGCGTACAAAAAGACCGTCATGGCGCCCACATCGAGCCCATGCGCCCCAATCCACAGCAGATGATTGAGAATGCGGGTGATCTCATCAAACATCACGCGGATGTACTGCGCACGCTCAGGGGCTTCAATGCCCAGCAGCTTCTCGATGGCCAGCACATAGGCGTGCTCGTTACACATCATCGAGACATAGTCGAGCCGGTCCATATAACCGATGCTCTGATTAAACGGTTTGGTCTCCGCCAGTTTTTCGGTGGCCCGATGCAGCAACCCGATATGCGGATCAGCCCGCCGTACTACCTCACCTTCCATTTCGAGCACCAGCCGCAGCACACCATGGGCTGCCGGATGCTGAGGGCCGAAGTTAACGGTGTAGCTATTAATCTCAGGCATCACGGGCCTCCTCGGCACTTTGCTCGGCGTAGCGATTGTCATCGCGGATGACACGCGGCACGAGCACCCGGGGCTCAATCGATACCGGCTCGTAGATCACACGCCCCCGACGCTCGTCGTAGCGCACCTCAACGTTGCCGATCAGCGGGAAGTCTTTGCGGAACGGATGCCCGATAAAGCCGTAGTCGGTCAAGATACGACGCAGATCAGGATGCCCTTCGAACATAATGCCGTACAGATCAAAGGCCTCGCGCTCCTGCCAATTGGCCGAAGACCAGAGCGGAACGATCGAATCGAGCATCGGCATATCGTCATCGGCGGCATAACAACGCACCCGCAGTCGGTGATTACGTGCCACCGAGAGCAAATGATAGACCGCAGCAAATCGTCTACCGGTGTTGGATTCGATGGGCTGCAGGCCGTAAATTCCGGTCAGACCTAGGCGCCCGGTACTAAACCCATCCACACCGCGGCTGAATCCGGTATTGGTGGCCTCATCCGTAATCCACTCATCCTGCCCATAAGCGGCGTAATCCACGCCGGCAATATCCAGCAGCTGATCAAATGCCAGCACCTCGGTATCGCGCAACAGCTGCATGGAGGCGTAGAGATTGTCCGGAGCCACTTCGATCTCGACCTCGCCGTAGGCACAACGGCCTTCCCGCACGTTGTCGCCAAGCACGTTTTGAATCCGATCGAGCAGCTTTTCAGTGGATAGCGGCATAGAACTCCACCTCAGCGGGCAATGGTATTGGTGCGGCGAATCTTATTTTGCAGCTGCACAATTCCGTAGAGCAGCGCCTCGGCAGTGGGCGGACAACCGGGCACGTAGATATCTACCGGGACAATTCGGTCGCAACCACGGGTAACCGAATAGGAATAGTGATAGTACCCGCCACCATTGGCACAGGAGCCCATGGAAATCACCCATTTGGGATCCGGCATCTGGTCATAGACACGCCGCAGTGCGGGCGCCATTTTATTGACCAATGTTCCGGCGACAATCATGACATCCGACTGTCGCGGTGAAGGCCGGAATATCAAACCAAGGCGATCCATGTCATAACGCGCTGCACCGGCATGCATCATTTCAACCGCGCAGCAAGCCAGACCGAAGGTCATTGGCCACAGCGAGCCGGTACGCGCCCAGTTGATCAGCTTGTCGGCCGATGTGGTGACAAAGCCCTTCTCAAGAACGCCCTCTATTCCCATTCCAGCGCTCCTTTCTTCCACTCGTAGAGAAAACCAACCAGCAACACACCAATGAAAATCGCCATGGCGCCAAAACCAAATAATCCGATTTCATCCAGCACAATCGCCCACGGGAAGAGAAAGGCAATCTCCAGATCAAAAATGATGAATAGAATCGCCACTAGGTAATAGCGCACATCAAACTGCATACGTGAGTCTTCGAATGCCTCGAAGCCGCATTCGTACGGGGTGAGTTTTTCATGATCCGGGCGGTGGGGTGCCAGGATAAAACCTGCAGCCAAAGGGGCAATGCCGATGCCCATCGCCAGCACGATGAAGACAAGAATCGGCAGATAGCTTTCGGTCATAGCGTCAGACGTCCTGCAGACAGAATGGACCCAGGACTGAATGGTGCGGATGGCCGGACTCGAACCGGCACGGCTTTCGCCACTGCCCCCTCAAGACAGCGTGTCTACCAGTTCCACCACATCCGCTTTTCGGTAGTCCTGACTAGGCTGGAATATTAGCAGGATGCAGGCCTATCGACAACGAAAAACCGCGCCGATAGGCATGATCCGGCGCAATTGAGCCCCTATTCCGGCGCTGGCGCGGGGCGCGGCTCGTCGCTGCCTGCACCCGCGGCGGCATTATCCGGAGCCGGTGCTGTGTCGCGGTCAGTGGCTGCAGGCACATCGACCTGTTCAACCACGCTCGAACCGCCACTGGTAAAGGTCCCCGCCATGATCGCTAGGGTCAGGCTGGTAACAAAGAACCCCACACCCAGGAAGCCGGTCAGTCGTCCAAGAAACGAAGCCGATCCGCGCGCACCAAATACCGTGCTGGATGCACCGCTGCCGAAAGCAGCACCAGCATCCGCCCCTTTCCCGTGCTGCATAAGCACTACACCGATCAGGACAAGCGCAAGGGCCAGATGAATGACGAGAACCACTGTGTACATGTTTGAACCGATTGGTTGAATGCGGAGTTTCAGCCCCGCGCTGCCGCAGCATATATGGCTGCGAAATCCTCTGCTTTAAGCGACGCGCCGCCGATGAGCCCACCATCCACATCAGGCTGAGCCAATAATTCAGCAGCATTTTCGGGCTTCATGCTACCACCGTAGAGCAGCCTCGTGGTGTCAGCGAGCTGCTCGTCATGCGCGGCGAGGCAAGAACGGATAAACGCATGCACGGCTTGCGCCTGTTCAGCACTGGCCGTTCGCCCTGTGCCAATAGCCCAAACCGGCTCATAAGCCACCACGCCTCCATGAAAGGCCTCTGCGCCCAGACGCTCCAGCACGCCATCAAGCTGCGCCTGAACCACTGCCTCTGTACGGCCACTATCACGCTGCTCAAGGGTTTCGCCCACACACAGGATCGGACGGATCCCGGCGGCAATCGCTTGATTGGCTCGGGCGGCAATCAATGCGCTGTCTTCGGCATAGAACTCGCGACGCTCAGAATGCCCCAGGATGACATAAGTCACGCAAAGATCCGCCAGCATATCGGCGGCCACTTCACCCGTGCGCGCGCCCTGCGGAGTATCCGCACAGTTCTGCGCCCCCAGGCGCACCACTGAGCCGGCGAGCGACTCGGCAACCGCTTGCAGATGCACAAAAGGTGGACAAACAAGAGTCTCGACGTTGTTATCAGCAGGAATACGGGCCGCGACATCCCGCGCCAGCGCCTCGGCGTCGGCTCGCAAGCCATTCATCTTCCAGTTTCCGGCAATCAGTGGTGTGCGCATCAATCCATCATCCCGAGCAGTAGAGCCGCAGGAGATTAACGGCGCAGGAGGACGGAATCAATCACCCGCTGCCACCTGCATCGCCGGTTGTGCGCAAATCGACTCCACCGCAGCCGCCAGTTCAAGCGCAAAATCCCGTACCCGATCCGCATCTAGGCCTTCGACCATCACCCGCAAAACAGGCTCTGTACCCGAGGGACGCAACAGCACTCGGCCATCGTCCCCAAGCGCGTCTTCAACGCTACGCACTGCCTGCGCGATGCGGGCATCCTCAAGCGGCCGGCTATCGCCATTGACCGGCACATTGACCATATGCTGAGGCAGCTTTTCCATCCCCGCTGCCAGCTCGGCAATGGATCGGCCCTGATCAACGGCAGCGCCTAGCACCTGGAGCGCTGATACCACACCATCTCCGGTCGTTGTGCGATCCAGGCAGACAATGTGTCCGGACGACTCTCCACCCAACAGGCCGCCATGTTCGCGCAGCAT
>CBFIIM010000073.1:0-7094 GCA_965662395.1 Spiribacter sp. | reverse complement strand
ATATCAAACCGTTTGAGGGTGCCAATCTCGACCCCAAGTCATTGGAGTTCAATGGCATCGACCCCGATCATCCGCTGCGAATGGCGTTATCCGAGGATGAAGCACTGCGGCTAATCTTTCAGCCTATTCGTGAAGCCATTCGGCAAAACGACTGCAACCGCGCCGTGCTGGTCGGCCACAATGCCTGGTTTGACCTAGGGTTTTTGAATGCCGCAGTCAATCGTTGCGGCATTAAGCGCAACCCATTTCACCCGTTTTCGTGCTTTGACACCGCAACACTCTCTGGTCTTGCCTATGGCCAGACTGTATTGGCGCGGGGCGTTGCTGCTGCAGGGCTTGATTGGGATGCCCGCGAGGCCCACTCGGCAATCTATGACGCCGAGAAGACCGCTGAGCTTTTCTGCACCATCGTCAACCGCTGGGATGATCTGAATGATCATCCCGATTACGCAGGGGTAGGCGACGACTAAGCGGTACCCACGGCTGCCTCAACCGCTTTTTGCAGCTCGCCGGATTCATACATCTCGATAATGATGTCACAGCCGCCCAGCAACTCTCCGCCGACATAAAGCTGCGGGATAGTTGGCCAGTTGCCGTAGTCTTTAATGCCCTGGCGGATACCTTCGTCTTCTAGCACGTTAACGTAGGCAAATTCGACACCACAGCCGGCCAGCGCCTGTGCGGCACGCATCGAGAACCCGCACTGCGGAAATTGCGGCGAGCCTTTCATGTAAAGAATGACCGGATTGCTCTCAACCTGCTGGCGGATAGTGTCCTGTACGTCGCTCATGGTGACTCCTTTTTTAATTCGTACCGATATTGTACGGATTCGCGACAGCACAGGCGAGTGCAAAAACGTCAAGACAGCGCAAAATCGACGCCAATACGGTATGCTCCGCGCTCATGGAACAAAATCATCTCTCTGAAACCAAGTTTGACTCCCTGGAACTCCACGAGTCCCTGCTCATCGGGCTAAAAGAAGCCGGATTCGAGCATTGCACCCCCATTCAGGCTGGCACGCTGCCAATCGCGCTCAAAGGCCGCGATGTGGCCGGGCAGGCGCAGACGGGCACCGGCAAATCCGCCGCCTTCTTGCTGGCCTGCATGCACCACCTGATGAGCCGTCCGGTGGCCGCTGATAAGACTGGCCCCTGGGCCATCATTCTGGCCCCGACCCGCGAGCTAGCACTGCAGATCCATAAAGATGCCGAACGGCTCGGCTGGTTTACCGGCATGGATTTCGCCTGCATCTACGGCGGCACTGGCTATGAAAGCCAACGCAAGCAGCTTGAGGTCGGCACCGATATCATCATCGGCACACCGGGTCGCATCATCGACTTCTACAAACAGAAGGTCTTTAGCCTGGATAACATTGAGGTCTGCATCCTAGATGAGGCGGACCGGATGTTTGACATGGGCTTTATTGCCGACATCCGCTACCTGCTGCGCCGTATGCCGCCGCCGGAAAAGCGCCTGAATATGCTGTTCTCAGCGACGCTCTCCGAGCGGGTGCGCGAACTGGCCTACGAGCATATGAACGAGCCTGAGTCGGTCAAAATCGAGTCCGAGACCATTACCGCCGATCGCGTTCGCCAGACGCTTTATCATGTGGAAAATGACGACAAGATCGGCCTGCTGCTGGGTGTACTCAAGCAACAGGACCCTCATCGCACGCTGATTTTTGTCAACACCAAGCGAGATGCTGACAAGGTCACCGGCTATCTGCTGGGCAATGACATTAAGGCCGCCGTCATCTCCGGCGATATCGCTCAAAACAAGCGTGAGCAGCTGTTGGCCAAGTTCCAGGCCGGCGAGCTTCCGATCCTGGTGGCAACGGATGTAGCCGCCCGCGGATTACACATCCCCGAAGTCAGCCACGTCATTAACTATGACCTGCCTCAGGATGCCGAAGACTACGTTCATCGCATCGGCCGTACGGCCCGGGCGGGCGCAGCAGGCGATGCCATCAGCTTTGCCTGTGAGTCGTATGTGTACTCGCTGCCTGATATCGAGGCCTACATCGAGCAGAAGATCCCATCGCAGATGGCACCTGCCGATTTGATTGAAACGGATATCAAGCCCGCCGCTCGGATGAACAACCGCCGCAGTTCAAGCAGCAGCTCGGGCACCGGCACGCGACGCAGGACCAACTCAAACTCCGGCTCCGGTCGAGGCAGAGCTAAGCCTGAACCTGCATCGGGCACTCCAGCCGAGCCCACGGCCGATCAGTCATAGTCAAACGAATAGAACACGTCAATAGCGGCCTCAGCGCCGCTGACGGCTTCTAAATACAGCTGCGGACGCAGGTAGTAGCGCAACGTCAGCGTGTCTTCAGGCTCAAAAACGCCCACGCCATAGCGTAATAACAGGTTGGGCGCCAGGTAACCACTGACTGCCACCTGCGCGCTATCACCCTGGCCGCTGGCTTCTAGCTGAAAATTCTCAATACCCAATTCTTCAGCTAGGGCGCCACCGATACGCCCACCGCCAAAGACACCCAATGACAAAGCCGCTTCACTGACCAGTGCCTCTTCACTCGGCGCTCCCTGACCGGGCGGCCTGCCGGTGATCAGATAAGACAGAATACTGGCCTGTTCCAGGGGTGGACGCGAGAAAAGTGTTAACTGCGGGTCTTCGGCCGACCCGCTAACCCTTAATCCAGCCAGCAACTCAGGCGCCTCTCTGACCGCTTCAAGATCCAGGCGTGGATTGACCAGCGGCCCGGCAAAAATCAACCGACCACGACGCACATCCAGCGACTGGCCATAGGCATTGAACTGCGCATCAGCCAACTCAAGCACTCCTTCGGCCTGCACTTCGGCATCGCCCTGCTGCTGCAGTGCCAGCTCGCCGGTTAATCGAGCGCTCAGCCCCCGCACCTGAAGCTGTACATCCTGCCCCAGAACAAGACGCACATCGCTCTCCAACCTCGCCTGGGAGCCGGTCGGTGCCGAACCGGCCAACGGCTCGCCGCTGGCGTCGACCTGAACTGTGTCTGCTGAGACCCGGGTAGCCCCACTCCCCGCGCCTCCTTCCAGTACGATTCTGGCACTCGGCACCTCGACGGTGCCCCCAAGCGCTAGACGATCCGCAGCGAAACTTAAGCTCAATTCAGGATTAACCACTAACTCAGTCACCGCGCCGGGTTTCAGTTCAAGCCCCTGTCCGCTTAAGGCCAGCTGACCCCGCAGGCCATCAGATTCAAGCGCCAAATCACCGCTGATTTCACCTTGACCAGCCCCCAGTGTAAAACCGCCATTGATTCGCGCTGCTCTGCCATCCACGCGTGCTGTCACGTTCACAGCCTCAAGTGGCGCCGCCAGGGCCCTCGGCAACACGCGCGCATCAGCCAGCGTCAGATCGCCGATAAACCGCGGCGCAGCTAGAGTGCCGGCAAGTTCACCACGGGCGGCCATCACCCCCTCTATTTGACTGATTTGCGGCAAGAGACCGGCAAGCGGAGCCACAGACAATCCTTCCAGCCAGACAATACCGCTCATCGGGCGTGTCACATCCAAAGGATCGGTTTGCAGCGCAAATCCGCCATTACCGATATCAGGCGAGGCAATACCGAAGCGCAAGTCCGCCCGATCCGGGCGCAAATCAGCATCCACCACGACCCGCCGATACCGAAGCGGCAATGCGGACTCATCACCGGGTGCTGTCAAGCGAACCACGCCACCCGGGCTGACTAGCGTGACCCGCCCCTGCGGTGCACTGCCCGCCTGCCAAGACAATGACGCGGTACCGGTGATATCACCGCTTAATTCAAGGCCTTCAGGCCAATAACGCGCCAGGACATCCAGTGGCATTGACGGCAAACTCAGCCCCAGTCGGGCGGACTGCCGATCAGCCACCAAGGGTTCCGTGCACAACGACAGGGCCTGAT
The DNA here is from genome assembly GCA_965662395.1 of Spiribacter sp. Lineage (GTDB taxonomy): Bacteria > Pseudomonadota > Gammaproteobacteria > Nitrococcales > Nitrococcaceae > Spiribacter. The sequence continues at coordinate 3,205 of CBFIIM010000073.1, read as the reverse complement.
GCGTCCAACAGTGGGGGGCTAACTCGACGGCCGGTGCAGCAAAACCAACGGTAACATCGGGTGTGCCTAAGAGTTGCCAGCGCATGGTCGGCGGCCCCAGTACGGCATCGGCCAAACTGCCCTGCCATTGTGTCATTGCCTGATCCAGCCCACCCACTAGCTGCAGCGTCACTGGCACCGGGATATTCGGCAGCTCAACACTGATCTTGTGCTGATCTAGGCGTCCGCTGATCGCTAATCGGGCATCACCAAAGCGCTGACCCGCGGCATGAACATTGGCAAGGGTCATCAGGGTCTCTCCCCCAGAGGACATGTCCCAATCCGCCGCAATCAAGGCTTGTCCGACCCGAACATTCTGATAAGCGATGTCGTCTAATCGAAGATCAGCTGCGAATGAGAATTCAGCCGCTGCCCAGAGCGCTTCAATGCTTCCCGCGGCCTGACCTTCAAGCCCCGGCCAGAATCGTGAAAGTGCGGGCGCATCCACTGCCAGATTGAATGCAAGCTCTCCCGAGGCATCCTGCTGAGCGCGGATATCCACGCGGTTATCACCCGCCAAGGCAGTGGCCTCAACTCGCCAGGGCGAGGCCTGCAGTTCACCCTGTTCGAATGCCAGACCCAGGTTCAGGTGATCAACTTGTGCCGCCAGTTCACCCCGCTGAATGGCCAGTCGGTCAATCGAGAGCGCATCGAGGGTCAGGCCAAACGGTAAGGAAACAGACGGCAACGATAGGGCCCATGCCCGGTCACGACCCGAGTCAATGATCGAGGTCAGGGCCGAGGTCAGGCTCGGGGTCGGACTCGGACTCGGGCTCGGGCTCGTGCTCGAGGACGTTGAGTGAGCGCTGGGCAGGTAGACGTCCAAGTCTGTGATATCAACCGGCCCAAGACAAATCCGCCAGCGCCACAAACAAGCCGGATCCCAAGCAAACTCAATCTCTCGGGCATGGAGGGTTAACGCCTCACCCTGCCATTGCAAATCGCTCAGCTGACCGCCCTGCCACAGACTGCCCGATGCCACACTGACCTGGAACCCCGCCAGCCAGTCGCTGGCTCGATGTGCTGCCCAGCGGGCCCCGTCGGTGGTGCTGATCAGCCAGGCAAACACCAGAGCCAGTGACAGCAGCAACGCGATCAATAATGACCTGATACCCGGCATCAGAATGGCGGCCCGACTGAGATATGAACACGAAACGGAACATCATCGCGGCTGACACCCCATGCTAGATCAAGCCTGAGCGGCCCGACCGGTGATGACCAACGCACGCCAAACCCGGTGCCCACCTCCGCGTCCACTTGGTCTAAATGATCAAAGGCATTGCCGCCATCAACAAAAGTGGCCAAGCGCCATTGTCCCGTGATGGCATGACTGTACTCCGCACTGCCAGTGGCCAGATAACGCCCACCGGTGACATCACCGCTGGCATCTTCGGGACCCAAACTGCGATAGGCAAACCCGCGTACGCTCTGATCGCCACCGGCGAAAAAACGCAGCGAGCTAGGGGTGCGAGAAAAATCATTGGTGGCAATGGCGCCCAGATCAGCCCGCAACTGAAACCGATGCACCGGGCCGACACTGCGCAGCCAAGTGTTACTCAAGCGCAGTCGCGCCACATCCACATCCGAGAGGACATCGCGCGCGCTTCCCTCAACTGAATAACTCTGCTGATCACCGCGGTAGGGGTCCACCCCGCCTCTGGATCGGGTGCGAGAGAACGCCAGGCCGGGCATAATCAGCCGCGAGTCTCCCGTATCTAGGCCGGCCGTAAATCGCTCCTCCAACCAGCGCAGCGACTGAGTCCGCACCCAACCCGAAGAGAATTGCTGGCGCCTTGCTAATGCCACGGTATACCGCTCACTGCGCACGTCCTCGATATCCTCACTCTCCCAACCCGTCGCGAGGGACAGGCTGTCATTCAGCGGATCGGACAGGGGGATTTCGTAACGGGCATCCAGGCGTTGCCTGACCGGCGAGAGTCTCAGCGAGCTCTCTAGCCGATGGCCGCGATTGTTAATGTAGTGTCGCCTAAAGCCAAGCTGCCCCCGCGGCCCCTCATCGGTGGAATAGCCAATGCCGGTGGTCACGGTATTACGTGATCGTGTGGCAAGCTGAGCGCGCACAGGCACACGACCATCAACCGCCTGATCACGAAGGCTCTCCACCAGGGCATCATCAAAATAGCCACTCTCGAGCAACCGCCGATTAAATTCAGCCAGCCTATCCGCGCTGTAGGGGGTATCGGCGGCAAAAGGCACCAAGCGCTTGAGAAACGTATCCCGAAACGGCGAGGGTGAAAAAGTCACTTCACCAAAGTGATAACGCTGGCCGGTATCCAGCACCAGATCGGCATCTGCGACTCCACCTTCGACATTAACAGCCAACCGGGCGGTTTCAAACTGATGATCAAAATACCCCCGCTGCAGCGCTAAGTTGCGCAGGGCACGCTTGCTGCGCTCATAATCGGAGTGATCCAGCGGAGTTTCTGGGCGCAGGGGCAAGGTCTGCGTCAGTCCCGCAAAGGCTGGATCATCATTGCCATCCCCGACAACATCGACCCGAATTTGGCGCCAATAAACTCGCTGCCCCGGCACGACATCAACGCTTAACGCCCAATGCCCCTGTACCGAGCTCAGGTCAATATCAATCTGTGCTTGATAATAGCCTAGGGCCTCCAGCGCCTCGCGGGTTTGTTCTTGCACCCGCTCCCGATAAAACCGAGCCGCCAGATCCGAGTCCAGCTCGACTGATGGGTCAATCATGGCGCGAATATTCTTGGCCACATCGCCGTCCACTCCGGTCAAGGTCAACCGGACCTCGGCCTGCGCGGTCAGCACGACACAACACAAAAGCAGGCCTAAAAGCCCACGCACCCTGCTTGGCTGTCTGACTCGGCCAGAGCCCATGATATCCTCCGTGGCATGAGTGAACACGATACCACCGCCGAGGAACACCGACTCAAGCTGCGCCACCTGCGCCTGTCCGATTACAAGGACGTCAAGCGCATCATGGACCAGGTCTACCCGGATCTGGGGGGTGCCTGGACACGCAAGCAGTTCAGTGCCCAAATCAACCGATTTGCAGAGGGACAGATCTGCATTGAGGACAACGGCAAAGTCATCGCCGGCGCCATCTCGATGATTGTCGACTATGACCGCTATGGCGATCGGCATAAATACGCTGAGATCACTGGAAATGGCTATCTGA
>CBFIIM010000072.1:0-7179 GCA_965662395.1 Spiribacter sp. | reverse complement strand
GAAGAGGGTCAAGACCTCGATGCGCTGCGCTTTCAGGATAGTTACAGCTATGAACTGGCCGAGCTGTTCTTGGGGGCAGGCAGCCAGGCGGAATTGCTGGACCACTATCGCGAGGCGCTCGCCATTTTAAACTTTCAGGTGGCAAAGGCCTCGTCGATGACCGGCCGGGCCGCTTTCCAAAAGCGAAAGAAGCCATGGGTAGCAGCCGGCCACAACTCGGTGTCCCAGTCGCGGGGAATCCGCTGAAGCCTGATGTTATGCGACTTAAGGGCGGGCTTTAGCCAGTTCAGCGCATCGGCTCCGGGGCCAACAGGCACCCAGGGCGTTAGCACCTGGGTGATACCCGCGTCTTTGAGCTGAAGCGCCAATCCATCGGCTGCTTCCGCGCCATCCAGAATCACCGGTCCAAGGCTTTGCGCGGCTGGATTGCGGTCCAAGGCATCCGTTAGTCCGTCGCGGGCAAACTGTCTCACCGTCTCGGCAACGGGGTAGTCGCTGCGCCCATCCGTAATTTGCACGGCCAATGCCATGGCCCAATCTGCCTGGCCAAAGAGCGTCTCAGGCGTTAAGTCATCCTCGGTAATCAGCAGCGCGGTTTGCTGATCGATATGCCAATCAACCGGTTGTGGGGATTCCAGCAACGGCGGTTTGTCCAATCTCGGTGGGCATGGCGCCTCATTGGCCAGCTGATCGCCGGGGTTAAAGCGCCCGTCCGTATAGCGGGCGATGTTCCCGGACCGGGCCAGATAGGCCTTGCCCTGTGTGTGCAGGCCGGTCACCCAGCGCCAGGACAAGGTATTGGAGGCTGGATCACCATCGAGCAAGTGGCGCAGGAAAAAATCGGCACCCAGGCTCCATGGCAACTCCAGGGTAAAGACCCAAATGCTGGCAAACCACATGCGCGCGTGGTTGTGCAGGTAACCATTGTTGGTGAGTTCGCCCACCCAGGCATCAAAGGCATCAATCCCTGTGTCGCCGGCGGTGGCGCGCTGTAGAGCCTGAGTCAGCGACCGATCACGGGCCAGGGCATCCCGATCACGCTCCACCTGTTGTCGGTATTCAGCCCAGTGCTCCGGTCTGCGCTCCAAATAGCCTTTCCAATAACTGCGCCAGCAGACCTCCTGAATGAACTTCTCAGCGGAATCCATTTCGTGTTGGGCGAGAACCGCGGTGATGACCTCTTGCTCGCTAATCAACCGATGCCGCAGCCACGGCGAGAGTGCTGAGACCCGGTTATCGCCCTCTGGCCCAAAGTCATGATTGCGCCACTGGGCGTAGTCCGCGCCGGCGTGCGGAATGAAGCGATGAAGCCGATCAAGGGCCTCCTCTCGAGTGGCCCTGGCGTGTATCAGATCAGAAAAGCGGGTCATGGGTTTTCTCCCAGTCAAGGAGTTGTTGCTTCAAGGCGGCACCGCCAAGATATTCACCGCTGTGCCCATCAGACCGGATCACCCGATGACAGGGTAGAATAATGGGCAGTGGATTGCTGGCGACAGCGCTGGCCACGGCTCTAACGGCCCGAGGATAACCGACACGCTGGGCAAGCTCAGCATAGCTTATCGTCTCACCAGGCTGGATCGTGCTGAGGGCCTGCCAGACCGTGAGTTGCAGCGCAGTCCCGGATAACAGAATCTTAATGCCTGCGGGGTTATTGCCCCAGGGGTTAGGTAGTGGTTGTCTATCGAAGACCCTAGCCGTGTCGCTGACAAAGATTGCGCTCAGCAAGACTGAATCCGTGCCTGTTAGGACTAATTCGCCCCATGGCCCCCGCCAATGAGCGCTTTGGGATAGCGGCGGGAGCGTATGGGCTGTCCCAATTATTCTTCGCATTGCGCTCATGGGCTGCTCCCGATGGGTCTGGCAGGTTATCCTAGCGCATTGACATCCTCGCAATACGACAACAGGGAGACCCCCAATGGTCGATACCGAAAAGCCCTGGGCGCAATCGATGCCCGAGGCACAGTTCAAGCTGATGCACGATATTCTGGCTGCACCCAGCCCTATTGGCCTGGAAGCGGCGATGACCCAGGGCGTGCTCAAGCCCTATTTTGATCAATTTGCGCCCAAGGGATGGGATGTGCAGACCTTCAAAGGCCATGCCGGTATCGTTCTCGACACCCATCCTGGGCGCGATGATCTATTCACCATCATGGTGATTGGGCATGCCGATAAGATCCGCATGCAGGTGCGCTCTATCGGTGAGGACGGCAAAGTTTGGATTAACAGTGACTCGTTCCTGCCGACCACGCTCATTGGGCATGAGGTCAGTGTCTTCAGTGAGGACCCCAACGCCCCGGGCCAGTATCGCCGGCTTGATGGCGGGACGGTTGAGGCGCTGGGTGCGATCCATTTTGCCGATGCCAAGCTGCGCACGGGTGAAAAGGGCGTGCGTAAAGAACAGCTTTATCTCGAGCTGCATATCCACGGCAAGGATAAGAAAAAGCAGATCGAGGCCCTAGGTATTCGCCCCGGCGACAGCATCCTGATGAATCGCCCGATCAAGCGGGGATTTGCTCCGGATACTTTCTACGGCGCCTATTTGGATAACGGCCTGGGCTGTTTCGTTGCAGCGGAATCCGCGCGGCTGGTTGCCGAAGCCGGAGGTGCTAACAATATTCGTATGCTTTTTGCCGCTGCCACTTATGAGGAGATTGGGCGTTTTGGTTCACGCGTGATCGTCAGTGAAATGCGTCCTGATGCGATTATCGGTGTGGATGTTAATCACGACTATGTTGCGGCCCCTGGTATTGGCGATCGGCGCATGGCACCGATTGAAATGGGCAAGGGCTTTACCATGAGTGTGGGCTCAATTGTCAGCGAGCAGCTCAACCGCCGCATTGAGACGGTGGCCGCTGCCAAGGGTATTCCTATGCAGCGTGATGTGGTGGGTGCCGATACGGGCACAGACGGCATGGCAGGTGTCCTGGGTAATGTCGATTGTGCGGCCACCTCGGTGGGGATGCCGGTGCGCAATATGCACACTATCTCAGAGAGCGCCTGCACGCGTGATGTAATCGCCTGCACGCATGCGGTTGCCGAGACATTATTGGCGCTTGATGCCGAGGAAAAATCCACTGGGGCGCTGGCTGCTGATTTCTGCAGCAATCATCCGCGCTTGGATCAGGCCAGCGGATTGGGCCATCAGGGAACGCCGGATAGCGAGGGCTGATCGGCGGATCCATCAGGTAGCCGGGCGGTATACTCGGGTATTAGCCCGGCTGCTCGGTTGCCTCGTCCTCACCGGTTAGCATTGAGGTGTGTTCATCGAGCCAGAGTACGCGCTGGGCGCGGGCTTGCAGATCGGTGGCCACGCCGGTGCTAAACACCGCTAGCTCTAGGTTTTTGCCCGACTCGGTCAGATGCTCAACTGCATCAAGCAAATCGCCATCACCTGATGATAAAACCAGGGTGTCGTATTGCTCGCGGTGAATCAGCGAAAGGGTGGCTAGGCCAACATCCACGCCCATTTGGCGCTGATTAAAAAGCCGATGCTGGCCATTACCATGAGGGCAGTGCAGGTCCACTTTGGTGCCGCAATCGGCACACCATGCATTTTTGACCCGCTCACTTTTCAGCCCATAGAGTTTGACGATGAGGTTAGGGCCATGAGGCAGAGCAGTCTGTAGCCAATTATGAAAGCGATCGCGCCCTTCATTGGGCTCGTCCTGAGCGGAATTCAGAAAATAACCGCGCCACAGTGGGCCCAGCTCGCGCTCGATCAGTGCGCGAAGGCGCAGATAATCGATGCGCCGGTGGGCCCCGAGCAGCGCCAGATTGTTGGCATGAATATAGCTTGCATCGATCAACCAAAGTCTTCGCATTCGACGGTTCCGTTTACACTGCAATGCCATAGGGTAGCGCAAAGCCTTGAACCGATGGGGCTGAGCATCGAAGATGCAGGCATTGGCTTAACGAATTCCGGCCTACAGCGGGCCTTGCTGAAAGGGTTTTTGATTGATTAAGCAGATTCTTCTCACCGCGTTGGTGACACTGATTGTCATTCTGGTGGTTCAGGCACGACGTCGTTCCGCTCGTGTTGCACAGAACGGCTCCGCGCGAAACGCGCCTGCACAACGCGGGGTGAATCCTCAAGCGATCGCGGGTTGGGCATTGCTGGCGGTGATGTTGGCCGCGGCGATTGGCGCGGCGTTTCTGCAGAACGGCTAAGCAATGATTACCCGGTCGCCTCGGCTCTGCGTTGCTGATACTCGGCAACCGCCTGCGCCATGGCGGCGTGGTTATAGGGCCGAAGCCCGCTGACCACCATCTGCTTACGGCAGTGGCCAATCGTCTGGCCATCGTCTGAGATGGCAAACTCAAAATGCGCATCCCCCCGCTTACCGTCGGTCTGCAGTCCGGAGCGGGCAAGCTGTAGCGACGGTGCTTGCTGCGGTGCTCGATCCAGTGCCATGACCATTCGGTCATAGACCACAAAGGGCCGATCCGGATTAAACATCACCCCTTCCTGGGCTAGCAGAGGTTGCAGTAAATCAGGGAAGGTCTGGCCAGAGCAGGCCACATAGGCCTTGATCAGTCCTAGCTGAATGGACGGCGCAGTCTCGAACGGGTCTTGCCGGTTGATCGTGACATATTCACGTCCGTTGTCCCCAACAATGGAGAAAGGCTCCGGCGGATGCTCGGGATACAACAATACGGTATCCGCCCGAAGCATCCCTTTGAAGGTCAGCTCTAACTGACGGGCCAGGCCATACTGGCCAATGGTCAGCGCAAAGAGCAAATCACCCGGGACACAAAACCGCGGTGCATCTTGATCATGTAGCGGGTTGTAATCCCCGGCAATTTCCTTGGCAAAGCGGCTGCCCTGCGCAGCGCTGACCCAGCGCTTCTCCTGGTCGCGGGAGTGAAACGCGGACAAAAACTGATCGAGGGCATCCTTGCTATCAGACATGCGTATCAGCTACGCCCTGCAGCGGCTTCCACCCAAGCTTTGACTTGTGCCTCAGAAACAACGGCTTTGCCCGCCTTCAACTGAACGGTCAGGGCGCTGGGGTCGGCAGCGGCAAGATCCCCGCGGCTGGTAATGCCCACAGCGGCAAGACGCTTTTGCATGGCAGGGCCGATGCCCTTAATACCGGTCAGCTCATCGCTGCTGCCTGCCGCACTGCTTGGTGCTGGCTTAGCCGGCTTGGCCGGTTTTTCGGCAGCAGGTGTTGGTGTTGCTTGAGCAGTAGGCTGGACATTTTCTGCGGCTGCCGAGTTTGACTGCGCATCCCCACGATTGCGCCCAGGCACCCACCACAAAGCTAAATCCATCCAACGTCGCATCAGATCACTCCACATGACATATTCTCCCTTATTGATCGATCCCAAGCGCTTCTAGAGTATCACCGCCCGGATGTCCATCCGGTGTCAACCCGGCATTTTGCTGAAACGCCCGCAGTGCCGCGCGCGTACTGGGTCCAATTCTGCCGTCCACCGGCCCTGCATTATGCCCTTTGGCGTTCAACGCTGCCTGCAGCGATTCGATCGTGGCGATGCGCAGGGCAGGCTCCTTGGGTGGCGGATTGGTGAGCCCCGGTGCTCCTATGAGCTGATCGGCCAGTAATCCAACGGATAGCGCGTAGAAGCGGGAAGGGTTCCAGCGCATGATGACATTGAAGTTTTTATAGACCAGAAATGCCGGTCCATTGGCCCCTGCGGGGATCAGTAACTGGGCGGTCAATTCGGTGCCGGGCAGGGGCTCGCCATTGGTTTTTTGTATACCTAATGCAGCCCACTCGGCCAATGGCTGTGTTTGATCGGCCAGCGCGTAGTTAAATCCCTCGGGCAGCATCACCTCACGTCCCCAACGCTCTTCAGGCTGCCAACCCCGTGCCCGCAGGAATATGGCTGCCGACTCCGCGGCATCGGCAAAGCTGTCCCATAAATCGATTTGCCCATCGCCATCGGCATCAATGGCATGGGCGCGATAGACGCTGGGTAGGAACTGAAAGTTACCCAGCGCACCGGCCCAAGAGCCGTAGAGTTGATCAGGGCTGAGGATGCGCTCATCCACCAGTGCCATGGCCTCGATCAGTTCATTGCGAAAAAACGCCCCGCGGCGTCGATCGCAGGCAAGCGTGGCCAGTGATTGCACCGTCGACATGCGACCAAAATAGCTGCCGTAATTGGTCTCCAGTCCCCAAAAGGCAATCAAGTAACGTCCGGGGATACCATACTGCTGTTCGATTTGATTGAGCAGGGCTTGATGACGGGCGAGCAGTTCCCGGCCGCGCTCAAGCCGGTCATCGGTCAGGCGCCGGCTGAGATACCCCTCCAAAGTGCTGGTGAACTCAGGTTGTTGGCGGTCCAGCTCGATCACCCGCTGACTGGGCGTCAGTCCGCTGAGCAACTGGTCCGTTGTTTCGCTGCCGACGCCACGTGCCTGTGCCTCAACGCGGATATCGTTCAGGCATTCGTCAAATGTATTCGCCAGCGCGTTCTGTGACAGGCCGATACCAATGGCCACGCCCAGCCCGGCAAGCCGCATTAATGGGATCATCGACACAGTGCTCCGGGCAGCGGTTGAATAGCATTCGATGTTACCCTGCCGACCTTGATATGCCCAGTCTGGAGTGATTGTGCCGATATTGCTTTTGCTATTTGTGACGGTTCCGCTGGCCGAGCTATTTCTGCTGATTGAAGTGGGCGGATGGATAGGGGCCTTACCCACCATTTTGCTGTGTTTGGCGACTGCAGTATTGGGTGCTGCGCTGTTAAAACAACAGGGCGTGCAAACGCTGGCGCGTGCTCGTGGGCATTTGGATCGCGGGGCATTGCCCGCGCTGGAGCTGCTTGAGGGCATTGCCTTGGCCATTGGTGGGGTGTTGCTGTTAACGCCCGGGTTGGTCACCGATGTTGTTGGTTTTGCCTGCCTGCTGCCTTTTACCCGGCAGTGGATGGTGCGTTTAATCCTGGCACGCATCGCTACCCGAGTGGAGCGGCCTGACGCGGGCGCTGATTCACGCATTATCGAAGGGGAATATGAGCGTCGGGAGGATGACCGACGTTGATCGCCATCGTCCAGATCCTTGCCCCAGTGGTGCTGGTCATTCTGCTGGGGTGGGGGCTTGCCCGCAGCGGTTTTCTCTCAACCACGGCCTTTGGTGAGATCAATCGACTGACCTATTGGGTGGGATTGCCGGCGTTATTAGTGGGGCGTATCGGTGGCGCTACTCC
>CBFIIM010000071.1:0-7217 GCA_965662395.1 Spiribacter sp. | reverse complement strand
ACGCTAGAGCCGGTCAGCGGACTCATTGCGCAAATACAGTCGCTGGGTTGGCCCCCACCGGTTTTATTGGTGGTTCCAGATAGCGGCTGGGATGATCACGGAATCCGCACACTCAAGGACTGGCAGGCAAGCGGGCATGAATTGGCAGGCCACGGCTGGCGACACCGCGTAGATCGGTTCGGTGGGGTTTGGCATCGCATTCACTCAGCCGTCATCTCACGTGATGTGGCCGAGCATCTCAGTCTGGATGCCGAGGGCATTTTATCGTTGATGCAGCGCTGTCATAGCTGGTTTGCAGCCCATGACCTCACGCCGCCGACGCTTTATGTGCCTCCGGCCTGGGCACTGGGTGCGCTGCCTCTTCATCAACTCAGTCAGCAACCATTCGACTACGTAGAGACGCTGCGCGGTATCTATTCAGTCCGCGAGCGTCGTTGGCGTTATCCAGCGCTATTGGGCTATGAGGCTGGCAATGCATTGCAGACGCTGGCGCTGACACTGAGTAATGCGATCAATCGAAAAAGGGCCCTGGTAACGGGGCTTCGCATCGGGTTACACCCTAATGATGCAAAGCTCCCGCTAGCCAGGGCCCTAGCGTCAGATCTCAGACGATTCAGGCCGATGCGAGCAGGCGGTTAACCTCGTCCCAATTGACCACGTCCCAGAACGCCTCGACATAATCCGGCCGGCGGTTCTGATAACGCAGGTAATAGGCATGCTCCCAGACATCGAGCCCGAGAATCGGCGTTCCCCGCTCTTCAGCCACATCCATAATCGGATTGTCCTGATTAGGGGTGGAGGTCACCTTCAGACCATCTGGCGTGGCAATCAGCCAGGCCCAGCCGGAGCCAAATCGACCCAGCGCGGCATTGGTAAAGGTCTCGCGAAACGCATCGAACGACCCAAACGCGGCATTGATTCCGTCGGCCACTGCTCCAGACGGCGCACCGCCCCCATTGGGTGAGAGCATGCTCCAGAACATCGAGTGGTTGAAATGCCCACCGCCATTGTTGCGAACAGCCGCCGGCAACATCGAGACATTGGCAAGCAGATCATCCAGCGACTTGCCGTCATGCTCGGTGCCACCGAGCGCATCATTGAGCTTGGTGACATAGGTCATGTGGTGCTTGGTGTGATGGATCTCCATCGTGCGCGCATCAATCGAGCGATCAAGCGCGTCGTAGTCATATGGCAAATCCGGCAGCGTAAACGCCATAAGGATCTCCTTTTACAGTGGATTTGAATCAATGAAAGCCAACATGCAAACCGTACCCGTTTAGTCCGATTTTGGCCATAGGCTGGTCAATATAGGTATAGATCAGCAATACTTGCGGCTTCAGCAAAAATGCACCTGCGAGCGGAGTCTTTGATGAAATTGCGCCACCTGATTCTGATGGCTGCCTCGAGCCTTACCCTGACTGCCTGCGGCATGATGCCGGGCAGCAACGATGCGGCCAGTACTGAGCCTCCGGCCGAGCCTGCCGAGATCAGCGCCGAGGCCGTCAGCACAGCCGGCCTGACGGTCGGCACCGACGATCCCGAATCGCTTTCACGCCAGATCGGGCGTTACACCACTTATGCCCGCACTGATTGCAATAGCGATCGCGCGCGGCGTGCAGCATTCATGGAAACGCTCGAGAAGCTTAAGGCCAATGCCCTGGATGACGGCGCCGATTATCTGCGTGTATTGGGCACCGGCGGACTCGAAACCCGTGGGTTGTGCCATAACGACATGTTCCAGCTCACCGGGGTTGCCTTCCGCGAAGAAGTCTTCCCACAGGGCATGATGATGGGCAACGGTGGTGCTCAGATGACCACTGACTCGCTCACCTCCAGACTTGAGGAGCTGGATGCACTGCGTGAGCGGGGCCTGCTGACAGACGGTGAGTACCAGCAGCTACGTGATCGTGTACTGAACGAAGCCTACTGATTGCCTGAATGACCGGGCGTTCAGGCTGGCTCTGGTCGCTGGCCCTGCCAGCGACTTTTATTGCGCTGTGGAGCACAGGTTTTATTGGCGCAAAGCTTGGCCTGCCCTGGGTCGAGCCGATGACATTTCTAGGGATCCGCATGGCGCTGGCGGCGGCCCTTTTAATGCTAATCGCCCTGATCACACGTGCCCCTTGGCCTAACACCCCTACCGCTATTCTGCACACGGCAACAGCCGGTTTGCTGGTACACGCTTGTTATCTGGGCGGTGTATTCTGGGCCATCGACCGCGGGCAAGCAGCTGGCGTTACCGCCATTCTGGTCGCCCTGCAGCCCCTACTGACCGCCACATTGGCCGGCCCATTTCTGGGCGAGCGGGTTACCCCCCGACAATGGGGTGGACTGTTTTTGGGGTTTGCCGGTGTTTTGCTGGTTATCAGCTCTAGAGTCGAAGGCGGTAGCCTCCAGGTGGCCACCCTGACCGCCACGGGCATTGCACTGGTTGGCATCACCCTCGGTACGCTCTATCAAAAACGCTTTTGTCCACTGACCGACCTACGCACCGGTGGCGCGATTCAATATGCCGCGAGCGGCGTCGTCTTTGGATTGCTGGCCTTCGGCACCGAGACGCGCGAGGTCATCTGGCACGGTGAACTTATCTTTGCCCTGGCCTGGTTGGTCCTGGTGCTCTCCGTAGGTGCAGTTGGACTGCTTTACCTCATGATTCGCCATGGTGCGGCATCACGGGTGGCTTCACTGTTCTATTTAGCCCCGCCCCTGACCGTCATCACCGCTTGGTTACTGTTCGATGAGCGACTGGGGGCCAGCGCGCTCATTGGATTGGGTGTGGTGATGGTGGGCGTGGCATTGGTTCAGAAAACCCCGGCAATCCCGGAAAAACAGGGGTAGCCAGCCCTCGGCAGGCCCCTTATCCTTGCGCTCATGAGTGACAGTCTTCGTGAACAATTAATGAAGGCGGGGCTGGTCGATGAGCAATCGATCAAAAAAGCCCGCAGCCACAAACGCAAGCAGCGCCGCACCGGGGGCGAGCCCAACGCCGAGCAAAAAGCCGCCAGCGACGCGGCCGCTCAGCGCGAAGCTGATCGACGCGCGCGTGAGCGCACCGAAGCGCGACGGCAAAACGAAGAGCGCAAGCGCAAGGCAGACGAACAGGCCGCCCGGCAAATGGTGATCGACGCTGAAATCGCACACGATGGTGAGGTGCGCTTTAACTTTAACCACAACGGCCGGATCCGCCCGATCCATGTTTCCTCAAGCCAGCACAAGGATCTGGCTGATGGCAAGTTAGCCATCGCCCGCACCAAAGGCCGTTATCGCCTAATCCCGGGTGAGCTGGTGGAGAAGATCCGCAGTCGGGCCCCGTTTTTAATCGCCTGGACAGCCACTGATGCCACCAGCCAGGCCAGCGACATGAACGATGAAGACTACGCTGATCATCCTATTCCTGATGATCTGATGTGGTAACCCCATAGACCTTGAGCAGAAACGCATAGCGCAGGGCGACTTCTTCTAGGTACTGAAACCGCCCACCCGGCCCGCCATGGCCCGCACTCATATTGGTATGCAGCAACAGCATTCCGCTTGCGGCGGCCTCGGCCCGCAAGCGAGCTACCCATTTGGCGGGCTCCCAATAGGTCACTCTGGGGTCGGAGACGCCCGCAGTGACTAGGATGCTGGGGTAAGCCTGGCTAGCCACGTTGTCATAGGGCGAGTAGGCGGCAATGGTGGCATAGGCGGCTTTGTCCTCAATGGGATTGCCCCATTCCGGCCACTCCGGCGGTGTCAGCGGCAGGCTGGCATCTAACATGGTGTTAAGCACATCGACAAAGGGCACATCAGCAACGGCTGCGGCAAACAGCTCAGGCCGCTGATTCAGAACAGCACCCACCAGCATACCGCCTGCGCTGCCACCATGAATGGCGATGCGCCCGGCACCGGTAAAGCCCTCAGTAATCAGCGCCTCGGCACAGGCAATAAAGTCACTAAAGGTGTTGGGTTTTTTCTCAGCCCTGCCCTCACGATACCAACGATAGCCTCGTTCCCGGCCGCCGCGCACATGGGCGATGGCATAGACAAAACCCCGATCCACCAGTGACAGGCGATGCGGACTGAACCCGGGTAGCTCACTAATGCCGTAGGCCCCATAACCATAGAGTAGCAAAGGCGTATTGGCATCCGGTTGCAGGTCACGACGATGAAAAAGCGATATCGGAACTAGCTCACCATCGGGGGCCTCGGCCATCAGGCGTTTTGATACATACAGATCCGGATCATGCCCACTTGGGATTTCCTGAATTTTACGCCGTGTACGCTGACGTGCGGCCATGTCGTAATCGAATACTTGAGCAGGCTCGGCGAATCCGCTTAAACCAAACCGTAAGGTATCGGTGTGGTATTCAAGGCCTGCAGATAGGCCGACCTCCACGCAGGGATCCGGCTGATCAATCACATGCTCACGGCCGCTGACACGCTCCCGAATCACGATGCGGGATTCGGCATCCTCAAGTTCCTGCCGTACCAACCAGTCGGCAAACACCAGCATGCCCTCGATCAAACACCCTGGGCGGTGTTCCACCAACGGCTTCCAATGCTCACGACCCTCTGTACCAATCGGAGCCTGGCAGATACAAAAGTCTTCCGCACCCGCGGCATTGGTCAGGATCAGCCACTGATCACCCCAGTCACTGACGGAATACTCGATATCCCGCTGGCGCGCTGCAATCAGTTTTGGCTGAGCACCGGGTTGATCAGCGGGCAACCAGCGCACTTCAGAGGTTGTGTGATCATGACTGTCGATAATCAAATAGCGACCGCTTTCAGTGCGCTCAACACTTAAGAAAAACCCTGGATCGGTCTCGGTATAAATCAGCTGATCGGCCTCTGCCGGATTTCCCAATCGATGCCAATAGACCCAGCGTGGGCGGTGCTCTTCATCAAGCACGGTATACAAAAAACTGCGCCCGTCCTCGGCCCAGGCCATATCACCACGGGCCGCCGGAATGACCTCGGCCAGATCCTTGCCATTCTCAAGATCGCGCACATGCAGGGTAAATGACTCAGCCCCAGAGCGATCCAAGGCATAGGCCAAATAACGATGGTCAGGGCTGTGCGCTGCACCCCCTAAGCGAAAATAGTCACTGCCTGCGGCCTCGGCATCACCATCAAAAAGCATCTGCTCCTCGCCACCTTCGCGGGGACAACGGCACAGGATCGGATGCTGTCCGCCCTCACGATATAGGGTGTAGTAGGCCCAGGGACCATCGGGAGCGGGGACGCTGCTGTCATCTTCACGGATGCGCGCGCGCAACTCTGCTACCAGATCCTTACGCAACGGCTCGACATCGCTGAGCATTGCCTCAGCGTAGCGATTCTCCGCCTCCAAATAGGCACGAATAACCGGATCAAGCCGATCTGGATCCACCATGGCATCCCGCCAATGCTCATCGCGCAGCCAGGCGTAGGGGTCTTCACGCTTTGCTCCGTGGGCAACGTTTTCTGTTGGCCGTCGGGTAGCGACTGGCGGTGTCATCCGTTGGCTTTTGCCGTTGTCCGTCATCCTTTCTCCTCCGCCAACGCCCGAATGGCGTGCAGTGCTAATGTGACCATAATTAATGCGCCGCCAATCAATGTCAGCGGCGGAACCGATTCATTCAGCGCCCACCAGACCCAAACCGGTGCCAGCACCGTCTCAAGCAATAGAAAAAGACTGACCTCAGGCGATGGCAGGTAGCGAGTAGCCACAGTCAACAGCACCGTTGCCAGTGGCATTTGCAACACACCCATAATCGTTAAATAAAAATAACTCTCAGCAGGCAGGGCAAAGGGGGCAGCAAAGGGAAACGCCATCGCACCGGCCAGCGCACCACTCAAACAAACCAACGGCAGACGCGGAACCTCCGGAAATCGGCGTAACACCGTCAAATGCGCACCCACCGTCATCGCCAGCGTCAACGCAAAGAAATCCCCGACAAGGGTTCCACCGCCTAGCCCACCGCCAAAGACGATCAATACTCCAGTGATAGCAGCGGCAATGGCGATCCAGGTCCGCAACGGCACGCGCTCGCGCAGAAAAACCCAAGAGAACAACGCAGCAAAAAACGGGGAGGCGGCCAAGATCACCACCGTATTCGCCGCTGCAGTGTGCGCCACGGACAATACAAACAAGGTCGTATTGCCCGAGAGCAACACCACGCTCAGCCAAATCAGGGCACGATCGCGCCGGCGCTCGGGCAACTGCAAGCGCCGGCCGCTGAACAGCATCCACAACCCCAGAGACAGGCAAATCAACCACCCACGCCAGAATACGATATCCCAGTGCGGCGCTCCGGCAAGCCGAACCAACAGCGCATCAAAACTGATCAGCAACACCGCCACTGTGGCAATTAAAAGCCCCTTGGCATGAGTATTGGCCAACTCGATCTCCTGATGATGTCTGTATGCAAAGCAATCAATCAGGGTATCCCGCGTAGCCGCCTCCTGCCAGTCACGGGGAACGCACGAGGTTTGTCGGCAACCGGCATGGCGTTTACACTATTGCGCTTAAATACATTGAAATCAGAGGTCTGCATGCAGATTGCAAAAAATGCGGTGGTTGCCATCGACTACACCCTGCGCGATACCGACGGCGAGGTTATCGACGCCTCCCCGGAAGGCCAGCCACTGCAGTATCTGCATGGTGCGGGCAATATCATCCCGGGACTTGAAAAAGCACTGGAGGGCAAAGCGGCCGGTGATGACCTAGATGTCAGCATTCCGCCTGCCGAGGCCTATGGCGAGCGCGATGAGCGCCTGCAGCAGGATGTGCCCAAGAGCATGTTCGAGGGTGTGGAAGACATCCAAGCCGGCATGCGCTTTCAGGCCCAGACACAGTCCGGCCCTCAAGTGGTGACCGTCGCTGCAGTCAGCGGCGATCAAGTCACGGTGGATGCCAACCATCCGCTGGCCGGGCAGACGCTCAACTTCAAGGTCAAGGTCTCGGACGTGCGCGCTGCCTCGGATGAGGAAATCGAGCACGGACACGTGCACAGCTGAGCCAACCACACAAAATGAGTGCTGCTCGGTGATAGAAATTGAGAGAATCTCCCGGTCCTTTGGCGGCCTACAAGCCGTCCGGGAGGTTTCATTCACCGTTGAAAAGGGCAGCATCACCGGCCTGATCGGCCCCAACGGGGCCGGCAAGACCACGCTTTTTAATATCATCGCTGGGGCTTTGCCACCTGACAGTGGACAAATCCGACTTGAGGGCAAAGACATTACCGGTCTGCCCA
>CBFIIM010000070.1:0-7279 GCA_965662395.1 Spiribacter sp. | reverse complement strand
AGTGTTTTCATTCAGCGGACAGTGAAGCGTCACAATATCGGCCTCAGCAATGGCCTGATGAAAATCCACTCGCCCCGGACGAATCACATCAGACCCCGGGCGCTCTGCCACTTGTACCTGCATGCCCAGACATTCGGCTTTACGACCCACCGCCTGACCGAGCTCGCCGTAACCGACAATTAACAGGGTCTGGCCCGCCAATTCCCGAATCGGATAGTCCAAAAAGCAAAAATTACTGGCCTGCTCCCAGCGCCCTGCCCTGACCGCGCTGATGTAATCGACCAACCGGGTATGCAGGGCCAACATCAGACCAATCGCATGCTGGCTGACAGACTCTGTACCATAGGCGCGGCAGTTCACCACACGTATACCGCGCGCCTCAGCAGCCTTTAGGTCGACATTATTCACCCCGGTGGCCACCACACAAATTAGGCGCAATGATGGACTGGCTGCCATGGCCGACTCATCGATGACGACCTTATTGGTGATCACGATCTCCGCTGTTTCAATCCGCTCGGGCACCTCCGCGGGCGCACTTTGGGGATAACTCACCCAGTCATCGACCAGCCCCTCGAGTGCCGTTAAATCCAAGTCGCCCAAGTCTAGGGTTTCACGATCAAGGAATACCGCTTTCGTCATGCCCACCGCTCCTGCACTGATAGTGATCATGCAAGACTACCAGAGAGGCCCATAACGCGTGGGCTGTATCAGTTATGCACAGAACTGGTGCGAAGCCAGGCGTCTGAGTTGCTGCAAGAGCACATGAAGCATTTGGCGCAATGTGACGTAACAAAGTCTCATTAAAGTGCTTTAAATTATTGAATTTTAATGGTTTTTTTTTATTGTTTAATAATCAACCAATTTAACCAGAGCGCCCGTGCATCAAGGACTTGGCGTCGCTCATCGAAAAAAAATCCACAATCTTATCCACAGGTTTTGTGGACAAATCTCGACGGACGATTGGCCGACCCGGTATCCTCTGCGGTCATGAAAATCGGCAGCTATACCATCCCGGGGCAGGCGCTCCTCGCCCCCATGGCCGGAGTGACCGATCGGCCGTTCCGCATCCTTTGCCGATCTCTGGGCGCAGGACTCGCTGCCTCGGAAATGGTGGCCTCCAATCCGGCCTTAAGACAAACCCGTAAATCCCGGTTGAAACGAGACCATCAAGGAGAACCGTCACCCAGGGTGGTGCAAATCGCAGGCGCTGAGCCCCAGATGATGGCTGAGGCCGCGCGATTTAACGTCGATCAAGGGGCTGAAATTATCGATATCAACATGGGCTGCCCGGCCAAGAAGGTCTGCCACAAGATGGCGGGCTCTGCGCTACTGGCGGATGAGCCATTGGTGGCCCAGATTTTGGATGCGGTGGTCGCAGCCGTGGATGTACCAGTCACCCTCAAGATCCGCACCGGCCCAGAGGCTTCGCGCAAAAACGCATTGACCATTGCGCGCTTGGCTCAATCAGCAGGGATTGCAGCCCTCGCCTTGCATGGACGCACGCGTGATCAACACTACCGGGGCAGTGCCGAACACGAAACGTTGGCTCGTGTCCGTGAGGTCATCGACATTCCACTGATCGGTAACGGGGATATCTGCACACCCGAGGGCGCCCAACAGTTAATCAATCAAACAGGTTGTGACGCGGTGATGATTGGGCGAGCCGCTCAAGGCAAACCCTGGATCTTCCGTGAAATCCAGCATTATTTGGATACCGGTGAGTTACTGGCTCCACCCGATGCCGAGCAGGTGCATGACTGGATGATGGGGCATTTACACGCATTGCACGCGTTCTATGGCGAGCAACAAGGACTTCGTATTGCCCGCAAACACTTGGGTTGGTATCTGAAAGCCTCTCCACAAGGAGAATCGTGGCGGGCCAAACTAGTACGGCTGGAATGCCCTCAGGCACAAATCTCCTTGGCTTCTGAGGCCATTCGCGCGGTCTACAACGGTATCAGCGCAGAAGCCGGCGTCGCGGCTTAATGGGCAGGCGCCCTCGCCAGTAAAGAATCATTAAAAAGCCAAAAGCCATGCCGCCTAGATGCGCAAAATGCGCAACGCCTGACATCGAACCGGTCACACCGGCATACAACTCAAAGGCGCCGTAAAGCAGCACAAAATATTTCGCTTTAATCGGGATGGGCGGGAATATCAGCATGAGACGTTGATTGGGAAACATCATCGCAAAGCCCAGCAGAATCCCAAAGACTGCACCCGATGCCCCGACGGTGGGATAAAAATTGCCCGCTTCCGCTGCACCCGTCGCGACAAACAGCTGAATGACCCCCGCCCCCACCAGACAGACCAGGTAATAGACCAAAAAAGGACGCGAGCCCCAATAAGACTCTAGGGCGGTGCCAAAAATCCACAACGCAAACATATTCACAAACAGGTGAAAAAATCCGCCATGGAGAAAGCCATAAGTCAGCAACTGCCAGAATTGGAAATCCGGCAGGCCGGCAATGAATGGCATCGCGGAACTGGTGGCCCCCATCGGCCAGAGCGCAAACTGGATAATCACCGTTGGCCCTAGTAACAGGTAGGCGAGGAATGCCAGAGTATTGGCAATGAGCATTGCCAGGACGACCGGCGTATCATTCAGATTTGTTGGTCCCATGGGCACATCATAACAACAAGGATTATCGAGGACATGGTCGATACGACGGGTATTACCGCTCATCCACTGCGCGATGCGCTTTTGCGCGAAGCGCATGCGCGGCCCTTCGAGAGCTTGGAGACGCCATTACGGGTTTCACACTTGGTTTTGCATACCGGCACCAGCGGCCGCAGTGCCGAAGTGGCCCATGTGCGCGCGCTCTGTGAGCAGTTGCGGGTGGATGTCCCGGATTCCGAGGCCAGCCACTTCATCCTGGAGGCACCGGGCTTTCGTCTGCGCTGGGAGCGCCATACTGAATTCTCCACCTACACCATCTTCGTCAACGGCGAGGAATCCAGTCCTTTTGCTGAGACCGCTCTGCAGTCACTACCGGCGCAATGGCTCCCAGGGCTGCCAGGTGAGCTATTGGCGGCCATGCATGTCACCTTGGTGGGAGCCGATCGCATCGAAGCCAGCACGGAATCACTGGGGCGCTTTCTGCAGCGCGATAGTCTTGCCGGCAGCGCCTGCGCGGGTGGTGCAGCGACGGTGTGGACCGATTTCTTAGCCGACCGGGACGGTTTCCTGCGCTTTTTAGTGCTCAATCAGTCGCTGACCGATATTCAGGCCGGCCGTCTGATTCAGCGCCTACTTGAGGTGGAAACCTACCGTTTTATGGCGTTGTTGGGCTTCCCGCTGGCCCGTCAGCTCTCGCCAGACATCACCGATATGGAAACCCGGCTGGGGACGCTGATGGATCGCCTAGCAACTGTCTCGGAGCTGGCCGATGAGCGTGAGCTTTTAACCGCGCTCACGACGCTCTCGGCTAGAGTTGAGCGGATGATGGCGCGGACCAACTTCCGCTTTAGTGCAACGGCGGCCTACGGCACGCTGGTTCGACGTCGCCTGAAGGCGCTTCGCGAACAACGGATTGAGGGTATCAGCACGCTGGATGAGTTTATGGAGCGACGCCTAGCCCCAGCGCTGGATACCTGTGTCCACATGGGTGAGCGCCTCGAGCGCGTGTCCAAACGCGTCAGCCGAGCGGCCAACCTGCTACGCACCCGGGTGGACGTGGCATTGGAGGCTCAGAACCGCGATTTGCTTGATTCTATGAACCGCCGTGCGCATTTGCAGCTGCGCCTGCAGCAAACGGTCGAGGGTCTCTCAGTCGTTATTTTAAGCTACTACACCGTCTCGCTGCTGGGTTATGCCTTTAAAGGCCTTGCCCATGCTGGGGTCATTGCAGACCCAAATCTGCCCACCGCGCTATCCATTCCTGTAGTGATTGCCGTGGTAGCGATTGGAATCCGCAAAGCCCGCGGGCGAGTGATTCGCGCTGATGCCAACGACCGCTGAGTGGCGGGAAGCCATTCGGCGACGCTGGCCGGCGCTGTGGCGATCGGGCATTGCCGTTGCCTTAATAGCCGGGGTTATTACCCTTTGGCAGGTGTACAACATCGAGGCGTATACCGAGCCGGCACAGTGGTTAGCACTCGGGCAGTCGCTGCGCGCCCAGCCGCTGGCCGTCCCACTCATTATCGCCTTGTATGTTGGCGCTGGGATCGCCTTCCTGCCGCTAACCGTGATGGTAGTCGCAACCATTATTGTTTACGGACCGGGTGGGGGCTTTGCCATTGCCAGCGCCGGAACCGTGGCATCAGCGAGCGTCAGTTTTCTGCTGGGTTATGTCTTGGGCGCAAGACCCCTGCAACGATTAAGCGGGCGTTTGCTGACCCGCCTTAACGACCGCGCTCGCGCCCATGGCGTGATGGTTATCGCTGCACTGCGAATCCTGCCGATTGCCCATTTTCATGCTGTGAGCATGCTTGCTGGCGCATCGCGCATCCGTTTTCCGCAGTATTTGATGGGAACCATGCTGGGCACTCTACCCGGGATTTTCATCATCTCCATACTGGGCAACCAGGCCAAAAGCTTGGTGTTCGACCCCAATCTGCCCGACATCCTGATCTTGACCGCTATCGCAGCGGCCAGTGTGATCTTGCTCCAAGTGCTGCGCCATTATTTGCAGCGCTTCACCAGGGATCTGAAGTCGACACCTGAGAAAAAATAGCCGCCTCGACACCCCCGACTGGCTTGAGCGGGCAAACCGCTTTAGAATTCAGCGCGAAAAACACACTTAAGCGGAGGGTCGACTCACATGGATAAAATCGGACAAATGGAGCGCACCATCGAGCGCCTGACAAGCCCAGGCCGCGGCATTCTGGCCGCCGATGAAAGCTACCCCACCATCACCAAGCGCCTGTCCGATCATGGCGTCGAATCCACCGAAGAGAATCGCCGCTACTACCGCAGCCTCCTCTCCACCACCCCAGGCATCAATGAATACCTGGGTGGCATTATTTTCTTTGAAGAAACGCTGGGCCAAAAGACCGACAGCGGTGAACTGATTCCCGTTGCCTGTGACAAATCCGGCATCGTACCGGGCATTAAGGTCGATAAAGGCCTGGCTGATCTGCCTGGCAGTCACGGTGAGAAAGTCACTCAGGGCTTGGATGGCCTGGGTGAGCGGCTGGATGGTTATCTAGAGCAAGGTGCGTTGTTCACCAAGTGGCGCAGCGTCTATGACATTTCGGCCAACACGCCCAGCCGCCAGGCCATTGATGCCAATGCTGAGGTGCTGGCCCGGTACGCGGCCATTGCCCAGTCACGCGGCATGGTGCCGATTGTCGAGCCTGAGGTACTCATGGACGGTGATCATGACATCGAGCGCTGCGCCGAGGTCACAGAAGCCGCTCAGGCCGCTGTTTTTGAGGCCCTCCGCCGGCATAACGTGATTCTTGAGTGCATTGTGCTCAAACCCAACATGGTCCTGCCAGGTAAGTCCGTCAAACCGCGCCCGAGCGCTGAGGTTTGCGCTGAGGCCACATTGCGTGTGCTGCGTCGAACGGTCCCGGCCGCTGTCCCCACCATTAACTTTCTCTCAGGCGGACAAACCGCCGAAGAGGCCACCGCCAATCTGAATGCAATGAACCAGGCATCGGTCTCCAAGCCCTGGGTATTGAGCTTCTCCTACAGCCGCGCGCTGCAGAACCCTGTTCAGGAAGCCTGGAAAGGCAACCCCGCTAACAAGGAAGCCGCTCAGAAGGCCTTCTTAAAGCGTGCCCGCCTCAATTCGTTGGCCCGGGATGGCCGCTACGACCCGTCTATGGAAAACGATCCAGCCTAAGCTAGCGCGCTCTGCGCTAATGCTCGCGGGTGGCCCGGAAGTCAATTTCGGGCCACCGCTCTTCAGTCAGCTGCAAATTCACCCGCGAAGGGGCGATGTAGGTCAACGCGCCGGAGACGTCCTCGGCTAGGTTTTCCTGCTGACGATCACGGAATTGCGCCAGGCGCTTGGCATCATCGCAATAGACCCAACGCGCAGTGGCCACGCTGACCGGCTCAAATAAACAATCAACCCCGTACTCCGCCTTTAAGCGAAACGCGACAACATCAAACTGCAACGCGCCCACGGCCCCAACAATCAAATCATTCGTCGTCAACGGCCGGAAAAGCTGTGAAGCGCCCTCCTCGCAGAGCTCCACCAACCCCTTTTGCAAAGCTTTCATGCGCATTGGGTCTTTAAGGACGGCGCGGCGGAATAGTTCTGGGGCAAAGTTCGGGATGCCGGAGAATTTCAGCGCCTCACCCTCGGTGAAGGTATCACCAATCTGGATGGTGCCATGGTTGTGCAGCCCGATAATATCGCCGGGATAGGCCGTCTCCACATGATCCCGATCAGAGGCCAAGAAGGTAATGGCATTGGCGATCTTCACATCCTTACCGATGCGGACATGCTTTAACTTCATGCCCCGCTCAAAGGCACCTGAGCACACACGCATAAAGGCAATCCGATCACGATGATTGGGATCCATATTGGCCTGGATCTTAAAGACAAACCCGGTCAGTTTGTTCTCATCAGCCTCGACTACGCGGGTTTCGGTCTCTCGTGGCTGAGGCGGAGGTGCATACTCCACAAACTGATCCAGTAGCTCCTGGAGACCAAAGTTATTAATCGCCGAGCCAAAGAACACTGGTGTCAATTCACCCGCCAGATAAGGGGCAATCTCAAACGCGTTGCCGGCCTCCTGAACCAGCTCCACCTCGGAGCGCAGCTCTTCGGCCTGATCACCCAGGACTTCATCAAGACGCGGGTTATCCAGGCCTTCAATGATCTCCCCGGTCTGCACCCCACCCCCATGCTGGGCGGCATAGAGATGAACCTTGTTATCCAGCAGGTGAAAAACGCCGCGAAACCGTTTACCCATGCCGATGGGCCACGTCACCGGCGCGCAACGGATCTTAAGGATCCGCTCGACCTCGTCCATTAGGTCCATGGGATCGCGACCTTCCCGGTCGAGCTTGTTCATAAAGGTCATAATCGGTGTTTTGCGCAGCCGACAGACCTCCATGAGTTTGATAGTGCGATCCTCAACACCTTTGGCTGCATCAATGACCATCAATGCAGAATCAACCGCCGTCAGCGTCCGATAGGTATCTTCCGAGAAATCCTCGTGCCCGGGGGTATCCAGCAGATTGACCACGCGATCCCGATACGGGAATTGCATGACCGATGAGGTCACCGAGATACCGCGCTCTTTCTCAAGTTCCATCCAGTCAGAGGTCGCATGCCGGTTGGACTTACGTCCCTTAACCGTACCCGCCAGCTGAATGGCT
>CBFIIM010000069.1:0-7321 GCA_965662395.1 Spiribacter sp. | reverse complement strand
CCTGAGCGCACGCGCCGGCCCAGTGCTTCGACCGCGGCCAGAAATTCTTCAAGCTCAACTGGCTTGGCCAAATAAATATCGGCACCGCTTTTGTAACCAGTAGTCCGTTCGCTGCTACTGTTGCTAGCCGTTATCATGACAATACCGACCTGCGGATGAGCAAAACGCAGGCGCCGACACAGACTAATGCCGTCTTCGCCGGGCAAATTCAGGTCCAGCACGTAAACATCGGGCAGCGCGACAATGGGTAATTCGACCATGTCTTCGGCTGCAAACAGCCCCGTTGCGGTGTGCCCTGCAGCTTGCAAGGCAGACACTGTTGCCTCACGAAAAGAATCGTGATCTTCCACCACAATGATATTGAGACTGGCAGCCACGGACTTTCTCCCCAAAAAGGATAATCCATTCAGGCTTTCAGATTAGCGGTATCTTTAAAGGGAGAAGCCAATTAACCTAAATAAAACCCAATTTTCCCCAGCATCAGTTAGCCAGAGATCTAAATTGCGCTTAGGGCTTAGAGAGGATGCCGGCGCACGATCGTATCCTTGCGATCGGGGCCGGTGGAGACGATATCGACGGGCACACCGCAGAGGGACTCGATGCGCTCAAGGTAATCACGGGCGGCCTGCGGCAGCTCTTCGTAGGTTTGAATACCTAGCGTCGAGCACTGCCAGCCGGGCATTTCAATATATTCCGGCTCACATTCCGCCAATGCCTCCGCGCCCGTCGGCAGCACGTCGCTGCGCTGTGCACCGCACTGATAGCGTGTGCAGATACGCAAGGTATCCAATTCATCCAGCACGTCCATTTTGGTAATGCACAGCCCGGAGAGGCTCGATATCTGTACCGCACGCCGCATGGCAACAGCATCAAACCATCCACAGCGCCGAGGACGTCCAGTCGTGGAGCCAAACTCATGCCCGCGGCGGGCGATATGCTCGCCCAGCTCGTCAAAAAGCTCAGTCGGGAATGGGCCGGCACCGACACGCGTGGTGTAGGCCTTGGTGATCCCCAGCACGTAATCCAGCTCCAGCGGGCCCACACCGGTACCGGTGGCGGCAGCACCCGCCGTTGTGTTGGACGAGGTCACGAAGGGATAAGTACCCTGATCAATATCCAGCAATGTCCCCTGCGCGCCTTCAAAGAGCAGGTTATGGCCGTTGGCGCGGTATTCATTGAGGAGGTGACTGACATCGGCCGTCATCGGTGCGAGCTGCTCAGCCATAGCAAGACAATGCTCCTGAATGGCCTGAAAGTCCTGCCCGGGCTCGCCGTAATACTGTTTGAGGATGAAATTATGATAATCCAGCAGCTCACCGAGCTTGGCGGCCAGACGCTCGCGGTGGAACAGATCCCCCACGCGCAGTCCCCGGCGGGCGACTTTGTCTTCATAGGCAGGGCCAATACCACGGCCGGTGGTCCCTATGGCCGCTTTACCGCGGGCCTTTTCGCGCGCCTGATCCAGCGCCACATGCGAGGCGAGAATGACCGGGCAGGCGGGGCTGATCCGCAGGCGCTCACGCGCTGGCACACCCGAGGCCTCCAGCGCTGATAGCTCTTTCAGCAGTGCCTCGGGCGATAGCACGACGCCATTGCCAATTAAGCAAACCACGCCCTCACGCAGAATGCCCGAGGGGATGAGATGCAAGACGGTCTTCTCGCCATCAATGACAAGCGTATGGCCGGCGTTGTGGCCGCCCTGAAAACGGGCCACCGCTGAGACGCGATCGGTGAGCAGGTCCACAATCTTGCCCTTGCCCTCATCACCCCACTGAGAGCCAATAACAACCACACTTCTGGCCATGTTGTTTGTTCTGCCTTCTAGATCTTTACGCGTCAACGACCTGCCATTCGCCGGCTTGGTCGCGGCGAAGGACCCGATCACACCCCAATTCTTTGGCGCTACCTGTATGCCCGGGCAGCAGCCAAATCACCGATTCCCCTTTAAGGCGCAGCGTCTGAATCCGTTTGCGCAGCTCAGCGTCTTCCTCCCACGGGGCGCCAATGGCTTGCGACAGCGCAGCGGTATCGTCGCTGACTCCGCTGTGCCCGACGGCTCGATACAATGCCTTTAAATCGGTGCTAAATCCGGTGGCGGGACGCGCCCGACCAAACACCCCACCGATATCATCATACCGACCACCGCGAGCCAGCTCCTGCGCCACACCCGGTGTATAGGCCGCAAACACCACGCCCGTGTGATAGCGATAGCCACGTAGCTCACCCAAATCCACATGCACGGTCAGATCCGGCAGCCAGTGTGTCAGGGCCTCGGCAATCGCCGTTAGCGCATCGAGCGCTGCCATCACCTGACCATTGGCCGCCGACAATACGCTCCGCGCCTCGGTTAACACTTCGACACCGCCGCTAAGCCCGGCCAGCGCCGCCAGGCAGTCACGGTATGGCGCGGCCACGCCCTGCTCATCGAGCAGCTCGGCAATATCCGCGGTGGCTTTGCGTTGCAGGGCATCATGCAAATCGGCCTCTGCCTTAGCATCCAGGCCCGCCTGTGCAGCCAGCCCCCGGAAAATGCCAACATGACCTAAATCCAGGTGCAGCTGATCAATACCCGCTGCGTTCAGCACTTCGGCCATTAACGCAATGACTTCGACATCACTCTCAATGCCACCATGGCCGTAGAGCTCAGCGCCTAGCTGCAGAGGATTGCGTGACCCGCTGGGTTCATCCGGGCGAGTACGCAATACATCGCCGGTGTAGCAAAGGCGCACTGGCCCTTCACGACGCAACTGATGGGCATCAATACGGGCGGCCTGCGGTGTGATATCGGCACGCACGCCCATCATCCGACCACTGAGTTGATCGGTCAGTTTAAACGTCTGCAGGTCTAGGTCATGCGCGACACCGGAGAGCAGCGCCTCGAGATATTCGATCACCGGCGGCATCACTAGCGCATAGCCCCAGCGCTCGCAGGTATCTAGCCCCAGCCGTCGCAGCTGCTCAAGTGCCCGAGCATCCGGCGGCAGCAGCTCCTCAACGGCATCCGGCAACAACCACGGGTTGTGCTTGCCGGTGAGCTTGTCGTTCATCGCACACCCCAAAGCAATAAAAGCCCGACCACCATTGTCGCCAGCCCGGTCAGGCGCATCGTCTTGTCGTTATTCTGTACCACACTAAAAAGAGCCTTACGCAGGCTCCTTGGACTGAGAAACGGCCATATACCCTCGATAATCAAAATCAGGGCAATGGCCGTTAACAGATCCTGCATACGCGGTTATCGCTCGAGCGATTCGATCTGGTCGAAATACCGGAAGAAATCCGAATCGGGTGAGAGCACTAACATATCGCTCTCATTCTTAAAGGTTTCTTCATAGGCCCGAAGGCTGCGGTAGAACCGATAAAACTCACGATCCACATCATAAGCATTGGCGTAAATCGCTGTTGCCTCAGCATCGGCCTGACCGCGAATTTCTTCAGCCTCACGACGGGCCTGCGCCAAAATCTCGGTCGCTCGACGATCAGCGGCTGAGCGAATCCGCTCGCCCTGCTCCTGACCCTCGGCACGGAACTGACGGGCCACCTGCTCACGCGCGGCAATCATGCGGTTAAACACCGACTCGCTAACGCCCTCGGGCAGATCCACCCGCTGGATGCGGACATCAGTCACGCTAATCCCCAGTGAGTCACCGGCTAGACCGGCCTGCTCGGTCAAGATGTTCATAATCTCGGCACGATCGCCGGACACCACATCCTGAACGGTCCGCTTACCAAACTCGTTACGCAGCCCGTCACGGATGATTTCAGACAGACGCAGATTGGCGCGCCGCGGATCGGCGCCCACGGTCACGTAGTACTGCTCCACATCCTCAACGCGCCATTTCACAAACGCATCCACAATCACGTTTTTCTGCTCAACGGTCAGAAAACGCTGCGGGCTCTCATCCAGCGTCTGCACGCGGGCATCGACCTTGCGAACGTTGTTAACAAACGGGATCTGAAAATACAGCCCCGGGGTGAAGTCGGTTCGCACCACCTCACCCAGTCGGAATTTAAGCGCCTTCTCGGTCTCTGTCACCGTAAAAGTGCCAAATGTGACGCCAACGGCCAACAGGACGATGACCACAATGCCAATAGGGGTAAAACGGTTCATCAGCGTGTCTCCCGCATCCGCAGCGAACTACTGTTGCTGCTCGATGAGCTATTCGAACTGCTGGCACTGCCCGACAACGAGCCGGTCAGCGAACCAGAGCTGCTGGTACCGGAATCAGACTGTGGCGTCGCGCCGCGCATGATTCGGTCAAGTGGCAAATACATCAACTGCTGACTGTTCGAGTCAGTATCGATCAGCACCTTGCCACTACGCCCCAGCACTCGCTCCATGGTATCCAGATACAGTCGGTCACGCGTGACCTCCGGGGCCTTGGCATACTCGGCCAGCTGCTGGCTAAAGCGGCTGGCATCACCGGTTGCGCGCTGAACGATTTGCGCCAAATAGGCCTGGGCCTCTTCGCGCACACGTGCCGCCTGACCTTCGGCCCGAGGGATAACCTCGTTGCGATAGGCCATTGCCTGGTTGATCAGGCGCTCGCGGTCCTCACGGGCCTTAATGGCATCTTCAAAAGCATCCTGCACCTGCTCTGGTGGCTGGACGTCCTGGATCACCACTTCAAGAATTTCAACACCCGCGTCATAAAACGCCATGACTTCAGTGACTAGATCCCGAGTCTCCTGGGCCACTTCGGCCCGGCCTTCGGTCAGCACAAACTCCATCCGGCGCTTACCAACCACCTCGCGCAGTGCACTTTCGGTGACCTCTTTCAAAGTCTGCTCAGGGTCGACGAACTCAAACAGGAATTGCTTGGCGTCTGAGACCTGGTACTGAACGGCCAACTGCACGTTTACGATGTTCTCATCCTCAGTCAGCATCAGCGCCTCGGAGAGTACTGGGCGGGTCTGCTGCGGCGCGACGGCCTGGTAACCCACCGTCACCCGACGTCGAGTAGAGACATCAACGGTCTGCACCGCTTCAATCGGATACGGCATGTGCCAGTGCGGGCCCGGCATCGCGGTGTAGCGATACTCACCAAAGCGCGTGACCACCCCACGGGTACCCTCGTCAACGATGTAGATACCCGAGAGGATCCAGCCCAGGAACACCAGCCCAATAATAATGCCGATGCCTTTGCCACCCGGGGCACGAGCACCGCGCCCGCCGCCCTCGTTGCCACCGCCATTGCCATTACCGGCAGGCCGGGGGCCGCTGCGTTTGCCAAAAAGCCCATCCAAGCGATCGCGCAGTTTGCGCATCACCTCATCCAAATCGGGGGGACCCTGATTGCCGCGGCCACCACCGCCGCCGCTGCTCCAAGGATCGCGATTGTTGCCGCCAGGTTCATTCCAGGCCATTCAACTTCTCCGAGTTAGTCAACCGTATAATGTTAGTGAGCCGCTGCACCCAACGACAAGTGACCGCCAGACATTGGCATTAGTTCAGCCGCCAGTCCCTCATGACGATAAAGCCGCTCGAGCTCACGCCGGGGCAACTCAACGGCAAGACGTATTGCCCCATTGTCCGTGAATTGTTCCTCGAGAACATCCCCTAGTGCATAAAAACGTGCGCGAAGCCGCCCTTCAGCAGGGCTTAACTCAATGACACCGCGCGCTTGCTCGGCACTGACACACTCAGCGATGACCTCATGCAGGGCCTCGATGCCCTCGCCGGTGACCGCAGACACCCAAACCGCTACCGGCCGGCCGGCATCATCCCGGTCGACCCGCGCGCTGGTGCCATGGGCATCGATTTTGTTGTACACGCGAAGCTGCGGGACCTCATCCGCGCCCAGCGCTTTGAGTACCGCCTCTACCTCGGCGATATTGCCATCACGCCCTGGGTCGGCGGCATCAATGACATGCAGCAGCAGATCCGCCTCAACCACTTCTTCCAGCGTCGAGCGAAACGCGGCGACCAGTTGCGGCGGCAGATCACGGATAAAGCCGACCGTATCAGCAATCACGGCGGCCTCACCACCGGCCAGCTCGATGCGCCGAAGCGTCGTATCCAGTGTGGCAAACAACTGATCGGCGGCGTAGACGCCCGATTCGGCCACCCGGTTAAACAG
The DNA here is from genome assembly GCA_965662395.1 of Spiribacter sp. Lineage (GTDB taxonomy): Bacteria > Pseudomonadota > Gammaproteobacteria > Nitrococcales > Nitrococcaceae > Spiribacter. The sequence goes on along the minus strand of CBFIIM010000069.1, from coordinate 1,244 downwards.
TGTTGATTTGCCCGCGTTGGTGTAACCCACCAACGAGACAGCCGGCAGATCACGGCGACGCCTGGCCTGCCGGCCCTGATCGCGTTGCTGACGCACGCGGGCCAGTTTTTTCTCCAGCTGACGAATTCGCGTGCCCAACATCCGACGGTCCAGCTCAAGCTGCGTCTCACCCGGCCCCCTTAGGCCGATGCCGCCTTTTTGTCTTTCTAGGTGAGACCACCCGCGGACCAGACGTGAGGCAATATGCCGAAGCTGTGCCAACTCCACCTGCAGCTTGCCCTCATGCGAGCGGGCACGCTGGGCAAAAATATCCAAAATCAGTCCGGTGCGATCCAAAACCCGGCATTTGAGTGCACGCTCAAGGTTGCGCTCCTGCACCGCACTAATCGCATGGTTAACCAGCACCAAGTCGGCCTCATGCAGGCGCAGCAATTCCGCCAGCTCTTCAACCTTGCCGGCTCCTAAATAGGTTTTGGGGTCGGGTTTGCGGCGCCGGCCGAGCTGCCGGGCCACCACCTCGGCGCCGGCTGATTCCGCCAGGGCCTCGGCCTCTTGCACCGCATCCTCAGCGTCGATGAGTCCGTCATCGACATGCACCAACACCGCCCGTTCACCGGCATCTGGCCGCTCAAACAGCTGTGATGGGGACGTCTCGATAGATCCCATGCGCTCAGTCTTCGTCAGACTCCGGATTGCGCTCCTCCTGCAACAGATCGCGGACATTGCGCGCCGGCACAATCGTTGAGATGGCATGTTTGTAGACCATCTGACTGATTGAGTTACGCAGCAGAATCACAAATTGGTCAAAGGACTCCACCTGCCCCTGCAGCTTGATGCCGTTGACAAGATAGATTGATACCGGAACCTTCTCCTTGCGAAGTGCGTTCAGAAATGGCTCCTGCAATGACTGCCCCTTTGACATATTGCCCTGACTCCTTTGATCGCTCGAGACGATTTCTTGGTGTTGTTAATTGGTCTTTAAGTTAACACGCCGGCTAAATGATCACGAAGCGTGTTTTGCACTGCCGCATCCTCGCTGTCTAGCCAATGAACTGCTTGCTCGCGGCGCAGCCAGGTCAACTGTCGGCGAGCAAACTGCCGCGTGGCCGCCACCCCCCGAAAGACCAGCTCATCGCTGGGGATCAGCCCATCCAAATAATCCCACACCTGCCGATACCCCACTGCGCGCATGGCCGGCAAATCGCGATGCAAATCACCCCGCGCTTTCAATGCGGCCACCTCAT
>CBFIIM010000068.1:0-7457 GCA_965662395.1 Spiribacter sp. | reverse complement strand
TGCAGGGCACAGCGGCCGATATCATTAAGCGCGCCATGATTGCCGTGGATGACTGGATTGCGCGGGAGTCACCGCAGACGGCACTGGTCATGCAGGTGCACGATGAGCTGGTGCTGGAAGTGGCTCGCGGCAGCGAAGAAGCCGTGGCTGAGAAAATCCGAGGTTTTATGGCCGATGCCGCCCAGCTGGATGTGCCGTTGGAGGTTGAAATCGGGATTGGGGAGAATTGGGAAACCGCGCACTGAACTTTGCCGCCCGGGCATAGTCCTAGTAGTTGCGCCAGTGCCCGGCGCGGCCCGCTACTCCCTCCCTTATTAGCGGGCCACGGGATCCGGTTTTGCCCCCAAGACCGGATCTGCGGTCCCCGGAGCCCACACCCCATGGGCTCCGGGGTTTTTTTATGGGCAAAGCCAGCGGTCAAGCTGCGCGCGTGCCTCGTCCACCCCTGTGCGATTAAGGGCTGAGAATAGCTGCACGCTGGCACCGTGACAGATTTTGGCCGCCTTGGGCCGCACCGCCTGCAACGTATTACCCGCTGCTCCACGGCTGAGTTTGTCGGCTTTGCTCAGCAGTATATGCACCGGCAGCTCAGCGGCGGCACACCAGTGCAGCATTTGCTCATCGAGCGGGCCCAGCGGGTGGCGGATATCCATAATCAGCACCATGCCGCGCAGGCTTTCACGAGTCTCTAAGTAGCGCGGCAGGGCTTTTTGCCAGTGGGCACGCATGGCTGGTGGGGCCTTGGCATAGCCGTAGCCGGGCAGATCAATCAGACGCTCGGCCGCCGACTCAGCGCCTGGTTCGGTCACCGGCTCGTCCGCATTCGACGCCCCTATCGGGAACACATTAATCTGCTGAGTGCGTCCGGGGGTCTTGCTGACACGGGCCAGTTGCTTTTGATCGGTAATGGTATTCAGTGCGCTGGACTTGCCCGCGTTGGAGCGCCCGGCAAAGGCAACCTCCCGACCGGTATCGGCCGGAAGGGCCTCCGGATCAGGGGCTGAGAGAAGAAATTTTGCCTGACGGTAGTCAAGAGACATGCGTTGATCCGCCCTTTGAAATTGACCGGCCACGGGGTGGTTGGTATAAAACCCCTCGATTGTACCCAAGAGTTCTACCTATCATGATCGCAAAAATGCTCCTGGCGCTTGTCGTCCTTCTTACCTTCAGCTTCTCGGCCTCGGCTCAGCTGGAAAATGCCGACCCTATGCGCGGCCAGGGGGCGGCCATGGTGTGTGCCGCTTGCCACGGTGCCGATGGCAATAGTGTCATCCCCAACTATCCCAATTTGGCCGGCCAGCACGCCGACTATATTTTTGAGCAGCTGAAATTCTACAAGTCAGGTGAGCGCGCTAATGCGATCATGTTAGGGCAGTCTGCCGGGCTGGATGAGCAGACCATGGCGGATCTGGCGGCCTACTACGCCACCCTGGATGCCGAAATCGGCGAAACCCCCGAAGAGCTTCTGGCCACTGGGCGAGCGATTTATATGGGCGGTATTGCCGAGAAGGGCGTGCCTGCCTGCGTCAGCTGTCATGGCCCCGGCGGCATGGGCCTGCCCAGCACCGGTTATCCGCGCCTGAGTGGCCAGAAGACCCAGTACACCATCGAGCAGCTGCAGCTGTATCGCTCGGGTGAGCGCTCGGGCTATGGCGATGCCGAAATTATGAACGACATTGCCTCGAATCTGACGGATGAAGAGATCCAAGCGGTCTCCAATTATGTCCGCGGACTTTACCCGGCCCAGGTAGCCGCCGAGTAGCGGCACCCGGTAACAAGCGGGTCAATCGCGCGATCGGATTGACCCGGATTGATCCCGGGCAAGAATTTCTTCGCGTTGTTGTGGTCAATTGAATAGCCCGAACGGGTTATCCTGTGTGACCAAGGACAACAGCAAGCTCCCGACATGGCCCAAACCGCTGCCACAATTTCTGCCACTGAGAACCGTCCACGCGGCCAGTATCGCCGTAGTTTGACGGCCGTTTGGCTGGAATTTCTGGGGTCAATGAACTTGGCCATCAGCCTGTTGGTGGTGGTCAGCATTGCCTCGGTCATTGGCACGGTGTTGCCGCAGAATCAGGCCTACACCGAATACCTCATCCAGTTCGGCCCGTTCTGGTTTGAAGTCTTCCGCCTGCTCAATCTCTACGATGTTTATTCGGCCTGGTGGTTTTTGGCCATTATGGGCTTTTTGGTCCTGTCCACGGGTGTTTGTGTCTCACGGCATATTCCGGGTGTCTGGCGCGAGATCACCCGCTACCGCACGCATGTGCGTGAGAAATCATTGCTGGCGCTATCACAGCATCGCCGCTGGCACTCTAATGCGGATGCCGCGGCCACAGAATCAGTAGCCAGTGCCGCCATGCAGGGCTTTGGCTTTCGTACCCGCGCTGAGCGCCGCGGTGATGTGACCATCATCGCTGGTATGAAGGGCTCGGCGACGCGGATGGGGTATGTGCTCACGCATGTGGCGGTGGTGGTGATTGCCCTCGGCGCCCTGGCGGATGGCAACATTAATCTTAAAATTCAGGAAATGACCGGTAACCTGGCGATCGAGACGCGCGATTTGCCGCTCTCCCAAGTCCCCGGTGATAGCTGGCTGCCGCCCCAAAGCGGTTCATTCCGCGGCAATGTAACCATCCCCGAGGGCTCCAACAGTGGCGTGGCGTTTTTGCAGCTGCGCGATGGCTATGTGGTCCAAGAGCTGCCGTTTGAGATTTTTGTTGAAGAATTTCGCATCGAGCACTACCCCAACGGTATGCCCAGCTCTTATGAAAGCGACCTGGTGATTCACGACCCGGAGCTGGCTGAGCCGATCCGACAGACCATTTCGGTTAACCATCCGCTGACTCATCGTGGGCACACCATCTATCAGGCAAGCTTTACCGATGGCGGCACCCTGCTGGATCTGACCGGGCATCTGCTGGACGGATCGGGGCAGAAACTACCGATCAACGGCCGCGTCTTTGAGGATCTGAATCTGCAGCTGGGCCCGGTTGTGCGCACCATGGAGATCGATGATTTCCAATTCTTTAATGTCGAGCGCGACCCGCGTGCCGTTACCCGGACCGGCGCGCGCGATGAGTTCCGCAATGTCGGGCCGTCATTTAACTACACCATGCGCGATGAAGCCGGTCAGGCCCGTGAATTTCACACCTTTATGGCGCCGGTCGAAATCGAAGATCAGTGGTATTACCTGCATGGCATGCGCATGAACCCGGGTGAGCCGTTCCGGTACTTGCATATCCCCGCCGATGAGCGTGCCTCGATGGATACCTTTATGGCCTTCCACCAGGCGCTGCATGATCGCGAGCGCGTGGACGCCGCTGCCCTGCGTGCAGCTGAGCTGTTATTGACGCGCATGGGGGTGGCCAACGCTGAGCTGGGTCAGCGGGTGGCCGGGACCGCCAATGGCATGATCCAGACCCTGCTTGCCGGCGGATTCGGCGCCGTGAATGCCGAGCTGGAGGCCAGAGTCGCCGGAACGACCCGTGCCGATATGTTGTTGGAATTCTCCCGGGCGGTCCTGCAGCGCACGCTTTTTGAGCTGTATTTAGAGCAGTTGGCCGCCGATCAGGGCGTCACCCCGGCCATGGTGGATCCCACCGAGGCGCAGCGGACTTTTTTTGAGGCAGCGATTAATGCCGTCTCAGCGGTAGCCGAGTACAGCTCACCGATTATTTTTGAGATCGATCACTTCCAGCACCGCGAGGCAACGGGGCTGCAGATTACGCACGCACCGGGTAAAAACATTGTCTACGCGGGTTCAGCGATGCTGGTACTGGGGGTTTTCCTGCTCTTTTATGTCTCACAGCGTCGGGTCTGGGCCATGATCATGCCGCGTGAAGACGGCGGCACCGATCTGCTGATGGCCGGTGCCAATCAGCGCCGCCCCGAGGCCTTTGAGCAGGAATTCGAGACAATTGCCGAGGCCGTTGACCGGCAAATGAACAAACTGAATTGATGGATTGAGGACTACGACGATGGTCGCTTCACGCGAGGAAATGCTTAGGGAAATGCGCCAGCCGTCGCTCTGGCAGCGACTGACGCCAGCGGATTGGGCATGGGCAGTCATCATGCTGGTGGCCACGGTGGGTACCTACTACTGGCTGTGGGATGTGATGAACCGCTATGAGGTGGTTATTACCTTCTTTACCGCCCTGACCATGGTGGGGCTTGGTTGGCACTGGTCGGCCTCGCGCTGGTATATGGGCATGGTCGGCCTGTTAACCCTGTTTGCCATCACCCGCTATCCGGAGCTGGCCTCGGCCGAGCAGGATTTCTTTCTGAAATACCTACTGTCCAGCCAGTCGGCGATTATGTGGATGAGCGCGCTCTTTCCAGCCGCCACCGTGGTCTATGGTGCTGCGCTGGTCACCGGTAATGATTTCACCGGCCGGGTGGCCTCCAAGATGACTTGGATTGCCGCGGCCGCCGGGCTGATCGGGCTTTTAGTCCGCTGGCATGAGACGCATTTGTATGAGGGCGGCATCGGCTATATTCCGGTCAGCAACCTCTACGAGGTCTTTGTGCTGTTTGCGGTGATGACCGCGCTGATTTACCTCTACTACGAGGGCGTGCACCGGACCCGCTCGATGGGCTTTTTTGTCCTGCTGATTATCACCGCCTCGGTGGGCTTTCTGCTGTGGTACCACTTTGACCGCGGCGCCTACCAGATCGAGCCGCTGGTGCCGGCCTTAAATAGCTACTGGATGAAGATCCACGTGCCGACCAACTTTGTCGGGTATGGCTGTTTTGCCATTGCGGCGATGCTGGGCATTGCCTATCTGATTCGCGATCGGGTCTCTGATGACAGCCCCTGGGCGGCGCGCCTGCCAACGCTTAAGCAGATTGATGATGTCAGCTATCGGGCGATTGCCCTTGGCTTTGCCTTTTTCACCGTCGCCACCATCTTGGGCGCGCTGTGGGCTGCTGAGGCTTGGGGCGCCTACTGGCAGTGGGATCCAAAGGAAAGCTGGGCGCTGATTGTTTGGCTGAACTATGCCGCCTGGCTGCATTTGCGCTACACCAAGGGCCTGCGTGGCCGGTTTATGGCCTGGTGGGCGATTGTCGGGTTGTTCGTCACCACGTTTGCCTTCCTGGGCGTTAACATGTTCCTCTCAGGACTGCATTCCTACGGCGAGCTGTAAGTTAAAGGAGCCATTGATGACGCGCGTTTTACTGATACTTGCCGGCCTGTTGATGGCCTCGGTCGTCCAGGCCCAGCCCTATCAGGCACTGACCGAGCCGCAGTCCACCGAAGGCTCTGGCGTAGAGGTGCGCGAGTTTTTCTCCTACGGCTGTCCGCACTGCCATGACTTTGAACCGGTCATTGGCGTGTGGGCTGAGTCGATGGGCGATCAGGTCACGGTGGTCAAAACCCCGGTCACGTTTGGTCGCGACAGCTGGCGGCTGCTGGCCCGCGCCTACTATGCCGCTGAGGCCTTAGGCATCGTCGGGACTACGCATTCGGCTTTGTTTGACGCCATTCACGAGGACGGCCGGGTGTTTCGCGATCGTGAGGATGTCGCCCAGTTTTATGCCGAGATCGCCGATGTCACGGAGACCGATGTGTTGGCCGCATTGGATTCCTTCTCAGTCAGCTCCAACCTAAGCCGTGCCGAGCGACTGGTGGGCGCCTATCGGGTCATGGGCACGCCGGCGGTGGGCGTAGCGGGTAAATACTTAATTGATGTGCGCGAGGCTGGCGGTCAGCAAGGCATGCTGGAAGTAGCCGAGTCATTGGTTGCCGAGGAAAGTGGCAATCGCTGACCCGGTGATGCCGTCCACCCTGCGCCTGATGAGCTTTAACATTCAGGTGGGGATTGAGACGCGCACCTATCATCAGTACTTCACCCGCGGTTGGCGCCATGTGCTGCCTGATCCGCAACGCCTACCTAATTTGCGTCGTATCGCGGATCTAACGCGTGATTTTGACTTAGTCGGGCTGCAGGAGCTGGATGCCGGCAGCCTGCGTAGCGGGTTTGTGGATCAGGCCGCGTTTCTGGCTCAAGCGGGCGATTTTCCCCACTGGTACCAACAAACGCATCGCCCGCTAGGGCGGTTTGCCCAGCACAGCAAGGGGTTGCTATCGCGTCTGCCGGCCACCCGGGTGATCGAACATCGCCTGCCTGGGCGCATTCCCGGTCGCGGGGCGTTAATGGTGCATTTTGGCCTGGGTCAGGCCGAGCTGGTGGTGGTATTGCTGCATTTAGCCCTGGGGCAACGGGCCCGGCTGTCGCAGCTGGCCTATGTGGCTGAGCAAATTGCCGATGCTCAGCATGTGGTTGTGATGGGGGATTTTAACTGCCAGTCACGCAGTCCCGAGCTGCAATACCTGTGTGCCGAGACCGGTTTGCGCGAGCCATTGCATGACATGCCCACCTACCCCAGCTGGCGGCCGGCGCATAATATCGATCATATTTTGATTTCGCCCAGTCTGACGGTGGAGTCGGCGGAGGTACTGGATGCCCCTTATTCTGATCATCTGCCGATGACGATGACGATCGGGCTGCCGAACGTGCTTACTGCGCAGTCTGCGCCGGCAGTAGCGGGGCCAGCGCTGTCCAGATGTTGTTAAGGATTTTTGGCTGGGCGGCCTCGTTGGGGTGAATGCCATCGTCCTGCATCAGGGCTGGGTCTTCGGCCACGCCGGCCAAGATCATCGGCACCAGGGCTACATTGGTTTCACGGGCCACTTCTTCGTAGACGGCCAGGAACCGATTGATGAACGCGCTGCCATAGTTGGAGGGCAGACGGACGCCGGCCAGTATGACGGCCGCCCCGGAATCGCGTGCAGCCGTTATCATAGCGATGAGGTTGCCGCGGAATTCCTCAAGGGCCACGCCGCGCAGGCCATCGTTGCCGCCCAGTGCGATAATGACGATGTCAGGCTGGTGGGTAGCCAGGGCTTGAGGTAAACGCGCCAGCGCACCGGCGGTGGTATCACCCCCGATAGCGGCGTTAACGACATCGGCCTCAGGGCCGAGTCGGGATTCAAGCAGTGCGACCCAGCCATCCTCGGTGGCCATGTTATAGGCTGCCGAGAGACTGTCGCCTAGCACCAAAATGCGCGGGCCCGATGCCATGGCGGGCATCAAGCCGAGCGCGATTACAGACCACACCAGAGCTGCTGTCAGGAGTTGATTTCGCATGCCAGAGAACAAGGACGCTTCCTCCACCGCTTCTCCCATCCTCGAGGCGCGGGCGCTGGCCATGCGATTCCAGGCACCTGAGGGGCAGATCAGTCTGTTTGAAAACCTCGATCTTAGCATTGATAGCGGGGATTCTCTGGCCATTCTCGGGACCTCCGGCTCGGGTAAATCCACGCTACTGGGTCTGCTGGCCGGTCTGGACCTGCCGACCGACGGCAAGGTAGTGATGGCCGGCCAGGATCTTAGCCGCATGGATGAGGATCAGCGCGCAGCCCTGCGCTCCGGTCGTGTGGGTTTTGTCTT
>CBFIIM010000067.1:0-7700 GCA_965662395.1 Spiribacter sp. | reverse complement strand
TTTGAGTTGCAGCGTGGTGGCGCTGAATGATCGCTCAGCCTCAATTTGGGCACGCAGCTCATTGAGCGTGTAATGCTCATCCAGCAGAGGATTGTCCTGGGTGCGTGCAGCCGTTGCACCTTCCACAAAGCCAAAAATTTGCCAGCCGGAGGAGTCGGCCGCCCAGGGGTCTTCGCCCCAGCTATCATCTGACGCCCAATCTTCGCTCGCCCAAGGGTCATCGGCGCTGGATGGGTCCCCTTGGGCTGCCGCTGGCAGGCAGACCAACATGCTCAGCGCCAGCGCTGTAGGCACTAGCCAGTGACTTTGAGTGACGGTGGTCATCCGGATCAGTCCCGCTGCAGCCATTCACGAGGAGGGTTACGCAACGAGCGTTCGCTGAAGATGTTATCGGGTAAGCCGATGTCGTAGTCAGAGAACCGGAACTGCGTGATCGTATATCCGCCAGAGTCGAGGTCGGCCATCCGGATCTCGGTGCCGGTCGGATAGCCATCGATCACTTCCACTTGGGTCACCTCCATGCGCCGATAGACTTCGCCGGTGGCTCGCGCATACTCCGATCGCATTGGCAGCAAAGTCTCTCGATCAACCCAGGTACGGAAACGGGCAAACTCAACGCTGTCGGGGTCTTTGGGCGTGCTCTCGATCAGGTAATGCTGATCGGTGGTCTCCACAAGCTGGTGTTCATCCTCTTCAAGGCCGCGACCTGAGATATCCTCATAGAAGAAATGTGAGCCAACAAAGCTGGTGCGCTTATCACCGGCGGCAATGCGTTTGACCAAATCAAGCGCGGGCAGATAGAGCCAGCGGTCATCATCGGCGTTGACATGTTTCTCAACCCGAAAGACGGTGCCGCGAATATCTGCCGGCCGACTGAAGACCACCAGGTATCGCTGATCGCCAGCGTCTTCAACATCTTTTCGCAGTAAAGTGAATTGACGTTGCTGCCGGTTGTCGTTGCCATCGACGATCAGCATGCGGGCCGCCGAGCGGCCGTCCTCGCCGGCATAATAGGCGGCGATATTTGCCTGTCTGACAATCTCGCGCGGGTCAGTAAGCTGAGCACTGACAGCGGTAGTAAGAAGACCAATCAACAGGCTGCTCATGGTTAAAAGCAAGGCTTTTTTCATGCTTGGCGCTCCTTCTGGGTTGGATGCTCGGGCATTATCCAGCGCTGAATGATTTGCATAATCGCGGGCAGCAGAACTATGGATGCCAGTGCTGATGCAGCCATGATGCTAGCCAGAAAAATCCCTACAGTGTTGTAGGGGACTAGTGGTGCGGCGAGCAGCGGCAAAAAGCCGACGGCAATGACAATGGCGTTGCGGCTGATAGCCCGGGCCGGTTCCCGAAACATGGCTTTCATGCTCTCGGCAAACTGACCAGTGCGGCGATAATTCTCACGGCTGCGCTCAATGAAGTGAATCGCAAAGTCCACTGATAGCCCTAGTGTGAGCGAGCTGAGTACGGCAATCGGCATATCGTAGTATTTGCCGATCAGTCCCACCACGCCGTAAATCAGCGCAATGCTTACCGTCAGCGGCACCATGGCCAGCAGGCCAAAGACCAGTGAGCGGAAGAGCAGCAGCATCATCAACGCGACCATGACCCAGGCCATCGCAAGGCTTTGGGCCATGCCCTTGACCATGGCTTCCTGCCAAATCACGTTAATGTAGTTCAGCCCGCCCCAGCTCATGCTGATGCCCTCGGGCAGTGGGTTGGCGGCCACATAATCTTCAGCCACTTCGACCACCGCTTGCATGTCTTGATTATCGCCACTGGCTAGCTGTAGCCATAAATTGGCGGCTTGATAATCCGGGGTCACCATCCGCCAGAGATCATGCGGGCGGTGAGAGCCCTGAAAACTCAGAATGGTCTGAGCGACGGCCTGGCGAGTCTCGGGGATGCGATAGTCGGCCTGATCGCCGCTGATTAATTCTCGATAGACGGTGCGGACTAGGTCGGCAATCGTATTGACCTTGCCCACTTGTGGGTCAGCTTCTAATGCCGCCTGGAAATCGGCGATGTAGCGGAGCATTTCGGGTTGTTGAAAGACATTCAGCGCGCCGCGCGTCTCATCGATCAGCGCAAGCAACTCCTCCCACCAGGGGATTTGCGCATCCTGCGCCATGAACAATTCATCCTCCACGGCAAGACTCAAGCGCTCCAGCATTTCGCTAAACGCATCGCTTTCCTGTTGTGCAGAGTCAAGCATCTCACCCCAGCGTGCGTTGAGCTGAATTCCTTGGGAGCGGGCCCGGTCTAGTAGTGCCTCAGCCTGGCGCTGGAATTGCTCGGGAGCCTCTGCGGCGCGCTCTGAATCCAATCGCAGATAGGCACTGTAGGTACCGGCAAAGTGTTCATTGAGCACTTGGTCAGCCACGCGGATGCGATGGTCTGACTGAAACCAGCGTACCGGGTTGTCATTCACGGTAATTTGGCTAATCCCGTAGCCGGCCACTACTAGGGCGATGGCAAAGACGCTAACGACCAGTTTTGCCCGAGCGATGGCAAAGGCACCAAGGCCGATTAGGCCGCGCGCCAGCGGTGTGCTGTCGGGATCGGCCTTGGCCTCGCTTGATTGCAGCGCTAACAGCCGCTGTGGGTTCAGACGCGCGACATAGGCGGGGATGAAAGCCACGGTCAGAACAAAGGCCAGCAGGATGCCTGCGGCGACAAAAAGGCCAAACACCTGTACCGGGGGGATCGGTGTGAACGCCAGGGATGCAAAGCCAATGGCCGAGGTGATCGAGGTATAGAGCATGGGTGTAAAAAGGTGCTCCATGACTTCAGCCATCGTCTCTTTGGCGCTGCGGCCCGTCCGATAACGGTCGGCAAATTCCGAGATGATATGGACTGAATCAACCACAGCGATGGGCATGAGAAAGATTGGAATCATTGAACTCATGATGTGCACGGTATAGCCCATACCAATCAGAGTACCCATTGTGGTGAGCACCACGGCAAAGGCCATCAACATGGGGGCAATGACCAATGTCACCGAACGGAAAAACCAATACATCAGCGCAAAGATCACTAGGGCGGCCAGCGGCGCTGAAATCGCCATCTGAATAAACATCTCAACGCCAAAGGTGTCTTCGGCAACCGGCAGGCCGGTAATGTGGTACTCGTTATTGCCGTCAAGCTTGGCGATCAGGGCTTCGATCTCTTTGGAGATTCTATGGCTTTGGTCTTTGGCAATGATGGGGACATAGATAGCGGTCGCCTCGCCATCGCCGGAGATCAACGTGTCTCGAAACAGCGGAAGAGCGAGGGTGGCCTGTTGAATCGCATCGGCTTGCGCCTGGGTTTGCGGTGGGGTGTTCATCATCCATTCAAATCGGATGGTGCCGGGGCCCGCTTGCTCAATGTTGTCCACGCTGGCCAATGACAGCAGATCCTGACGAATGACTCCGTCAATCTCGGCGATACCATTGCTGAGTGTATGCACAGCAGTCAGCGAGGCGGGGTTGAATACGCCGTTGTTATCGACATTGTTGACCACCCCGACAACGATCATGTCGTGCAGGTTGAATTGATCCTTAATCGCATTGTGTCTGATGCGGTCTTCCTGATCCGCCGGCAGCATATTCTCAGGATCCGTGTCGATCTCTATGAGCGGAATCAGGGCGGTGCCGAGCAGAGTAATCAGTAGCGTGCCAATAAACACCGCACGGGGATGACTCATAGCAAGATTGGCGATTCGGCGGCCCATGTTGGCTCCTAAGGTTGTTCAATGACATTACTATATTGCTACATACTCATATAGTAAACACCTGAGGTTTCCGGTAATCTGATCATTGTTCGCAGGTCTAGAGGTGGTGTTATGCCCGGATCAGAGCCGCTCGCCAATGAGTCGATGGAGCTTATCGCACAGTACTTTCGGGTGTTGAGCGACCCACAGCGTCTTCGCATTTTGCATTGTCTGCAGGCAGGCGAGCAGACGGTCAGTGAGATTGTTGCGTTAACCGGAGCCAGTCAGTCCAATGTGTCCAAGCATCTCGGCGTGCTGCGTACCAATGGGCTGGTGGGGCGTCGGCAGGCCGGTAATCGCGCCTATTTCGGTATTCGGGCGCCGTTTATCTTTGAGCTGTGTGACATCGTTTGCAATGGTGCGCGTCAGCGTCTAGAGCGGGAACAGGCGTTGTTGCCCGAGAGCGATTAATTTTGCGCTAAACTACCAGGCTTACTCGTTGAACCGGCCAGGAGACGCGGTGAATGACTAAGCCATTCCCTGCCATTGAGCAAACCGCGCGCAGTGCCTCATCCATCGTTCTGGAGGGGGTCAGTCGATACTTCGGGGATCAGGTGGCGGCACTGGATGATGTCTGCATTGAAGTGCAGGCCGGTGAGTTTTTTACCCTTCTTGGTCCATCGGGTTGTGGCAAAACCACGTTACTCAGATTACTTGCCGGGCTGGATCAGCCCGATGCCGGGCGCATCTTGATCGGTGGCCGAGCGATGCATGGCGTTCCCCCGCATCAGCGCAGCGTCAATACCGTTTTTCAGTCCTATGCGCTGTTTCCGCATCGTAATGTCCGCGAGAACATTGCCTTTGGGTTGCAGATGCAGCGCAGGCCTGCAGCAGAGGTGGCGCAGCGAATCGCGCATATTGCTGAGCTAACGGGCATTGCTGCGATGCTTGAGCGTCGTGTCGAGCAACTCTCCGGTGGTCAGCGACAGCGTGTGGCGCTGGCCCGGGCCTTGGTCAATGAGCCGGATGTCCTTTTGTTAGATGAACCCCTGTCCGCGCTTGATGCAGGGCTTCGCTCGCGCTTGCAAATCGAACTCAAACGCCTGCAACGCCAACTGGGCATGACCTTTGTCTTCGTCACTCATGACCAGGAAGAGGCCATGGTGATGAGTGATCGAATTGCCGTGCTCAATGAGGGGCGCATCGTTCAGGTGGGAACGCCACAGGCTATTTACGAAACGCCGGCCAATGTCTTTGTCGCGCAATTTATGGGGCATGAAAATCTGGTGCCTATCCATGGCAGGGACAACCAAGGGCTTGATACCGGTATCGGTCGTATTGAAGGGGTCAGCGGAATGGGTAGCCATCTGTTGCTCCGACCCGAGTCGCTGACTTTGCATTCAGCCCCTGACAGCGCATCCAACCCCTTGCCGGTGACCGTGGAGGAGTGCTTGTACCGCGGGGGGGTTACCGAGTACCGGCTTCATTGCAATGGCTACCCGCTGATGGCTAGCATCGCCAATCAGGGTCAGACAACTTATCAGGCGGGCCAGCAGCTCTGGCTTGAGCTGGCTCTGCCGGCAACGGCCATTCTCAGTGATCAGGGGGACGGGTGATTGCTCAAACAATGGCAGGAGATGCGACATCTGTTGCTCACCGTTGCACCCGGTGCGCTTTGTATTTTGGTGTTTCTGGTGCTGCCCAGCCTTTATCTGGTGGGGATGGCGTTCCTGACCAATGGTCCTTATGGCCTGCCGACCCTACCGCTGAGCCTGCAATCTTTTCGTGAGCTAGCTGGCTTTGGTTTTCTGGGCTGGAGCCCTGGAAATCTTTATACGCTGCTACGCTCAGTCTGGCAGACGTTGCTTGCCACCGTCATTGTCATATTGATTGCCTATCCAGTGGCTTACTACATCACCACTTGTCCGGCGCGTTGGCGGGCAATGATGTTGCTGGCCATCGTGGTGCCGTCATGGACCAATCAGGTCATTCGGTCGGTGGGCTGGATGAACATCCTAGCGCCGGGTGCGCCGCTGACTGAGTTGGCGGCTTGGATGGGGGTCATTCAGCCGCAAATGGGCCTTTTCCCATCCCAGTTTGCGGTGATCGTGGGGTTGGTCTACAACTTTCTGCCGTTTATGGTGCTGCCGCTCTATGCCGCTTTTGAGCGGCTGGATATGGCGCAGGTGGAAGCAGCGAAGGATCTTTTTGCCACCCCAGTCTTGGTTTTTCGTCACGCGGTCTTTCCGCAGACGCTGCCGGGCCTGATGGCAGGGATTGTGCTGGTGGCGATTCCTGCCTTTGGCATGTATGTCGTTACCGAATTGCTGGGTGGCGGGCGCTCGATGATGATTGGCAACTTGGTGGCCAGACAGTTTTCCCAAGCCAGTAATTGGCCGCTCGGTGCTGCGGGCGCGCTGATTATGATTGCGGTCACCCTGATGGGTCTTAAGGTCTTGCGCGATCTGGGCAGACGTCTTGGCGGTGACCGCGAGGTGGTGTTGTGAAGACGTCTCGGTTGCAGGTGGGGCTGCGTTTTTTCTGGTACGCCTTGCTGGTGTTTTTATACGCGCCGTTGGCCGTTGTGGTGGTTTTCTCCTTTAACAGCATTAACTCCTCGGCGCGCTTTGCTGGATTTTCGCTGGAGTGGTATCGCCGCCTTTTTGCCAACGACGTCATTATGGATGCGCTATGGAATACGGTGGTGCTGGCCTCAGTCTCCACCACGATTGCCGTGGTGGTGGGTGGCCTGCTGGGTTATGGATTTTTTCGCTATCGCCTGGGCCGGCTTTCCTGGCTGGTCTGGCTGATTTATCTCCCAGTGATTATGCCGGATATTGTGTTTGGCATCGCTGAGATGACGTTTTTTGTTTTGATTAATCAGTGGCTTGGAATTTTAGCCCCTGGGCTTGGGACCATGGTGATTGCCCATGTGACTTTCCAGGTACCGTTTGTCGCACTACTGGTGAATGCGCGTTTGCTGGCACTGGATGCCAGTCTTTTTGAGGCCGCACAGGATCTCTACGCCAGCCCTTGGCAGCGCTTGCGGTTTTTCATCATCCCGCTGCTCCGTCCTGCCATAGCCGCGAGTTTTCTGCTGGCGCTGACACTGTCCATCGATGATTTTGTGATTAGCTTCTTTACTGCAGGCCCGGACAGCACCACACTGCCTATCTATATCTGGAGTGCGATTCGCAAGGGGATAACACCTGAGGTGAATGCGATCGCTACACTGATGATTGCCACTGTTTTTGTTCTGGCTGCTATCAGTCTGCTGGGACAAAGGCAGCGGAAGAATTGACTGACCAACTACCCAAAGGGGATTGAATCAATGACGCATCGTTGTCTACCTGCCGTATTGCTGGCCTTAGGGCTTGTGGCCGGTTCTCAGTCTGTGGCCGCGCAGTTCGAGGGCGAGACCCTTTATCTGTTTAACTGGTCGCAGTACATGGATCCTGAAATTATTGAGAATTTCGAGCAGGAATATGGCGTGGAAGTGGTGGAGAACTACTTCAACTCCAATGGTGAAATGTTTGCAAAGCTCCAGGCTGGTGGCGTGAGCCAGTACGATGTGATCGTCCCATCGAATTACTACATCCCCCGGCTGATCGCCAGCGGGTTGGTGCAGCCACTGGATCATGCCCAAATTCCCAACCTGAGCAATTTGATGGATACCTTTCAGGATCCAGCCTTTGATCCAGGCAATGTCTACTCCGCTGCCTATCAATGGGGAACAACCGGCTTGGTCTACAACCGCGAAGCGCTAGGTGATCAGCCGGCGAGCTGGGCTGTGCTATTTGATCCGGAGGTCAATTCCTCAGCGCCCTTTGCCGTTCCTGAAGACAGCCAAGTCACACTGGGATCGGCCTGTGCTTATTTGGGGCACGGGTATGACTGCACCTCGCGCGAGGCACTTGAGCAAGCAGCCCGTCTGGTCCTTGAGACAAAACGCCGTGATAACTTTGTCGGCTTTATTCAAGGGACACCGGTGCTTCAGCAGCTTGTC
>CBFIIM010000066.1:0-7969 GCA_965662395.1 Spiribacter sp. | reverse complement strand
ACCTACAACGCGCTGCGCGCTGAAGGGATGCCGGTCCCAGAGGCCATTCTGCGCACCGCCGCTCAACGCTTGCGCCCGGTGTTGCTGACCTCGATCACCACGGTGTTGGGGCTGATGCCGATGGTGCTGAAGCTGAATATCGATCTGATTTCCCGGACGATTGAATTTAACGCGCCCTCCACACAGTGGTGGGCACAGTTGTCAGCGACCATTGCCGGTGGCTTGAGCTTTGCCACGGTATTGACGTTGATTTTGACACCCTGCCTGCTGATGCTGGGGCATCGGATGGGGGAGGCCATCGGGCGTTGGCGGGGTCGTATTGGGGGGTATGCTGTTTCATGAAACTCTACACATCACCAACTTCACCGTATGCGCGCATGGTGCGTGTGGCGCTGGTTGAAAAACAGCTGATTGATCGAGTTGAGTATTGCTTTCTCGACCCTTGGCAGTCACCCGAGGCGCTGCTGGCGGTCAATCCAGCCTGCCGGGTGCCGACGCTGGTCACCGATGATGGCGAAGCACTGACCGAGACGGGCGTTATTCTGCTGTATTTGGAGCGGCGCTTCCCGGAGCCGCGGCTAATCGGCCGCGACAATGTCGAGCGTGTCCATGCGCAGCTGGGTGCAGCGTTGACCTGCCTGGATGCCGGAGTGGGGGCGTTTTTGCAGCGACGGTTTGCTGATGGTGAATCAGCCCTTGGCCAACGTCGTGCGCAAGCATTGCAGCGCTGTGCGCATGCCCTGGCCGAACGGCTGGATATTAGCCGCAGTGCGGATCCGGATTTGGGGGATATCGCCGTGGCAGTGGCCCTTGATTGGCTGGATTACCGGTTTGCCGAAGAGGTGAATTGGCGCGCGCAACATCCACAGGTGGTGCCCCGTATGGAGGCATTGCTGGCCCGTCCAGCGTTCCAAGAGACCCAGCCTCCGCCTGCCTGATGGGTGATCGTCGCCGTGCCGTGGCCGAAGGGATGCGCGCCGTGGTGCCCATGGTGGCGGCGATCATCCCCTTTGGCGTGACCGCCGGCGTGGCGGGCTTGGATGCGGGCCTTGGCTACTGGGTCACCCAGGGTATGTCGATTATTGTCTTTGCCGGGGCCTCGCAGATCGCCAGTATTCAGCTGATTGATGCCGGTGCCGCGGTGCCGATTGTGGTGCTGACCGCGCTGCTGATCAATTTGCGCATGCTGATGTACAGCGCCCATTTAGCCCCGCATTTCCATCATTTGCCATCCGGCTGGCGTGGGCTAATTGCCTATATCCTGACCGATCAGGCCTATGCCCTGACCCTGCCGCGGGTGATGGCCGGCGGTCCATCGCTGCATAACCATTGGTTTTATCTGGGTGTGGCCTTGCCGCTGTGGGTAATTTGGCAGTTTGCCACCGCCTTTGGCTACTGGGCGGGGACGGCAATGCCGGCGGCCTGGGAGCTGGGGTTTATTGTGCCGCTGATCTTTTTAGCGCTGTTGGTCATGTCGATTAAAAACCGCCCGGCGCTGGTGGCGGCGGTAGTAGGTGGCAGTCTCTCGGTGCTAGGGCG
This sequence comes from Spiribacter sp., assembly GCA_965662395.1. Lineage (GTDB taxonomy): Bacteria > Pseudomonadota > Gammaproteobacteria > Nitrococcales > Nitrococcaceae > Spiribacter. The sequence goes on along the minus strand of CBFIIM010000066.1, from coordinate 6,430 downwards.
TGGATTGCCAGCCGGTCTGGGGCTGACCTTGGGAGCCATCGCGGGGATCGCCGCTGGGGTCATGGCTGAGCGTTGGTGGCGAAATGATTGATCCGCTTTGGTGGGTGGTGATCGCCATTGGTGCTGGCACGTTTTTCTGGCGGGGGTCGTTTTTGGTCTTTGGCCGTGGGCTGCAACTACCGGACCTGCTGCGACGGGCTTTGAACTATGTCCCGCCCGCCGTATTTGCCGCGCTCGTGATGCCTGGGATCATTCAATGGCAGACTGATGGCAGTCTGGATAGCGCCCGGCTAGCCGCGGGGATGATCGCCGCCGGTGTGGCCTGGCGAACCCGCGGCACCGTGCTGACGCTCGTGGCCGGTATGCTGGGGCTGTGGGCGCTACGCGCGCTGGGTGCTTAGCGCTGGTTGGCCAGCTGGTCACGGGTGGCCTTGTACTGATCGGCCGTCTCGATGATCCGCTTAAAGATGGCCCGGCAGCTTTTGGCTACATAAGCACTGCGAATGGCCTCGGCCTGATGCACAGCGATGTCGATCTCTGTCGGGGTAATTTGACGGGCTTCCATAATCTTGCTCCAAGATAGATGTTGATTGAGGAACTAAGGTACGCTGTTCCCGTTGGAAGATAATCCGGCTGTTTGGAAAATTATTGTTGAACATAAGGCACAGGTGAGCTAATGGATCGCGCCGCAGAAATGCACATGTTTGTTCGTGCCGTTGATAAGGGCAGTTTCTCGGCGGCCGCTCGTGATCTTGATCTGACGCCCTCGGCGGTCAGTAAGCAGATTCGTCGTTTGGAGGACCGCCTTGGGGTGCGGCTTTTTAACCGCACCACCCGTCGCGTCAGCCTGACCGAAGTGGGCCATGCCTACTACGAGCGCTGTGCGCGAATCGTCCAAGAGATCGAAGAGGCCGAAGAGGCCGTCACTGCACTGAACGAAAATCCGCGGGGCACGCTGCGGGTAGCGGCCACAGTGGCCTTTGGTCGGGTTGAAGTGCTGCCCAGGATTAATGAATTCCTCGAGCGCTACCCCGAGCTGAATATCGAGTTTGAGCTCACTGACCGGCATGTGGATTTAATTGAAGAGGGTATCGATGTCGCCATTCAGTGGCGCGAGCAGATGGAAGACCCATCGGTGATTGCCCGACGGCTGTGCGTGAACCGCCGAATTATCTGCGCCTCACCCCAGTATATTGAGCAATACGGCAAGCCGCGGACCCCGGAGGCGCTGCTCGATCACAATTGCCTGACGCTCTATGAGGTCTCGCAATTTAATGACTGGGCCTTTGAGGATGCCGACCACGGCCATCGGGTACTGCATGTTAAAGGCAACTTTCGGGCAAACACCGCCGATGCCCTGTATGAGGCGGCCCTGGGCGGTGTGGGGCTTGCGCGGCTATCCACCTGGCTGGTGATGCCCGCCATTCGTCGGGGCGAGTTGGTGCCGGTGTTACCGCAGTATCCGCATGAGAGCTCGGCCTATTTCCTGCTCTATCCGCATCGCCGGCATTTATCGCGCAAGGTGCGGGCGTTTGTTGATTTTCTGGTCGAAGTCTTCACCCCCATTCCGCCATGGGAGCGTGAGGGGTTGGAGTTTTCCGAAGCCGAGTGGCAGGAGCGCATCGAGCGCGGCTGAGCACACCGTGCCGGGAGGGTTTAGCCCGGTGGCGCGGGACCATTTAGCAGGATGATGCTGATATTTAAATAGCCTGCGTAGGTAATCCAGACTAGATAAGGCGCCAGCAGCCAGGCCGCCGGTGGATGAACCCGGCGAAAACGCACGATGGTCAGCAGCACCAGCGACCAAAGCACCACCAAATCGACTAGCGCCAGGTCAGGTCGGTGCCACTGAAAAAACAGAACACTCCACAGACCATTGGCGCCTAGTTGCGCGATGAACGGCAGCAGCACGGCGAGTCCGCCGATTAGCCCCACACGTCGCCAGACCTGCCAGGCCGCAATGGTCATCAACACATACAACAGTGTCCAGGCAATGGGAAAGGCCAGGTTGGGCGGGGTGAAGGCAGGCTTGAGTAGCCCGGCATACCAGTCGCCCGGCGGGCTGAGTATTCCGCCCATGGCGGTGATGACCACCAGCAGAATCCAGCCGGCCAGCCCGATCAGATCGCGGCGGCGGTCATCCATGGGGCGGGCCAAAGCCGGGCTGACGGGCTTTTCGGATGCGCTCGCCACTACCAGCTGCCGGTGTTGGGCATGGACGCCCAGGGTTCCTGCGCGGGCAGTGGATCACCCTTTTGCAGCAGTTCGATCGAGATACCATCGGGCGATTTGATAAAGGCCATATAGCCATCGCGCGGCGGGCGGTTGATGGTCACCCCTTGGTCCATCAGTTTCTGACAGAAGGCATAGATATCATTGACCCGATAGGCCAAGTGGCCGAAATTGCGCCCACCCGTGTAGTCCTCGGGATCCCAGTTGTAGGTGAGCTCGAGCATCGGCGCGCGCGCTTCACTGCGTGCCTGTTCGACATCATCTGGGGCGGCTAAAAAAATCAGCGTAAATCGGCCTTGGCTGTTTTCCCGGCGGCTGATCTCTTCCATGCCCAGCTGATTACAGTAGAAGTGGAGTGACGCGTCGATGTCAGTGATGCGAACCATCGTGTGCAGATATTGCATGGGTCTCTCCGGTCAAAAGTCCATGATAGCGCGGGGTAGGCGCGGCTGACCATGCCGCTACCCATGCCACTATCCCTGTGAGTATGAAGTCGTGGTCAGCGTCCGGCGCACCGCGTCGTGCCAGCCTTCGACAATATGTTCACGGGCCGATCGCGAGATGGCCGGCTCAAATCGCCGGTTCAGTGACCACTGCGATTGCAGGTCTTCAAGCGAGTCATAAAAACCGTGTTGCAGCCCGGCTAAATAGGCCGCCCCCAGGGCAGTGGTTTCGATGATTTCCGGTCGCTCGACCGCTAGGCCGGTTAAATCGGCCAGTCGTTGCAATAGCCAGTTGTTGGCCACCATTCCACCGTCAACGCGCAGGGTTTCCCGCGCAGTCCCGGAGGCCGCGGCCATGGCCTCGAGCAAATCACCGGTCTGCAGACAAACGGAATCCAGTGCCGCATGGACAAATTCCGCTACGCCGGTATTACGGGTCAGCCCGAAAATGGCCCCTCTGGCATTGGGATCCCACCAGGGGGCGCCCAGGCCGGTAAAGGCGGGGACCATGTAAAGACCCTCGGCATCGGCGTCATTCGCCAGTCCCTCACTTTGCGAGGCGTGCGCGATGATGCCCAGCTCATCACGCAGCCACTGGATGGCGGCACCGGCGACAAAAATGGCTCCCTCCAGGGCATACGTGGGCTTGCCGTTAACCCGATAAGCTGTGGTGGCCAGCAGGCGATGGCTTGAGCAGACGGCCTGATCCCCGGTGTTCATCAGAGCAAAACAGCCGGTGCCGTAGGTGCTTTTAATCATGCCCGGGGTAAAGCAGCACTGACCCACCATGGCCGCATGTTGGTCACCGGCGATACCACCGATCGGCAGCGCCATGCCTAGAATGGACTCATCCGTGGTGCCGAAGTCAGCGGCGCTGTCCAGCACTTCGGGCAGGACGGCGCTGGGGATGTTAAAAAGCTGTAGCAGTGTGTCATCCCAGTGTTGCCGATGGATATCGAAAAGGGCCGTGCGGCTGGCGTTGGTGGCATCCGTTGCATGATGGCGGCCATTGGTCAGCTTCCATAACAGCCAGGTGTCCACTGTGCCAAAGGCCAGTTCCCCGCGCTCTGCGCGGTCGCGCGCCCCCGGGACGTTATCCAGGATCCAGGCGATTTTGGTGGCGGAGAAGTAGGGATCCAGCAGCAGCCCGGTGCGCTCAGTTACCAGGGCCTCGTGGCCGGCTGCCTTGAGCGCGGCACAACGCTCGGCGGTGCGGCGGTCCTGCCAGACGATGGCGTTGTAGACCGGCTCGCCGGTGGCGCGATCCCAGACAACGGTGGTTTCGCGCTGATTGGTGATGCCGATGGTGCGGACATGTACCCCCGCGGCTTTGGCGGCCTTCAGTGCTTTGGTGCTGGTCTCAAGTGTGGTGTCGAGCAGGTCTTTGGGGTCGTGCTCCACCCAGCCGTTTTGCGGGTAATGCTGGGGAAATTCGCGCTGGGCGGTGGCGATGATCTGTCCTTTCAGATCAAACACTATGGCCCGCGAGCTTGTCGTGCCCTGATCGATGGCCAGAATACCGTCTCGCTCGGCCATACCGATGCCCTCCTCCGGATGAATTGCGTCGTTATATCAAGTCGGTATCATCGAATCCCGAAAAAAAATGTCAAGTAAGATGTTCATATCCGAAAAAATAAGAGGACGTGCTGGTGGCGATAGACAGTGACTCGATGGCGCTCAATCGTCGGCAGCAGGCGATGCTGAGCCTAGTCCAGGAACAGGGCTTCGTCTCGGTTGAAGAGCTTGCTCAGCATTTTTCGGTGACCGCACAAACCATTCGGCGCGATATTAATGCGCTGTGTGATGCCGGTTTCCTGCGCCGCTACCACGGAGGCGCTGGATTGCCCTCGAGTGTTGAGAACGTGGCCTATCAGGCTCGACAAATCCTCTATCCTGAGGCGAAAGAAGGTATTGCCGAGGCGATCGCCGCACGTATTCCCGATCAGGCATCGCTGTATATGACCTTGGGGACGACGACTGAAGCGGTCGCTCGGGCGCTGCGTGAACACCATGGTCTGAGGGTGATTACCAACAACCTTAACGTGGCCAGCATTCTGGCCGAAAACCCCGACTGTGAGGTGATTGTGGCCGGCGGTGTGGTCCGTCATCGCGATCGTGGCATTACCGGTGAGGCGACTATTGATTTTATGAATCAATTTAAAGTCGACTATGCGGTGATGGGTATCTCCGGGATCGATCCAGACGGCACTTTGCTGGATTTTGATTATCGTGAAGTGCGCGTGCTGCAAATGATTATGGGCAATGCCCGCTCGATTCTATTGGGCGCAGACCACAGCAAATTTGGCCGTAATGCCCTGGTGCGAGTGGCTGATCTGTCCCAGATTACCGAGCTCTACACCGATGCGGAGCCGCCAGCGCCGATCCGCCGAATCCTGGCCGAGCATGGGGGCAAGTTGATCATTACTGAGCAATGAATGCTCGAAAATGTTCGCTTGACTCCCCAATTCCCAGTGGTATGTTTGAAACCGAACATCAGAAAGCGGCAGGATAGTCGCTCGTCAAAGCTACTGGAGGAGAGGCACTCGTGGAACTCGAGGGTCAGCAGAGCGATCGCTACGATCTGGTCGTCGTGGGTGGCGGCATCAACGGCGCGGGTATTGCCCGCGATGCAGCAGGGCGCGGCTTGCGGGTACTGCTGTGTGAGCAGGGCGATTTGGCCAACTACACCTCCTCGGCTAGCACCAAGCTTGTGCATGGCGGCCTGCGCTATCTGGAATACTACGAATTTCGATTGGTCAAAAAGGCACTCGCCGAGCGCGAAGTGCTGATGGCCATCGCCCCGCATATTATTTGGCCGCTGCGTTTTGTGATGCCGCACGTCAAAGCGCTGCGTCCAGCCTGGATGATCCGTCTGGGCCTGTTTCTGTACGATCATTTGGGCGGACGTAAGAAACTGCCGGGATCGCAAGGGATTGACCTGCGCAATCACTACGCCGGCAAGCCGCTGAAGGACAGCCTGGGCAAAGCCTTTATGTACTCTGACTGCTGGGTGCAGGATTCCCGCCTGGTGGTTCTTAACTGCATGGATGTTGAGGCGCGTGGGGGCCGCATTTTGCCACGCACCCGCTGCACTGGGGCTGAGCGCAGTACAGACGGCTGGGCGGTGGAGTTAACCGATGTCGCAAGCGGCGACAAACAGGTGGTACAGGCGCGAGCTGTGGTCAATGCCGCCGGCCCGTGGGTGGCGCGGTTTTTAGATGAGTCGATGCACCGCGGTGAGAATAAAGACGTTCATTTGGTCAAAGGCAGCCATATTGTGGTGCCTAAAATGTTCGATCACGAAGATTCCTACCTGTTCCAGAATGACGATGGTCGAGTGATTTTTGCGATTCCCTATGAAAAGGACTTCACCCTGATTGGCACCACCGATGTGGCCTATGAGGGTAACCCGGCCGATGCCGAGGCCAGTGCCGAAGAAATTCAGTACCTGTGTGATGCGCTCAACCGGTATTTCAAACAACCGATCGGCCCCAACGATGTCGTGTGGACCTACTCCGGTGTGCGTGCTTTGTATGATGAGAGCGAATCTGAAAACGTCTCGGCGGTCAGTCGCGATTACAGCCTGGAGCTGGATGAATCGGCCGCGCCGCTTCTCTCGGTGTTCGGTGGCAAGATCACAACCTATCGCACCCTGGCTCGCGAGGCGGTCGATCGCGTTGCGCCGCTGCTGGGCGCGCCGATCACTGATTGGACGGGCGACCAGACGCTGCCGGGCGGCGATATTGCCGATGGGG
>CBFIIM010000065.1:0-8671 GCA_965662395.1 Spiribacter sp. | reverse complement strand
GGTCGCTTAAGCGGGTCAGTGTATCGGCCAGGGCCGATTTGACGGTCAGACAGCCATTGCCCGGGATATGATTGATCATCCGGGTGTGATCGATGCGGGCAAAGTCCAAGGCGCTTGGCATGCCGACCTGCCAGCGCATATCCCATTGGCCATCCTTTGCTGCCTGCGCAGTCGGCTGCCATAGTTTGCGGTCCAACGCCTCGATAAAAAAATGATCCTCTTCACCGGGGCGTAAGTCGGTTAGGGCGTAGGTACGCTTTTTCATAACGGGTATCTTGGCATGAACAACCCATCATTGGATCGAAGGAGCAAGCAGTGACCGATTCGAGCTACTACGAAGGATTTGCCGATGACTGGCAGGCCGCGCTGGAGACGCTGGCCACAGACAGCGGCATTGATTCGCTGCTGGTCATGCACTCAACGCCTACGCATATGGTGACCGTGCTGAGCGCCGGCCCGCGGCAGGACACCTATCACCCCGGGGATGCCGGGCCAAAAAGCGTTAATCCGGGCTGTCATAAGCTCTACTGCGAGCAGGTTGTTAACGATGATCACCCGCTGGAGGTGATCGATGCACAAATCGACCCGGAATGGGCAGGGAATGAGGATCTGGTGAAGTTTGGCCTAGGCACCTACTTGGGGTATCCACTGCATGACCCCGATGGTGGCGTGTTGGGGACATTATGCGCACTCCATCATGCTCCGTTTGCCTTCGATCAGGGGACGCCGTCACTGCGCGAGGGCCTGGAGGCGTTGCGCGGGCGCATGGAGCAGGCCATTGCCGCGCAATCACCCGGGTCTCCAGCCGGATAATTGGGCGAGTTCGCATCATGCCCAAAGCCCTTCCCAGCAAAATTTGCGTGGTCTGTCAGCGCCCGTTTAATTGGCGGCGCAAATGGGCGCGTGACTGGGATAACGTGATCTATTGCTCAGAGCGTTGCCGGCGCAATCGGTCACTGGCTGCGGTCGCCGAATCGGGCGCAGAGGACGATCAGACACCGCGCCCGCGTCACGTACCCAGTGGCAAGCGGGGCCGGACGCGTTGAATACCCAGTTAGTCTGGTTTAAGCGCGATCTACGCGTGGTGGATCATGCCCCGTTGGCGGCGGCGGCCGCTGCTGGGCCAGTGTTGCCGGTGTATGTGATTGAGCCTGGGTACTGGCAACAGCCGGATACCGCGACGCGGCACTGGTCATTTATTCGCGAAAGCCTGATCGAGCTGGATGCGGCTTTGCGGGGGTTGGGTGCACCGCTATGGGTGCTGCAGGGTGATCTGCCCGATGTGTTTGCGCGTTTGCATGCGCGATTGCCCTTTGCAGCGGTTCATGCCCATGAAGAAACCGGCAATGCCTGGACCTATGCGCGGGATCGCGCGGTGGCGGCTTGGTGCCGCAGTGCGGGTGTGGCGTTACATGAAACACCGCAGTTTGGCGTGGTCCGCCCGCTGCCGAATCGGGATGTTTGGTCCAAGCATTGGGACCAGCGGATGAAGGCGCCGTTGGCCGCCGTGCCCAAGCGGATTGAGCCGGCGCCGCTGGCGCCAGTCGTCTCGGCAGCGAAGCCTATGGCCGGTGATGTGTCATCGCCAACGGATTCAATTTCTGCGCTTCCGACGGCATTGGGCTTTGGCCAAACGCCCTGCCCGGGCCGGCAGCCCGGCGGTCGCGAGGCTGGTCAAGCATTGCTAGCCAGCTTCCTAGCCGAGCGGGGTGAGAAATACCGCCAGGGCATGTCCAGTCCACGCACGGCCGAGCAGGTCTGCTCGCGGCTCTCCCCGCATATTGCCTACGGCACCCTGTCGCTGCGCGAGATTGTGCAAACCCATCGCCGACGTTGGGTTGAAGCCAAGGCCGCTGCGCCGCGCTCGTACTGGTCGCAGTCACTGAAATCTTTTGAGTCGCGTTTGCACTGGCACTGTCATTTCATCCAAAAACTGGAGGATGAGCCCAGTATCGAGTGGCGCAACTTGCATCGTGGCTATGACGGGCTGCGCGATGAGTCAGCCGTGGATGCCCATCGGTTATCCGCTTGGGCTGAGGGGCGCACGGGGCTGCCGTTTGTCGATGCCTGTATGCGCCATGTGGCACATGATGGCTGGATTAACTTTCGCATGCGCGCGATGTTGGTGGCGGTGGCGAGCTATCACCTGTGGCTGCATTGGCGCGAGCCGGCCCTGCATTTGGCAAGGCTTTTCACTGATTACGAACCGGGCATTCATTACTGCCAGTTTCAGATGCAGTCCGGCACGACCGGGATTAACACGCTGCGGATCTATAATCCGATTAAGCAGTCGCGCGATCAGGATCCAGCCGGTGATTACATTCGGCGCTGGCTGCCGGAGCTGGCGCAAGTGCCTGCTGAATGGATTCATGAGCCGTGGAAGCTACCGGCGAGCCTGCAGGCGCGTTATGGCGTTCGGTTGGATATCGACTATCCACTGCCGGTGGTTGATCATGAGCAGGCCGCGCGTGAGGCACGAGCGCGCATCAAGGCCCATCGCGCCAGCCGTGATTTAGGTTCTGAGTCCGCCCGCATCCGCCGCCAGCATGCCAGCCGCACCCCTAGCCGCGAGCGCCCTCGCACACGCCGGTCGGCCATTGCGCCGGGGCAGGGAAAGCTGGATTTGTAGCGCCCACTAAAAAACCGCCCACCGGTTAGCGACGCCGGAGGGTGGTTTCCATATCGATGCCAACGGCATACTGGGAAAGGTCTTCACCCGCATCGGGAGAAACGGACTGATGCAACGGATTTGTTGGTCGCAGGAGGTTGATGGAATGACTGAAGACAATGAGCATCCAAGGGCCGGATGGGAAGAGAAAATCAAAAAAGATCTCGAGAAAGATCCCGACGCCGGCAAATCATTTTGGCCGGAGTCTGACGACGATGAGAAACCAGAGGGCTGGACTTGGGACTTCGATTAATCCGCCAACCGATCGGCCAGTTCTGTCGGCGTTGAGGCCTTGGGCAAGCAAGTGTGCCCGCGGCAGACCCAGGCGCCGGGGGTGGCGTCATTCGCAGGTACAGCACCAATCGCCGTCTCGGTATCCGGCGCAAAGACAATCCGCTGCGGGTTGTAACCGGCCTCGGCCACCTCACGCCAGGCGGGCGCTTCGTCCGCCCCGACTCGAATGACCACTAACTCGGGTGGGTCCAAAATCTCATCCAGCGCATTTAACAGTGCACAGTGGGCCGCGGCAGATTTCTCGATGCTGGCCGCGCCGGCACGAATCGCGCGCTCAGCAGCCTCTAGGTAGCGGGTATCACCGCTCCAGTGGCCCAGTCGGTTGAGCGCCAGTGCTGCCACACCATTACCTGAGGGCAGGGCGTCATCGGTCAGCGGTTTCGGGCGTTGGATCAGCTGTTCATGATCCGCGGCGGTAAAGAAGAATCCGCCTCCTTCCGTATCTTCGAATTGCTCGAGCAGCACATCCCCCAGCGACAGGGCCCAGTCTTCACGGCCCGATGACCAGCGTGCCTGCTGCAGCTCGATCAGTGCGGCCAGCATAAAGGCATGGTCATCCAAATACCCGGGCAGGGTGGCGCGGCCGGCACGGTAGCTGGCCAGCAGCCGGCCCTCGCGCCAGAGATTCTCGCGAATAAAGCGCTCAGCCGCTTCAGCGGCATCAATCAGCTCAGGCAGTCCAAGGAATCGCCCGGCACGGGCTAGTCCCTGGATCATCAGCGCATTCCAGGCGGTGAGGACTTTGTCATCCTGACCCGGGCGCTCACGCTGATCACGAGCGGCCAGCAGCTTGGCCTGCGCGGATTGCCAACGTTTCACCAGCTCATCTCGCGGTGTGTGCAACCGTTTGGCCAGCTCAGAGAAGGCCATATGCACTTGTGGATGCCAGCGGCCCTCAAAGTTGGGCTTTTCATCCAGCCCCAGCCGCAAAATCACCAACTCGGCCTCGTCGGCATCGAGTACTTCGCGCACTTGATCTGGGGTCCAGAGGTAGAAAAACCCCTCGCCCTCGCTGGTGTCGGCATCCAGTGAGCTGGCAAAACCGCCTTCGGGCAGGCGCATTTCGCGCAACGCCCACTCAGCCGTCTCCCGGGCAATACGTCGATAGAATTTATCACCGGTGGCGCGGTAGGCATCGGTTGCCACTGCCATGAGCAAGGCATTGTCTGAGAGCATTTTTTCAAAATGCGGAATCATCCATTCGCCATCGACGCTGTAGCGGGCAAAGCCACCGCCGACTTGGTCATAAATCCCGCCAAGGGCCATTCGCCGCAGCGTATGACAGGCCATGTGCAAGGCCCCGCGGTCCGGATCTCCGGCTTGTTGGCTGCGGGCATAGTGACGCAGCAGCCGCTCAAGTCCGACCGGTTGAGGGAATTTTGGTGCCCCGCCAAAACCCCCAAAGGCCGGATCAAACCGCTCGCCAAGCTGCAGTCGTGCCGCCTCTAGTTGATCGGCCGCTGGCAGCGCCTCGGCCGCGGTTGTGGTGGCAATGCGCTGGAGCACCTCGGCCAGTTCGGCGTTTTGCTCTTCAATCGCCTGACGATGTTCTTGCCAGGCGCTGCTAATTTGCGTCATGACCTCAGGGAAGCCGGGCATGCCCTCGCGCGAGGTGGGCGGGAAATAGGTGCCGGTGAAAAACGGCAGTTGATCGGGGGTCAGAAAAACAGTCAGCGGCCAGCCACCACCGCGGCCTGCCAACAACTGATGGGCGGTTTGATAGATACGATCTAAGTCCGGGCGCTCTTCACGATCGACTTTAATGTTGATGAAGTCGCGGTTCATCTGCTCGGCGATGGCGGCATTCTCAAACGACTCATGCGCCATGACATGGCACCAGTGGCAGGCGGCATAGCCAATGGAGAGCAGGATCGGGCGGTCAAGCTCGCGCGCTGCGCTTAGCGCTGTCTGATCCCAGGGCTGCCAATGCACGGGGTTATCGGCATGTTGGCGCAGATAGGGGCTGGTCGCCTGTGTCAGTCGATTTTGCTCGATGGCCGCTTTGGACATGCGTGCTCCTGGAACATGGGTCAATGGCAGCAATGCTATCATCCTAGGCAACGGGCGCAGTGAAGGATTGCGGGGTTATGCGGGTTGATTGCACCAAAGGCCTGATCGAGGGGGCGAGCTTTATCGCCTCGCCCAACTGCAATGAGCGCCCCTGTGATGCCGTTCCTGAGCTGGTGGTTATTCATGGCATTAGCCTGCCGGCCGGTGAATTTGGTGGTCCGGCCATCATCGATTTATTCACCAATCAGCTGGATACCTTAGACGACCCCCGATTTGGTTATCTGGACGGCCTGCGGGTCTCGGCTCATCTGCTCATCCGGCGTGATGGTGCGCTGATACAGTTTGTTCCGTTTACCCATCGGGCCTGGCATGCCGGACAGTCAGTGTTTGCCGGCCGCTGCGAGTGCAATGATTTCTCCATTGGTATTGAGTTGGAAGGCACTGATGATAGGGCCTACACCGAACACCAGTACCAGGTGCTTGAGGCGGTGATTCAGGCGCTGCGTGATGCCTATCCTGCGATTGGCACTGATCGGGTGGTCGGGCATTGCCATATCGCCCCGCAGCGGAAAACCGACCCGGGTGATTCTTTTGACTGGGCCAGGCTTGTGCGCCAGCTTAATATTGCCATGCCCGCCACACAGCAACGGATGGTGTCCTAATGGCATTAATTGCACTGATTGTCGCGCTGTTAATTAACGCGCATTTACCGGCTGGCGGTTGGCGCAGTGCCCGTGGGTTTTATCGCTATGCCGCCTGGCTGCAGGGGCATTTGCTGCCGCGTGGGATGTGGAATCACGGCGGTGGCTTGGCGCTGCTGATTCTGCCGCTGCTTTTGCCAGTTGCCCTGATTCAGTGGGGCGTGGGTGATGACGGGTTTGGGCTGATCTGGCTGGTACTCAGTGTGGCAGCGCTGTGTTTTGTCTTTGGCGGGGGCGAGACGATTGAGGCCGAGGTGGCGGCATTTGCGGCGGCCTGGCGGCGTGGGGATGAGAGCGCAGCGGCATCAGCCTTGAATGATCTGGCCGGCGGTCCAGCCGGTGAGGTGGCCTTTGAGCGGATGCCAGAGGCCGCAGCCGGGCATTTGATCCTGCGCGCCCGGACCCGCATCTTTGCCCCGATATTTTGGTTTGTCCTGTTGGGTCCCATGGGCGCGCTGGGCTACCGACTGGTCGTGCTGGCGCGTGCATTCGGCGATTGTCAGGAGAATGCCGGGCCGGATTACTGTGGTGTGGCTTCTCGTGTGCTGGGCTGGCTTGACTGGATGCCGGATCGGCTCTGCGCGCTGGCCCTGGCGCTTGCCGGACACTTCAATGCGGCCTGGTCCGTGTGGGAGGAGGAAGTGGGCGCTGATGCATCACGCCGTTTAGCAGAGACCGGGCTCGGCGCGCTAGGGCTGCCGCTGGCTGAAGCCCCGCGCGACCTGACCGCAGAGGCAGTGATGGATACCCATGCCATGGTGCGTCGTGCCTTGTATGTTTGGTTGGCCGCTGTGGCGCTGGGTGTTCTGTTTGCGGTGACCTAGACGATTAACACGGGGCAGTGGGCGGCGCCCGCTACCCGATGGGCCACGCTGCCCAGTAGCACACTGGCCTCATCCGTAGTGCCCTGTGCGCCGATGGCAATCAAGTCACACTCACGCTGGCGGGCAAACTGCACGATCGTGCTGGCCGGCCGTCCCCCTTTGACAAATGCGCGCAGGTGATCGGCCGGGACGCCGTGATCCAATACGTAGCGTTTGGCCGACATCGCGATCTCGGTGGCATATTCCTTGAGCGCGTCATCCGGCATATTCATCTTGCCGGGGCGGACCATGGAGATGGAGGCCTCGCGCACGCTGTGGTGTTTAAACACACACAAGACATAAAGCTCGGCCTGAGTCAGGTGCTGGAGTTCGATGGCCTTCTCAAGCGCCTTAGCGGCACCGCTTGAGCCATCCACCGGTATTAGAATGCGGTTGAATGCTGCCATGGCGTGCCTCTATTGAAACATCAGATCGCGAAGCCCCAAGGCGATCTGCGGGAACATAATAATCAGTGCAGCGGCGGTCACCAGCATTAGCACAAACGGCGGAGTACCCCGGATTACCTCGATGTAGGGTCGCTTGAAAATGGCGATGGCGGTGAAGATATCGCAGCCAAAAGGCGGTGTGGCCGAACCGATCGCCACCTGCAGCGTGATGAGAATGCCCACCAGCACTGGATCTAGGCCTGTTGCTGCCACCGCCGGCATAAAGATCGGGGTCAGCACCAGGATCACCACGATCGGGTCGACAAACATGCAGGCGATGAAAAACGCCACGCAAATAGCAATCAGCACACCGACCGGGCCGGCCTCATCAATACCGATCGCCCCCAAAACCGCATCTGGAATTTGGGCAAAAGAAATGATCCATGAGAACCCATTGCCTGCACCCACCAGGATAAAGACAACGGCGGTGATCAGACCCGTGGACTTGGCAATTGACCAGATCTCACTGGCTTTGAGCGATCGAAAGATCACAAACTCAAGGATCACGGCATAGAGCACGCAGGCGGCGGCTGCCTCGGTGGGGCTGAATACACCGCCATAGATGCCACCGACGATAATGACCGGGAACCCCAGGGGCCAGAGGGCCTCGCGCACGGCCGCGGCACGCGCCCGCCAACTGGCCTTTTCCTCGGTTGGGACGTCTTTAATGTGCGCATAGATCATGCAGTAGACCGAGAACATTAAAAGGATCATCAGCCCAGGCCCGATGCCGGCGATAAACAGCTCGGCGATCGACGTCTCTGAGATCACGCCATAGACGATCATCCCAATGCTCGGTGGGATCAGGAAGGCGATGTCGCTTGAGTTAATAATCAGCGCCAGGGTGAAAGAGTCTTTATAGCCTGCCTTGAGCATCCTTGGCCGCAGCGGCGACCCCACTGCCACCACGGTGGCCTGCGTGGAGCCTGAGACGGCACCAAATAGGGTGCAGGAGGCCGCCGTGCTGACCGCAAGCCCGCCTTTGATATGGCCGATAAAGGTCATGACCATATTGATTAGCCGCTCGGCGGAGTGGCCGCGGGTCATAATATCGGCCGCCAGAATAAACATGGGCACAGCAATCAGCGAGGCCGGTCGGATGCCAGCCAGCATCTGCTGGATTAGCGTTTCCATTTGCCCAAAGCCGCCAAACATCATCGTAAAGCCGATGACTGCACCGACGATCAGCGGAACCATCATCGGAAAGCCGAGCAACAGCAGGCCCAGCATGGCGGTGAACATAATCAGGCCCATCGTCTAGACCTCGGTCTCGGTGTCGCTGTAGCCATCGACGACAGCGGTGGAGAGGTAGACGTCTTTCTCCCGCACATTCTTAACCGCTGTTAATAGGTATTGGATGCCGGTGATGCCAAAGCCAAGCGGCACCCACAGGTAAATGGTCCAAATAGGAAAACCGAGTGCCGGCAAGACCCGGCCGCGGTTATAGAGATCAATAATGTAGAGCACTGAGTAGTAGAGCAGGAAGAACATCACCGCTGAGGTGACTAGCGCGATGATAATCATCACTGCTTTGCGCCCTGCTACCGGGAAAGCATCATAAATCGCCGACATGCGGATGTGGCGGCCATGCCGTGCCGCGTACCCGATGCCTGCAAAGGTAATCATAATAATTAGGATGCGGTTGATCTCGCCGGAGAAGAAGATGCTCTGGCCGAACACAAACCGCCC
>CBFIIM010000064.1:0-8724 GCA_965662395.1 Spiribacter sp. | reverse complement strand
CGTCGTGCCACCGGTGACACCACCGCTGAAGTACTCGCCCACCGCTGTGGTGCTATTGGTGACCAGCGAGATACCCGACTGCGGGTGCGTACCCGCCGTGTTCCGGCCCTCCAGCGTGATATCACCGGTCTGGGAGATCACACTCAGGCCATCGTACTCATACAACCGAATGCCTTGGGCATAGTCACTGGCATCGTCACTGCCCACACTGCTGGTGCCCTTGAGGTAAATATCACCAGCCTGGGTCTCAAAACGGCTGCGCAGCAAATACAACCCCACACCATCGTGGGAGGTCAGACCACGAGTACCCCCGGTGTTTTTGGCATCCACCGTGATGCCACCCTCACCGGCAGTGCGCATCAGTACATTGCTTAAATAAACCGCACCGCCGGTATAGTCATCCTTGGTCTCACCCCGAATGGTGATATCACCCCCACCGGCATCCAGCGTGCCGCTGTAGACATACACACCATAGGCACTGCTGGTGCCACCGTAGGCATAGTCAGCGCTGTTATCACCACTATCATCGGTAAGATCACCACCGAGCAGGCGGATATCACCACCGAGTGTGGTGATGTTCCCCCGACTCACTATCCGGCCATAGCCACTCTCATCGGCATAGCTGTTAAACAGCACATCCAACTGATCAGAGGTCGTGATAATCCCACCACTAGAGCGAGAGCCCGCGTAGTTATAAATATTCCGGTTGGCTCGGAAGGTCAGCGTCGAGG
The DNA here is from genome assembly GCA_965662395.1 of Spiribacter sp. Lineage (GTDB taxonomy): Bacteria > Pseudomonadota > Gammaproteobacteria > Nitrococcales > Nitrococcaceae > Spiribacter. The sequence goes on along the minus strand of CBFIIM010000064.1, from coordinate 7,993 downwards.
CCGTACCCGCGTCTTTAAGGATTTGGTGGTCGGTTCTAAGGTCATAGCCGGCGAGCAGATTGATCGCACCCGCGCCGGACTGGGTGATAGTGCCTTCCAGATAGAGGCCGCCCGCTCGCATTTGCGAAGCAGTTGGCAAGCCCACCGTCAGGTCAACACCGGTATTGGAGGTGGTATCACCGGCCCCGGCAATTAAACGAATATCAGTGCCATTGGCATTGTCGATTTGGCCGACCCGCAGATCACCCTGATAAGTGGCGACGGTGAGGGGCTGGTCAGCCTGGTTATTGAGCGCGCCAATATCTATCAGGCCCGCGGCCGTCGTGCGAATATCGATCGCCCCACCCGTGACCGTCATCGGGTTATTCGTACCACCCAGCTCAAAAATAATGTCCTCATTAGCCCGAATGGTGATGCCACCGGCTGAGTTAATCGTCAGGGGCTTTTCATCGGCCTTGTAGATGGCATAACCGTAGACGGTGTCCACACCACCAAGCGTGGCGTCAATTGAGACACCCCCAGTCCCCGCTTCGATAGCCGCCTCCGTGCCATAGCCACTCAGACGATCATCCGATTGATGCCGAGCGCCAATCTGCAGCGCGGCGCCATAGACATTGCGATTACTATTGATGTGGTTGTAGCGGCTGTAGCGGCCAAATACCCCTCCGCGGGCGATCAGCGACACACTGCCGCTGCCGCCCGTACCGATGTAGACCGGCGCACTGACATCTCCGGAGAACCCATCGGCACTTACCGTTGTGGCGCCGCCATTGGTCGCCTCAACCACATAGCGCTGCGAATTGGTGACCAGAGAAATACCCGAGTGGGCATCTCCGGTGGACTCATTGCGTCCCTCAATGGTGATATTTCCAGTCTCAGAGAGGATCGCCAGCCCCGTGCTCTCGGATAAGCGGATGCCTTCATTGAAGTCATAGTCATCGTCACTCTGGCTATTGCTCTCGCCGTAGACGCTGATATCGCCAGACTCTGTTTGAATGCGAATGTTTTGTAGATAAAGCCCGACACCATGCAGTCCATTGCCGGTGTACTGATTAATCGCCGATAACGTAATGTCGCCACTGCCCGAGGTCTTAAAGACCATGTCATCCAGCCTGAGCACGCCGGAGGAATAATTGTCATTGCCGCGACCCAGCAGTGAAATCGACCCACCCGCGGCATCATAGGTGCCGTCGTAGGTGTAGATGACTTCATTATTGCTGTCATAGGTGGCCGTGGTCAGCGGGTTGGCTCCGCCGCCAAGAATGATGTCACCACCGGCGGTGCGAATATTGCCCCGGGTGTAGATCTGACCGACACCGGTTTCATCCGCCCAGGCATTGAGTGTGACATTGAGCGCGCTACCATCTGAGCGAATGGTGTCGGATCGCCCGCCATCGCCATATACATAGATATGGTCATTGCTGCGCAGAGTCAGGTTAGACTCCTCCGCGCCGGTTTTAACCACGTCACCATCAAAGCGAATATAGCTTTCAGCCCAAACGGTAATGTCGCTGGACCCGCTTTGAATGACGTCATCGTCGATCTCGACCCGGCCATTGGTCATTAAGCTGGGATCACTGCCATCCCCCGACCCCTTACCGGCCACGATGGTAATCGCCGAGCCCTGCTGGTTATCGATACCGCCGAGCAGGATATTGCCATTCTCGGTGCTGATATCGATGGGCGCAGCGCTTTGGTTGATCAGTGACGGCAGAACAATCTGCCCGTAGCGATCGTAGGTCTCAACCGTAATGGCACCGGCAGCCGTGATCTGATGACTGCCGGTCGCTTCAGTAAAGAAAATATCCTCATCGGCCCTTAATGTGACCGGGCCGGCCGAATTAATGGTGAAGGCCGCGCTACCGCCATCCGATCGGGCTTTGTAGATGCCATAACCTTGCGCATCTTCAGTCTCCGCCAGCATCTCGACGCCACCTGTGCCTGCGGTGATCGAAACCGGCGTGTAGAAACTGGTGGAATAGGAGGTATCCCGGTATTGCGCTCCAAACTGAATGGGGGCACCGCCCCGGTTGTTCGAGGAGTCGGTGTAGAAACCGTACCCATCACCCTCGCCGATCAGGGCGACCTTACCCGTGCCGCCGGTGGCAATCGTGACGCCATCAGAGTCATTGGTGACAAAACTAATACCGGCCTGGGCGTAATTGCTAGCCGTATTCCGGCCCTCGATCGTAATATTGCCGGTCTGTGAGGTAATCGAGAGATCCGAGTATTCATAAAGCCGGATACCCTGACCGTAGTACCCGCTGTGGTAGTAATCCGTCTGCAGGTTACTGGTCCCGACCAGAGTGATGTCGCCGGAGTCAGACTGAATGTTGACGTTGTTAATGCCCAGCCCCACCCCCTGGCGGTAGCGCTGAACACCAGGCGTTGACTCACCCTTGAGTGTTATCTGGCCATCGCCCGAGGTCTTTAATGTGGAGCTGGCTAGATACAACCCACCATAGGTAAAGCCCTGTATTGAGCGCCCGGCCGCCCAAATATCGCCGCCACCGGCGTCCAGCACTGAACTAGTAATCTCAATGCCGTGATCGCTACCGTTATCAACGGCATAGGCGTTGTCATCAAACACCGATCCGCCATAGAGCAGAATATCGCCACCCTGGGTTGTGATATTGGAGTTGACATAGATTTGGCCATCGGCGGCATCATTGGCCCGAGAATTGAGGATGACATCCTGCCCATAGGTGGTGATGTCGTAGTTGGAACTCGCCCAAATCGCGCCATCGGCCGTGGCCACCACATTGGCGCGCACATCCACATCTTCGGCAAACCAGACATAACCCACCGCATCCAGCGTCAGCGTGGGCGAGTTACTGGCATCGGTGGCCGCCAAATAATCTTTGGCAACAATCGGTGTCCGCACGGTGATATGACCGGACCCGCCGGTGCCCGACTGCGTTGTCATGACCGTGACATCACTGCCGGAATTCAATGCAGCAACAATCGCATCCACATCGACCGTGCCGGTAGTGCCTGGCGAGTACACCGTGCCATCGATGTCATCGCCACCGCTGGTGATATCAATATTGTTTGGATCTAACAGCCACTGACCGTTTTCACCCAACGGCGCAGAGACATTGGCCCAGCCTCTGACATTGAGTACGCCGCCCGATGTCTCAACACGCCCACCTTGACCGCCGTCACCGGCACCCAACGCCTCGATATGTCCGGCAAAGCCGGTGTACCGCGATGCCCACAGCACGACCTGACCACCATCGCCCTGATCCAGGCTGCTGGCACGGATGACCGAGTCCTTTTGCATAATGACCTGGTCGGCCTCAGGCAGGGCATCATCCTGATCCTGTCCACCCTGCCAATCACCGCCAACGCGGACGCGGCCCCCATCGGTCTGGCCGCTGACATCGATGACCGAGTCGGTGGCCAGGGTAATATCGTCTCCGACAATGGCGATGTCACCGCCCTCATCGGCCATGCTTGAGGCATCCAGCACGCCATCCTGGGTGACATCGACGTAATCGGCCTGCAGCGCATCATCCCCACCCAGAATGATGCGCCCACCCCGAGTCTCTATGCCTTTGGCCTCGACGATGCCAGTGTTGTTGACTGCAGCCCGGGTCAGTTCATCCACACCACGCGCGGTCAACACTACTCGACCATCACCCACGGCGATCAGACCACCATTGCTGGCCAGCGCATCCAAGGCCCCGCGTGTGGTCCGAATGCGCAATCCACCATCACCGGCAAAGTCCAGATCCACGGCCTCGGCAGCCACCAGCGCCGTCTCGCCACCTGGCGTGTGGATATCACCGGTGTTCTCGACCACTGGAGCGATCAATGCCACACGACCACCTTCCGGGGTCTCGATGCGGCCTTCGTTAATCACAGCACCACCAGCACCGGTTAGGCGATAATCACCGGCTAGGAAATCCTCATCGGCCATATCCAGCGTGGTAGCCACCAGCCCGCCAACATTAATGCGCGAATCGGCACCGAAATAAATGCCAGCCGGGTTGATTAACAGCACATTACCATCGGCCGACAGCCGGCCCTGGATATCACTGGCCGAACCGCCCGTGACACGACTAAGCGCATGGCTATCGCTGCTGGGTTGGTCAAAATGGACATGGGCCTCGCGCCCAATATTAAAGCTGTCCCACTCGGCGATCAGCCGGTCGGACTGCTGATGGATGGTCATTTTTGCGCCATCGCGGCTAATCTGACCCTGTCCGGCAGTAATCTGCCCGCCGCTGGGCAGCGCATCAGGCAGCGGCGCAGCCAGCCCTAGTGGGCTTAATAACAGACTCGATGCAGCAACCGGCCCCAAGATGGCACTGATGGCCCGGCGCCGATGTCGCGTTTGACCCAGCCGCTTGCCGCGCGAGCGTGTCAGCTCGCCGACGGCCACCCAGGTGCCGAGCGCTTCACTGTATAACGTTCGGAATACGCGGTTCATTAATCGTCCCTAAAACCGCGCAGAGCCTTGGAGATAGAATCGATAAGCATCATCGGATCCATCCGAGTTATTGCCATCGGGTGAGCGACCCGGGTTATCCCCCAATGAATGCGCCCACAGCACATTCGCCTGAAAACGTCCGTCCTTCGACAGTGTCAGCCCCAGGCCAGCACCATGCAGGGTGTAACTGTTGCGATCGGTTGCGGTGTCCGGCTTCAGGTCAAAAGGGTCGTCGCGCAATTGCACCCAGCCCGAGTCGATAAAGGCTCGACTTTGCACTGACACACCCCCGGGCAGCAGCTGAGGCCAGGCATAGCGAGCCTCTAGTTGCAAAATAGCGGCGTTATCTCCGCCAGCCTCACCGCCCGGATAGCCACGTACACCAGCCAGACCACCTAAGCTGAGCTGCTCGGATGAATCCAGATTGTCGTAGGTCCACTGACCGTTCAGCCGGGCCTGAAGCGTCAATCCATCGTTTAGCTGCTGCAGGCGCGTTGCGCTGAAAACCAGCTTTTGAAATGACCCATGCGTTTTATAGGTTTGCTGATCCTGGCTGAAGCTATCGGCGTTGCCTTTTAAATCGAGCTGCCCGGCCGTCAACCCCACAGACCAGTTGGTACGCCCGCCACCCGCCCAGGCATCCAGACGGGTCCCATCTAATGAGACCGCCAGAGAGTTCTTGCGCTTGTTGCTGGTCTCCCCGCCATTGGCACGATCGATCATATGCTGCTGACGGCCATTGATATTGAGCCACAGATCACGCGTGCGACTGCGAATCACCGGATAACGCAGTGACTGGGTGTTGGTGCGGGTGCGGCCTTCAATGCCGTAGAGCTTGCCCTCGGGTGTGATGGTGTCGTATTGCAGATTGGTCACGCCAACATCCAGCGTTAGCCCGTGATGGCCGAGCGGTATAAGCCAACTACCCTGATATAGCTCACTGCCTTCGTTCTGCGTGGTGGTCAGGCTGACCCGATCGCCCGCTCCGCTGGGATTATTAATTTGCGTAGCCAGCGTGGCACGCTCTTTACCGGTGCTATCGCTGCCATAGTTATCCGCCCGAAAACTGCCGCCCCACAGCGGGCCTTCCTCCAACATCATCACAATGGTGGAGCTGCCTGTTTCGGGTCCCGGTGTTAGTCGAGACTGAGCACTGACACCGGCAAGATCATCCACCAGCAACACCGCTCGGTTCACATTTTCTTCACGCACGGCCTGTCCGGCAGGCAATGCTGCCAGCGCCATCTGCTGGACAATTTGCGGGGATATGCGCTCGAACTGATCCGAGCCACTCGGTACCACTCGCACCGGTTGGCTGGTGCTGAGTTCACCGGCCAAAATGACAATCTCAAGGACACCGTCTGTGACATCCTGCTGAGGCAGGTAGGCGCGCGCCAAAAACCAACCTTCAGCCTTCAGGTAGTCTGTCACCCGATTGACCAGGAGTTGCAGGCCGTCAAAATCCAAATCCATCCCAAGGGCATCGGCGGTCAGCGCCTCTAGCGCCTCGACACCAACCAGCTCAACGGCCCCGGTAAAGACGATATCTTGGATGGCAACTGTCTGCCCCTCACCGCGCTGAAGTGGTGGACGCTCCGGCGTCTGCTGCAACTCCGGTAGCACCTGATCTTGGTATTGCTCTAGACGCTCGTAGTCACGCAGCAAAGTTCCGGCATCGGTGGGTGGTTGATATCCGGGTGGCGGCTCATCGGCGCAGACCAACGGGCTGGAAAACAATAGCCAAACGCATCCCGCGATCGCTAGGACCGTCATCGCCCTCGATGACCGCTGCATCCCTACGAATACATTGATTGTCATCTGTTGTGGTCTCTCTTCGCCGGCGCGACTAATGACAAGCCAAAAAAGGCTTTTTTACGCCGAAAAGGATCCCATAAATTTCTGCGACTAAGTCCGAATAATTCCGACCAAAAACGACAGATTGTAAGGCAGCGTTAGATCACGCCGCCGGAGGCAAGACTGGCAAACTGGTCCTTAATATGCTCGGCCAACGCCTCGACGGCTGCACCCCGAGCGGGTAGATGCAATAGCAGGACTTCATAGTCCCCAAGCGGGCCCAGACCTGCCTCCTCTTCCTCAATCACACGCAGCGGCGAGTGCACAAGACCACGGGGGAATGGGGTGACGGCAATATCCTGGAGAATGGCCGCTTCCTGGGCACCGGTATGCTCACAGGTGTAGGCAATACGATAGCGTTGGCCGCTGCGATTGAGTGCGGCCAGAGCCATTCGCCGCCAAGCACAGCCGCGATCGGCCACCGCCAGCGGCAGCGGCGTGCGCTGCATCGCCACACCGCCCTCACGCCCGGCCCAAACTAACGCCTCCCGATAAATAGGCTCAGCCAATGCATGGGGACGCTCTCCGGCCTCGGCAATCAGCAAAGCAATATCCAGCTCACCAATATCCAGACGCCGCATCAAATCGGGGCTGCGACCCACTCGGACATTAACCTGAACCGCCGGGTAATTACGGCTGAACTGCGAGAGCACCGTTGGCAGGATGCGGGTACCCAAATCATCCGGTGTACCCAGACGCACCGTACCGCCGACCTGCGGTGAGAGAAATTGCCCAACCGCCTCATCATTCAGCTCGAGAAACTGCCGGGCATAACCCAGCATCGTCTCCCCCTCAGGCGTCAGGTGGATCTGGCGCGGCTCTCTGACAAACATGGCACGCCCTAACATGTCCTCAAGGCGCTTAATCTGCATGCTGACCGCCGACGGGGTGCGGAACACCTGCTGTGCAGCGCGGGTAAAGCTACCGGTTTCGGCGATCGCCACGAACGTGCGCAGGATATCCATATCCAGCAGCGGGAGGCCTTGGGGGGAGTTAGCAGCAGTTGGTGCGACCATAATTCAGACAGCCAAGCCCTTCGTGTTCAGAAAAATTGATCTGAATTATTATTCTTTTTCAATTGCCTGAACATGTCAACGATTCGACAATAGGAAAAGTTAGAACAAAACACGCCTAATTGACTGTATTTCAATCATAAAACGGAGGTTGAACACCATGGCACAGACATCCACCCGCCAGACCCCAACGATCAACCACCGTGAACAGAAGAGTAGTTCGGTTCGGGATTTCTACATGCCAGCCATGCCACCGCTTGGGCTTTCAAAAACCCTGCGGCAGTGGCTGCGGATGGACCGTCGCCCACGCCGCGCTCAGCCGATTTCTGGGCTCAATGGCTACCTTCTGAACGATCTGGGTATCGACCAGACCTCGAAGCCCCGGGTGAATGAGCGTCAACTGACCACCATCTACTCGCAGCCGCTCGGGTCGGTTTCAATGACGATTCGTCAGGGCGCACCGGCTGAATTCCACGCCCTGCGCTCAAGCAACCGTCGCAGCGGTCGATAAAAGGCCTGCTTCGGCTGATCGGCTAATACCTAAAACCGATACCTCAATGCCCCGGGCTGTGAATAACGGCACGGGGCATCTTGTTTCCTGGCCCGCAATCCCCGAGCATGGCAACTATGACGGTAAGACTGCTCGCTGTTGGGGATCTACATATCGGCCGCCTGCCGGGTCGGCTGCCCT
>CBFIIM010000063.1:0-8753 GCA_965662395.1 Spiribacter sp. | reverse complement strand
ATCGTGGCGGAGGTAATAATCACCCGCAGATCGGGGCGCTTTGGCAGCAAACGCTTGAGATATCCAAGGAGGAAATCAATATTCAGGCTGCGCTCATGGGCCTCATCGATAATCAAGGTATCGTAGGCGCGCAGATCACGATCGCCTTGGGTCTCGGCCAGCAGCATGCCATCGGTCAGCAATTTAATGCGGGTCTGCGCCCCGGTGCGATCGCCAAAGCGCACCCGATAACCGACACCGGCGCCGATCTCTGTATCGCACTCCTCGGCTACGCGGGCAGCCAGGCTGCGCGCGGCAATCCGCCGCGGCTGAGTATGGCCAATCATGCCATCCAGCCCACGGCCCATTGCCAGCATTAGCTTGGGTAATTGGGTGCTTTTGCCCGAACCGGTCTCACCACAGATCACGACAACCTGGTGCTGAGCCACCGCCGCCATAATGGCATCGGCCTGCTCCAGTACGGGCAGATCACTATCAAAGCGGGGATTGAGGGTAACGGCCGCTCGGGCCTCCCGACTGGCGCGCTCAGTCATTCGCGCGTCCCGGGCCCTCCTGCTCTGATGACCCATTGCGTCGCCGTTGCGGGCGGAAGTTGCGCGGCTCAAAGCGCATAGGCTCGACCTGCCAGTGGCTGTCCTGACAGATCAGGATCAGGCACCCCGGCCCGCCATAGGTGCGAGTCCGTCCAGCAGCACCCGGATTGAGTAGCCAGGGGGATTGATCGGTATCCACCAGTTGCTGGTGGCTGTGCCCGTAAACCACCCCGCGATAATCGGCAAAGTGCTCGCGGTAGCGGCGATGACGCTGCTCGATGGTGCCGCCATCATCCCCATGAACGACTTTAAGCCGCCCGCCAGGTAAGTCCACATCAGCGTCACGCGGGAGTTTTTCCAGCACATCCAACTCAGTCTCTGACCAGTGCCAGGCATCGTCATTATTGCCGCGAATGGCAATCACCGACTCTTTGGGTTGCAGGGCTAGCAGGATATCCGCCCCACCCACATCCCCGGCATGAACCGCGATATCGCAACCGGCCACCTGTTCGGCTACCCGGCTGTCCAGAAACCCGTGGGTATCGGCGATAATCGCCACCCGCACCCCAGCAGCACTCATGAGCGCGCAAAGCCCTCGTCAATCAGGCGGCGCAGCTGGGTGTAGTCGGCCTCGGCGGCCACCGGAAACTGTGGGAATTCGGCAATGACATTGTCCGGTGCGCTAAACAGAATCCCTTGATGCGCGGCACCGAGCATCGCCGTGTCGTTGTAGGAATCACCCGCGGCAATGACCTGAAAGTTCAGCGCGCGAAATGCCTCAACCGCAGCACGCTTATGATCTGTCATGCGCAAGCGATAACCGGTAATGCGCCCGTCATCAGCCGTCTCAAGCGTATGACAGAACAGCGTCGGCCAATCGAGCTGGGCCATTAGCGGGCGCGCAAACTCATAGAACGTATCCGAGAGAATGACCACCTGATAATCGGCTCGCAGGCCAGACAAAAATTCTCGGGCCCCATCAAGCGGTGCCATTTTGGCAATCACCTGCTCGATATCCGGCAGTCCAAGCTGATGTTTTTCAAGCGTTGCCAGGCGCATCTGCATCAACTCGTCGTAATCGGCAATATCGCGCGTAGTGGCGCGCAGGGCCTCGATGCCCGTCAATTCGGCAAAATCAATCCAGATTTCCGGGACAAGCACGCCCTCAAGGTCAAGACAGACTATCTTCACGGTTTTTGGTCTCAAAGGTGCGGGGAAGCGGACGGTAAGCTTTTTCCCGGGGCACTGCAAGCCAATGGCGGGCAGTGTCATCAACCGGTCATACGATTGAACCAACGTGACAGCGCAGTGTTCTAATGGCATGTTGGACATTGTTAGCCAATGTATTCACGGGAGGATATGAACAATGGCTCAGGATTATCGCGCAGTCAGCGCCCATCGAACTGCGAGCGGCAGCTCGGTACTGGCCACGAATAAAGTACTGCGTAATACCTATGCACTGCTTGCAATGACGCTGCTGTTCAGCGCAGCGATGGCAGGTGTTGCAATGGCAACCAACGCACCGCCCATGCACTGGCTGCTGGTGCTGGCCGGCTACTTCGGGCTTTTGTTTTTAACCACCTCGCTACGCAATAGCGTCTGGGGACTAGCCAGCGTGTTCGCGCTGACCGGGTTTATGGGCTTTACCTTAGGGCCGATCTTAAGCCTGTACCTAACGGCCTTTAGCAACGGTGCAGAGCTGGTGATGACCGCGTTAGGCGGCACCGGTGTCATGTTCCTAGGTCTATCAGCCTATGCGCTAACCAGCAAACGTGATTTCAGCTTTATGCGCGGCTTTATTTTTGCCGGCATTCTGGTGGCGTTTGCCGGGTCGATTATCGCCATTCTGTTCTCAATCCCGGCCCTGTCGCTGGCAGTGAGCGCCGCGTTTGTGGTGTTGATGAGTGCACTGATCCTCTACCAGACCGGTGAGATCATTAACGGTGGTGAGACCAACTACATCATGGCCACGATCACGCTGTATGTGACCATCTACAACCTGTTCCTTAGCCTGCTGCAGTTGCTCTCGGCGTTTGCCGGCGAGCGTTGACCTACCGGGCTTCCAGCACTCACCCCGCCCCCGGTGGCGGGGTTTTTTATTGGTGGCTTTATAATCTTTAGGCATAATTAGGGCCTATTTAATACCCAATAAAGTCATCCCATGAAGCTCACCCAACTGCGCTACATCGTTGAAGTGGCCCGACGCGGAATGAATGTCTCTGCAGCGGCCGAGGCGTTGTACACATCGCAACCGGGGGTCAGTAAACAAATCCGCATGCTTGAGGACGAGCTCGGGATGCCGATTTTTGAGCGCAGCGGCAAACACTTCACCGGGCTGACCCAAGCGGGCAGCCAAATTGTGGCCGTAGCTGAGCGGATACTGACCGAAACGCAGAACATCACCGCCATTGCCAAGGAGCATGCCGACCCGGGACGGGGCAGCCTTCGCATTGCCACCACACATACCCAGGCCCGTCACGCACTGCCGCCGGCCGTGGCCGCGTTCAGCAAACGCTATCCCCATGTCAGCCTGCATTTTCACCAAGGCACCCCGGTGCAGCTTGCCGAGCTGGCCACCGCCGGCAAGGTCGACTTTGCCATCGCCACCGAGGCCCTCGACTTGTATGACGATTTGGTCATGCTGCCCTGCTATCGCTGGAACCGCAGCATTATCGTCCCGCAGGACCACCCACTTTGCGCACAAACGCCGCTGACGCTTGAAGCGATCGCTGAGTATCCGATTGTCACCTATGTCTTTGGCTTTACCGGGCGCTCACAATTAGATGAGGCTTTCTCACGCCGGAAGCTAAAACCCAATGTGGTGTTTACCGCGACCGACTCAGAAGTGATTAAGACCTATGTACAGCTGGGCCTTGGGGTCGGCATTATGGCCAGCATGGCGTTTGAACCGCAGCGGGATACCGGATTAGTGGCGCTGGATGCCAGCCACCTATTTGAGTCGAGCATCACTCGCATCGGCTTTCGCCGCAATACGCAACTGCGCCAGTACATGTACGCCTTTATCGAAACATTCGCCCCTCACTTAAGCGCCGATGTCGTGAATGAGGCTATTCAGGCCCGCACCCCGGAGCAGCGCGCGGCCCTGATGCGTCGGCTTGAGTTTTAGGCCATGGATCCGGAATTTCTTGAAATCCGCCGGCACCTGAGCGGCTATCCGCCGTTTGAAGACTTAACCGATGAGCTGCTCGATCGTGTTGCTGAGCAGATCGAGATCACCTACTACCGTGCCGGCAGCCAAATCCTAACCGCCGGTGAAACCATCGAGTCCCTGTGCTATGTCCGCAGCGGCGCTGTCGAGGTCTATCGCCAGACCGGAGATCTGTATGACCGCTTAGGTGAGGGCAATATTTTTGGCCATTACGGACTGCTGCGTGGCCGTCGTGTGCACTATCCAGCCATCGCCATCGAAGACACGCTCATCTACCGCATTCCGGTTGCGGTCTTCGACACCCTGTGTGAGCAGGACGCGGCCTTTGCCGATTTCATCGAACTAGGACGCCCCCGCCTGGAGACCGCTACTGAGCGCAAACCCGATGGCAATCGGTTAATGACTACGCGGATCCGCAAACTGGTGCATCACGCACCGTTGATTGCAGAGGCGACGGAGACGGTGCGACAGGCCGCCGAGCGGCTGGCTGATGAACCCAGCGCCGCCCTGCTGGTGGTGGATGCGCAAAGCAGCGACCCCCGCTATACCTACGCTGATGCCAATGGCGAGCTCTGGCAGGTCCGCGGCATCCTGACCGATGCCGACTTCCGCGCCCGCATCATTGCCGCGGGTCGATCGTATGACACACCGGTCGGTGACATCGTCAGTGATGAGCTGATCGCCATTCAGTCGGATGAAACGGTGCAAGAGGCGATGCTGATTATGCTTCGCCACAATGTCCATCACCTGGTGGTGGTCCACCGACGCCGGCCCGTTGGCATCGTGCGGCTTGAAGATGTGATTCGCTATGAAACACAGAGCAGTCTATATCTGATTGATAATATCTTTGCCGAATCCAGTGTCCGGGGGCTTGCCGCATTACTGCCCGAGGTACGCCTCTCGGCGGTGCGCATGATCGAGGATGGCGCGGATTCACGCACCATTGGCACCGCGCTGTCATCACTGGGCCGCAGCTTTACCCGCCGACTGCTGGAGTTGGCCGAGGCCGAACTGGGTCCACCCCCGGTGCCGTATGCGTTTATGTGCATGGGCTCGATGGCCCGTAACGAGCAAACCCTGGTCACCGATCAGGACAATGCCTTGGTGCTGGATGATGCCTATCAGCCAGAGCTTCACGACGAATACTTCTACGCCTTGGCCAAGCGGGTCAGCGATGGCCTGGATGCCTGCGGGTATCAGCATTGCAGAGGCGAAATCATGGCGACCAACCCGCGCTGGCGGCAACCGCTGGCCACCTGGCAGCGCTATTTCACCCGTTGGATTGCATCCCCCAACCCCGAGCGGCTGTTGCACAGTAATATCTTTTTTGACCTAGACAACGTCTATGGGGAGGAGCGATTCGTCGAGTCGCTCCAAGAGATTGTTTCAAGCCAAGCGGCAGACAGTCCGGCATTTCTGGCCGCAATGGCGCGCAATGCGCTGAATCGCACGCCCCCGTTGGGGTTCTTTCGTGACTTTGTCATGGAAAAAGACGGCCAGCAGAACAACTCGATTAACGTCAAACGCCGGGGTACGGCGCCGCTGACCGATCTAATCCGCATCCATGCCCTGGCCTGCCGATCACCCGCACAAAACTCATTTGAGCGCCTGGCCGATATTGCCGAGACCCAGTTACTGGGCCCGGGTGTCGCCGAGCGTTTGGGCTATGCCCTTGAGGTACTCAGCCTGACCCGCCTGCGCCACCAAGCCATCGATATCGAACAGGAACGAGAGCCTGATAACAATATCGAGCCGGAGAATGTGCCGCCCAAAGACCGTGCAGAGATTAAAACCGCTTTTCGCGCGCTGAGTGATGCCCAAAAATTTTTGCGTTTTCGCTATCCCATGCCAGCCAAAAGCCGAGGCGCCTGATGCCAGGCAGGGGCAAAGCAGCACCCGAGCAATGGCCGGATGCACTGAAGCACGCGGCCCGACAGGCATCGGATCCAGCGCTTAGACACTTCTACCAAGCTTTCCCGAGCAACCCCGACACACCGATCGGTGAGCTGCCGCTAGTGGCCATCGATTTGGAAACCAGCGGGTTGGATGCCAAGAAACACGACATCCTGAGCATTGGTGTTTTACCGTTTAATTTAGAGCGAATCCGCCTGGCCGACCGTCGTCACTGGCTATTGCGGCCGCAGGCCGGGTTCTCTGGTGAAACCGTTGCCTATCACGGCATCACTCACACCGATGCCGAGCTAGCACCCGGGTTTGCCGAGGTGTTGCCTCAGTTCCTGCAGGCCATTCAGGGCATGATGCCTGTGGTGCATTACCATCCCATTGAGCGGGAGTTTTTGGATCGCGCCGTACAACACGAGCAAGCGGGCGCCTTCCGCTTTCCGTTAATTGACACCATGTCGATTGAGGCCCGGCGATATCGCCACAACTGGCGCTCGTGGCTGCGGTCTTTGGTCGGTAAGCCGCCCATTTCCATTCGCCTGAATGACAGCCGCGCCCGCTACAGCCTGCCGCCCTATGAAGGACATCAGGCCGTATTGGACGCGCTGGGAACCGCCGAGCTGCTGCAGGCGCAGATCCTGCACCACTACAGCCGCTCGACGCCTGTCGGCGAGCTATGGGTCTAGCGCTAGCGCGGCTCCGACATCAGACCCTTGACGATGGCATAGCAGGCCACCAACAACACGATCGTAAATGGGAACCCGGCCGAGACCGCCATCGCCTGCAATGCGGCAAGTCCACCACCGAGCAGCAGTGCAATCGCAATAGCGCCTTCGATAATGGCCCAGAACATCCGCTGTGGCTTGGGTGCATCCACTTTGCCGCCGGCGGTGATGGCATCAATGACCAACGAGCCGGAGTCTGAGGAGGTCACAAAGAACACCACGACCAAAAAGATGGCGATGACCGAGGTAATCGTTGCCAATGGCAAATTAGCCAGCATCTCAAACAACTGCAGATCCCCGCTGGCAGCCGCGACGCCATCAAGCCCGCGATTCACCACCTGATCAATCGCCGTGCCGCCCAGCGCCGTCATCCACAACACCGAAATCAGCGTCGGAATAATCAGCACAGCAATCAAAAACTCCCGCACGGTGCGGCCGCGACTGACTCGGGCGATGAACATGCCCACAAACGGTGACCAAGAAATCCACCAGGCCCAGTAAAACGCGGTCCAGCCTTGCGAGAAGTTGGCATCCTCACGCCCAAACGGATTAGAGAGTGCCGGCAGGTTTTTCGCATAGGAAACCAGATAGTCAAAGAACCCGGTCAGGATCAGCAGCGTCGGCCCCACCACAATGACAAACAGCAGCAGCAACGCGGCCAGGACCATGTTGATCTGCGAGAGTCGCTGCACCCCCTTATCCACACCCAGCATCACCGAGGCCAACGCGACTAGCGTAATCCCCATGATCAGCAGCACCATGGTGACCTCATTGGCCGGTACACCAAACAAATGTGACAGCCCGGCGGTGGCCTGCTGGGCACCCAGCCCCAATGACGTTGCTAGGCCAAAGAGCGTGGCAAAAACGGCCAGAATATCGATGACATGGCCGGGCCAGCCCCACACCCGCTCACCCAGAATCGGGTAGAAGACCGAGCGCATGGTCAGCGGCAGGCCTTTGTTAAAGGAGAAGAGCGCCAGGGACAACGCCACGACTGCGTAAATGGCCCAAGGATGCAGCCCCCAATGGAAAATCGTTGCTGCCATACCCAGTGAGACGGCCGCATCCTGATTACCCGCTGCCGCACCCAGAGGCGCCCAATCGGTTCGCACGCCACCCTCGGTGCTAATGCCGCCCATGGCGGTGCCGTAGTGACTGAGTGGCTCAGAGACGCCGAAGTACATCAGCCCGATGCCCATACCGGCGGCAAACAGCATGGCGAACCAACCCATGTAGGTGAAATCCGGTTTGGCATGCTGGCCGCCCAAGCGCACTTTGCCGAGTGGGGTAAAAATCAAGGCCACCGAGAGCACAACAAAAACGTTGGCACCGGCAATAAAAAACCACGATAAATTGCTAGTCAGCCACACCCGCAGATCACCAAACAACGGTGCCAGTGAGTCCTGCAGCGCTAAAGTCAGGATGACAAACAGCAGCACGACCAGCGCTGAGAAGGTAAACACCTTGCCGTGCAGGTCGATATCAACGCCCAGCGCCGTCGTGGTGACGTTGTCCTGGCCGATGACGTAATCGGTATCAATCAGATCAGCCGGCCCCTCCGGTGCGGGCACCCCCACCGATTCGGCCTGATCTAGGTCTTTATTTTTATCACTCATTGAGTTCACTCCCTTGTTGCTTTAGGCAGCCGGGCGCACCAGAAACACCGAAATATCGGTATGGGTGGCAATTTTGCCGCCATGGGCAGGAATCACGGCATCCAGGTGTTTAGGCAGGTGCGTGGCCATAACCAGCAGATCTGCTCCCTCCTTCTTGATCGCTTTGACGATCGCCTCATCCAGATCCGCCACCGGATCAGGGGAGTTGATGCAGCACACGCTGACGGCCTGGCCATGGCTTTTGGCCTGCTCTTGGGCAAAAACCTCGAGTTTTTGCTCGTACTCCTCCGGGCTACGGGCAACGCTACCGGGCTGTGAGCTGGTCACCCCCAGATAACAGACTTCAGCCTGATAATGCTTCGCAAGATCGGCACTGGCCGAAAGCGAGCGCTCAATCGCCGCAACATGGGCGAGGTCCACAGGGATAAGAATTTTTCTGAACATCCACAGTGCTCCTTGCATGACGTCACGTGATGCATGGCCACCGAGTGGATCAAGAATCGAACTGTGAGAGGACGTAACAAACCATCACGCCGAACCCAGCGGCCGGCACCATCATCGACAAATTGTTTTCAGCGATACCAGCCTGAGACAAATCACCGGGCTGGGTCAACCGCCGGAGGGATTAGCCGTAGCGCGCTCGTCCGGCGAATGCATGAGACAGGGTGCTGGCGTCCACATAATCCAAATCACCGCCAAGCGGCACTCCGTGGGCGATGCGCGAGACACTGATACCCGCCTCGCGCGCCATTTCAGCAACATACTGCGCGGTGGCCTCACCCTCGACTGTGGGGCTAATGGCCAGGAT
>CBFIIM010000062.1:0-8784 GCA_965662395.1 Spiribacter sp. | reverse complement strand
TGGTGATGGAGCGTATCTACGGCCTGCAAGTCAGCGATATCGAGGGGCTCAAGGCCGCGGGCGTTGATATGAAACTACTGGCTGAGCGCGGCACTGAGATCTTTTTTACCCAGGTCTTTCGCGACAGCTTCTTTCACGCTGACATGCATCCCGGCAATATCTTTGTCGATGTGCGCAACCCTGCCGATCCTAAATATGTCGCCGTGGACTTCGGTATCATGGGCTCACTCAGTCCGGTCGATCACCGCTATCTGGCCGATAACTTCCTGGCGTTTTTTAATCGCGATTACCGTCGGGTTGCCGAGCTACACATCGAATCCGGCTGGGTACCGCCCGATACCCGCATCGATGAGTTTGAAGCGGCCATGCGCACCGTTTGCGAGCCCATCTTTGAACGACCCCTCGGTGAGATTTCCCTAGGCGCACTACTCATGCGGCTATTCCAGACCGGCCGGCGCTTTAATATGGAGATCCAGCCCCAGCTGGTACTGCTACAAAAAACCCTCTTGGCCATCGAGGGACTGGGCCGTCAGCTCTACCCAGAATTGGATCTGTGGGATACCGGCAAACCGTATCTGGAAGGCTGGATGAGCGAGCAGGTCGGTGGCAAGGCCGTGTTCAAAAACCTGCAGCACGAGCTGCCTTATCTGGCTAAAACGCTGCCCGCCCTGCCGCGCCGCATCGATGAAACATTCAACGAGATCAAGCGCACACGCGAGATGCTGGCAGGCCAGCAGGAGGCGCTTGAGCGACTGCGCCAAGAAACCCGACGCAATAACCACCGCGCCATTATTGCCGGCGTCGGCAGCACACTGGTGATTTCTGCTTTTCTCGTCAGCGCGTTAGATGGACGCAGCCCGTTAATGCTGGGCGATGCCCCGGCGGTCAGCTGGGTCGTCGGGGGACTGGGCGTCGCGCTATGGATTACGGCCTGGCCTCGCCGCTAAGGATGCTTAGGCCTTTTAACAGGTTCAGCGCCTCGGCCAAGGCATAATCCCGTGTGGCCAGCTGACCATTGTCAGACATCGCATCGCCCGTGCCGTCCTGGCCCTCACCGCCCAGATGCCCAGGCAGATCCGATTCACGCAATGCCCGTTGCATGAGCTCACTGTTGCGCACTTCCAGATTGGCGATCTCGACATCCGGGACGATGCCCTCGGCCTGTATCGAGCGACCGCTTGGGGTGTAATACCGCGCGGTGGTCAACTTAACGGCGTTGCCATCACGCAGCGGTAGAATCGTTTGCACCGAGCCTTTGCCGAACGTGGGCTCCCCCATAATCACAGCGCGCCGATGATCCTGCAGGGCACCGGCCACAATCTCCGACGCTGAGGCCGACCCGGCATTCACCAGCACCACCAATGGCGCACCGTTTAACACATCATTGGGCGTAGCCGTCATCTGTGTCCGGGCACTTTCGCCCCGGCCATCCGTTGAGACAATTCGACCGTTACTAATAAAGGCATCCGCCACTTCGACGGCCGCACCCAGCACACCGCCCGGATTATTGCGCAAATCCAACACCAAACCGTTCAGCCCCTCGGCATCGGCATTCAGCGACTCAATGGCGTCCAGCACGTCGTTGCCCGTGCGCGATTGAAACTGGCTGATGCGCAAATAGCCAAACCCTGGCTCTAGTATCTGGCTGCGCACGCTCTGAACCTGAATAATGGCCCGCTCAAGGGTCAGATCAATCGGGGCATCCTCACCCTCACGCAAAATACCCAGCTCAATCTGCGTGCCTGGCTCACCGCGCATCAGCGAAACGGCTTCTTGCAAATCCAGGCCTTTTACCGCCTGGCCATCAATTCGAATAATGAGATCAGCAGGCTGAATACCGGCCGCCTCAGCGGGTGTGCCATCAATCGGGGCAATGACTTTAATAAAGCCATCCTCCATGCCCACCTCGATGCCAAGCCCACCAAATTGCCCCTGTGTGCCTTCGCGCAGCTGCTGGAATTCCTCAACATCCAAATAGCTAGAATGCGGATCAAGCCCATTGAGCATCCCGCGAATCGCATCGCGAATGAGGGTTTCATCATCGACCGACTCAACATAGTCGCGCTGAATGCGCTCATACACCTCTGAGAAACTGCGAAGCGCCTCCAACGGCACCGTTCGCTCAGCGCCGTCCTGGGCTGGCTGGGCAAAAGTCGCCGCAGGCAAACTCAGGGCAAGCGCTAGCAAGCCTGAGATGATCGATCGTTGACACCATCGCTCGGTCTGCATCATCGCCTCCTCACCCTCTGTTTCCATTAGCCCGCAACCAGGCCAGTGGATCGATCGGCTCACCGCCCGATCGCAACTCGAAATACAAGGCCGTCTCAGGGCGACCCCCGCTATTCCCGACTGTAGCAATCACATCACCTGGGTCCACCCAATCTCCGACCGCAAAATAGAGCGCCTGGTTGCGGCCGTACAGGCTGAGATACCCATCACCGTGATCAATAATGAGCAGCAACCCCAGGCCGCGCAACCAATCAGCAAAGACCACTTGGCCAGCGGCCACGGGATAAACGGGATCACCGGCATCCCCACCAATGAGCAGCCCCGTCCATCGCAGACCCACGGCGCGCTCTGCGCCATAGCGGGCCAGCAACGGCCCCTGCACCGGCCAGGCCAGCGCGCCCGGCGCCATGGTTGGGAGTTCGCCGGTCAGCGGCCCGGCATCCTCTAGCCGGGTTTGCAGATCGGCAATCAGCGATTGCAAAGACTGGGCTTCCTGCTGTCGGGCAGTGAGTGCCTCATCCTCGGTTTGAATACGCTGGCGCAGGCTATCCAATACGGCTTCACGCTGACCCAAGCTGGCCTGGAGCTGGCCCAAGCCGCGCTCGCGCTCATCGCGGACCTGCCGTTGCTCAGCCAGCGCCTGCGCTAATTCATCCTGTCGCGCCTGTAGCGAACGCATCGCCGCCTCGGCTTCCCGCACCCGCTCGGCACGCGCCGAACCTAAACGCCGCTGGTATTCAATCAACCGTTGCAAAACCGCCGAATCACTCTCACCCAGCAACAGCCGCAGTGGCTCTTCAGGGCCGCGGCGGTATGCAGCGCGAATCGTGGCGGCCAAAAATGCGCGGTGCTGTTCACTGCGTGCCAACTCCTCATCAACCGATGCCTGAAGCGTGGCAATGGACTGGGTCTGCTCCACAATGCGGGCGTCCAGCCGTCGCAATTCGGCACGCTCATCGCCAATGCGCTGCTCAATGCCCGCCAGCTCTGCCTCCAACCCACCGGCACGAGCTCGGTCGTTTGAGAGCTGCTCCTCAAGCTGACGGATTTCCCCGCGCAACGCATCAAGGCGTGCTTCGCGCTCGGCAATTTGGTCGGCTGTCTCGGCCAGCCCCATCGCGGGGAGAAATAGGCAGAGCAGAAAAATCAATGCTTTCATCAGCAAGTCAATCTCGACTGTTATACTCTCGCGGTCATTTACCAATGCTAACAGCGCCGAGTTATGGAAAGAGTCATAGAATTCAGTTTGAACAATCCGCTGCTGATCGGCGCCCTGCTGATGGTACTGGCAGCCCTGGTCGCCAACGAAGTCATGAACTTCCGGCGCAGTCGTCATGCCGTCAGCGCAACCGATGCCACACGCCTGTATAACCAGGATGCGGCCGTCTTTGTCGATATCCGCAATGAAAACGCCTACCAGACCAGCCACCTGCCAGGCGCTATCAATATACCGCTGGAGCACATTGACAAGCATCAGGATCGGCTCAAGCGCTTCTCCGGACGTAGCATCATTGTCTACTGTGATACCGGACAACGCACCCTTAAGGCCGTTCAGGCCCTACAGGCCCAAGGCTGGCCAGACGTCCATCAGCTGCGTGGCGGACTCAACGGCTGGCGAGAAGCCAGTCTGCCGACCGAAGGCCGCGGCTGACCACCCGTTTTTTTGCGCTTGATAATCCCAAAGGAGTCACCATGGTCGACAGCCCGAACGGCAACGCCAGCGAAGCGACAGCAGGCACTAGCGAGCAAGGCGCTGAGCGCCAGCAGTTTGCCATTCAAAAAATCTACCTAAAGGACAGCTCACTGGAGACGCCGGGAACACCGGATGTCTTTACCCGCGAGTGGAAGCCCGAGGCCAAAGTCGAACTCAATAGCCGTCACTCCAGTGTGGGGGAAAATCTCCACGAGGTAGTGGTAACCGTCACCGTCACGGCCACCGTCGATGGCAAAACTGCCTATCTATGCGAAATCCATCAGGCTGGTGTATTTACTGTGGCCGGGTTTGATGAAACCGCTACGGATCAGCTGCTCGGCGCCTATTGCCCGGGAGTGCTCTTTCCCTATGCCCGTGAAGCCATGTCCGACCTAACGGGCAAGGCCGGTTTTCCGGCGATGACACTCGCACCGGTTAACTTCGACGCCCTGTATGCACGCCGCCGCCAGCAGCAGGCCTCCGGCGACGAGAACCAGGACCAGGGCTGATGCAACAATTTGCGGTGCTGGGTGCCGGGTCATGGGGCACCGCCCTGGCCTTGGTACTGGCCCGCAATGGCCATGCCGTGCGCCTTTGGGGCCACGACTCCGTCATGATCCGGCAAATGGCCCAACAACGGCATAATCCTCGCTATCTGACGCAGGTAGAGCTCCCGCCCAATATCACGCCTCAGGCGGATCTGCATGCCGCGATCGAGCAGGTAGATGCCGTTTTAATTGTTGTCCCCAGCAGTGCTTTTCGCGATGTCCTGGTCAGCTTGGCAGACAGCCTTGCCCCCGGGGTGCCGGTCATATGGGCCACCAAAGGCCTGGATGCTGCCAGCGGCGGGCTTTTGCATGAGCTTGCCGGGCAACAGCTTCCCGGCCATCCGCTGGCTGTGCTGTCCGGGCCAAGCTTTGCCGGAGAAGTGGCCAAAGGACTACCCACTGCCGTTGCCCTGGCGGGAACAGACCCGACCACTACCCAAACCCTTGCCAACGCCTTTCATGATGCCCGCTTTCGTGTGTACCTAAGCCAAGATATCACCGGTGTTGAACTGGGTGGGGCAGTCAAAAACGTACTGGCCATCGCCACCGGAATGTCCGATGGGCTGGGCTTTGGCGCCAACGCTCGAGCCGGTCTGATCACCCGAGGACTGGCCGAAATCCGTCGTTTGGGCGCACGCCTGGGTGCAGCGGATGAAACGCTGACCGGATTGGCCGGCATGGGCGATCTAATCCTCACCTGCACGGATGACCAGTCGCGCAATCGTCAAATGGGCATTGCGCTTGGCCAAGGTCAATCGGTTGACGCGGCTGCCGATCGAATCGGTCAGGTGGTCGAAGGTGTCCGCACGGCCAGAGAGCTGGCCATGCTGGCAGATCGGCTCAAGATCGATATGCCCATCTGTGCCGCCGTCGAGCAGGTCATCTCCGGACATAGGACGCCACGGGAGGCGGCTGCCGCCCTCATGACCCGCTCACCCAAAGCGGAATTCGATTAAACCCCACCGGCATAACCCAACTGGCGCCAGGCCTCATACACGGTCACGGCCACGCTATTGGACAGGTTCAGGCTGCGATTGCCCGGACGCATCGGTAAGCGCAGGCGTTGAGCCGGGGGTATCACGTCCAACACCTCGGCAGGCAACCCGGAGGTCTCGCTGCCAAACAGCAGGGCATCATCGGTGCGGTAATCAGGCCAATCAAAACGCTGCGTGCCGCGGGTCGTCAACGCCCAAACCCGAGGCGGTGCAACCGCTTGCATGAAGGCGCCGAAGTCATCATGGACTCTAAGCGTTGCCAGCTCATGATAATCAAGACCGGCCCGTCGCATCCGCCGATCATCCAGCACAAAGCCCAGCGGTCGAATCAAATGCAGCTGCGCACCGCTATTAGCACACAGCCTAATAACGTTACCGGTGTTTGGCGGTATTTCCGGCCGATGAAGCACGACATGCAATGGCATGCCGCTATCATACCTGCATCTGCAGATCCCGGATTTTGCGAGTCAACGTATTGCGCCCCCAGCCCAATAGCCGTGCGGCGTCCTGTCGCCGCCCCCCGGTTCGCTTAAGGGCCGCCTCAATCAGCACCCGCTCAAGTCTTGCCTGAGCCTCACCCAACACGCCATCGCCCCGCTCCGCCGCCTGGCGATCGGCCCAGCGTGCCAACGCCGTCTCCCAATCAACCGCCGTTTCAGCCACTTTATCGGTTGCCGCGACAAGCTCAGGCGGCAAATCCTCCATTTGTACCTCACGGCCACTGGCCATCACGGTCAGCCAACGGCAGGTGTTCTCCAACTCCCTGACATTGCCGGGCCAAGGCAGCGACTGAAAATGCTGGGCCACCTCGGCGGTAAGCTGTTTGGGCTCCACATTTAACTCCGCAGCGGCGCGATGCAGGAAATGCTCAGCCAGTCCAGGGATATCCGTATGCCGCTCACGCAAAGCCGGGCAGTGGATACGAATCACATTCAAGCGATGAAAAAGATCCTCACGAAAACGACCTTCAGCCACCAATTGCTCAAGATTTTGGTGCGTGGCGGCAATAATGCGCACATCCACCCGCATCGGGGTATGCGCCCCCACACGATAGAACTCGCCATCGGCCAACACGCGCAAAAGCCGCGTCTGAAGCTCTGCGGGCATATCCCCGATTTCATCCAAAAACAGCGTGCCACCATCGGCCTGCTCAAAACGACCGCGGCGGACCTGATGGGCCCCGGTAAAAGCGCCTTTCTCATGGCCAAAAAGCTCAGATTCCATCAAATCCCGAGGTATAGCGGCCATGTTCAAGGCAATAAACGGCTTGCTGGCCCGCGGACTATGACGATGCAAAGACCCGGCCACCAACTCTTTACCCGTGCCAGATTCCCCATTAATCAGCACCGTAATATTGGAGCGGGACAACCGACCGATGGCTCGAAACACCTCCTGCATGGCCGGGGCTTCACCAATGATCTCGGGGACATTCTCTCGCTTGGCATCTGGAGGCGTGCTGCTACGCGCAGCCGCCGCGGCCCGCTGCACCAACTCAACGGCCTCATCCATATCAAAGGGCTTAGGCAGATACTCAAACGCTCCGCCTTCATAGGCCGAGACCGCTGCATCCAAATCGGAGTGCGCAGTCATCACAATGACTGGCAGATCAGGATTGCGCTCATGAAAGCGCTGCATCAGCGTCAACCCATCAAGCCGAGGCATACGGATATCGGTCATCAACACATCCGGCGTACCTCGCTCAAGCGCGGCCAACGCCTCCTCACCGGTTTCAAAATCGGTGGCCTCCAGCCCCTGGCGCTCCAGTGCCTTGCGCAGCACCCAGCGTATGGAGCGGTCATCATCAACGATCCACACACTTATCACATCAGTCATTGAATTCCTCCAGCGGCAGCCAGACGGTAAAAACAGTGCGGCCAGGCTCGCTGCTGCACTCGATCAACCCGCCGTGCTGATTGACCAGGTTCTGCGCAATAGGCAAACCAATGCCCGTCCCCTCGGCGCGACCCGTTACCATCGGATAAAAAATCTGATCCTGAAGCTCGGGCGCAATCCCCGGGCCGTTATCGATAACATCAATCCGCGCCACCAGCCGGTGCTGCCGATCACCAATGGTGAAGCGCCGCTGACTGCGCGTCTGCAGCGTAATCTCTCCGGACTCCCCCAGCGCCTGCAACGCATTACGCACCAGATTCAGCAGCGCCTGAATCAACTGATCACCAGCAGCCGGTAAATCCGGAATGCTGGGATCGTAATCACGCAAAATCTGCACTCCAGCTGGAGCCTCAGCAACCGCCAAATGACGGACCCGCTCAAGCACCTGATGCAAATTGGTGGGGCGCTTCTCTATCCTGGACTCCGGGCCTAGCAGACCATTCACCAGCGTCCGCAGCCGATCGGCCTCACTGATGATGATGCGCGTATATTCCTTTTGCTCCTCATGGGGCAACTCGGCTTCCAGCAACTGAGCCGCACCCCGCAAACCACCCAACGGATTCTTAATCTCATGCGCCAGCCCGCGAATCAGCTCACGAATGGCCTGATTTTGGGCAATCAACCGATTCTCGCGGGAAATGCGCAAATGCCGATCAATCTGCTCAAACTCCAGCAACAAATAATGGCCCGGGACTGGCGTAATCGCACAATCCACCGTGACCGTACGATCAGCACCCAACAACACCCGCATCTCGCGCTCGGTGTAACTGGCACCATCATCCAGCGCATCCACAATCGCCTGCTCAAGCACCCCCAGGCCGGGAAACAAACGAATCAAAGGCTCGCCCAGCGCCTGACGACTACTGACATGCAGTAAAGACTCCGCTGCGGCATTCATGCGCTGCACCCGACAATCTTCATCCACCAACACCACAGCACGGGTCAGGTGATCAAGAATGTCAGTGACGCTTACGGTCTCATTAATGGCTTCAGTCATCATTGCACCTGGGTGTAGCAAGAACCGCGCCAGACAGCGGACTAAGGCAAAACAGCCCCTAGCTCACTGGGTTTGTCTGACCATTTCACGGGCGACAGAGATTTCAGTGTAGGGGTTTATCCAGCATTACGCACCGTTTTGGTGCGATCAGGGTGCTGACGGCCACCAAGTCGATTTCGATGGCTTTTCCGCGGGATTTTGATCAGCCGATCAAAATGACTACGCGCCCGGGCCGCCACGCTGATCGTATGAGCGCGGAAAAGGGATCGGAAGCGGCCAACCAACCCACATCAATGCCCCCAGAAACCCGTCCCGGGACAGCCCAAGGGCCGACTCCTGCCGTCTTCCTCGGGCTCATACGATCCGCCGGCAGCTTCATGACCGGACAACATCCCGAAGGGCGGATCAAAATCCCCCGAGAAAGCCAGC
>CBFIIM010000061.1:0-8957 GCA_965662395.1 Spiribacter sp. | reverse complement strand
CTTGCCGGGACAGAAGAGCGTTTCGCCGCGGTTTGGCACACCTCAGGGAATGAGCTATCCGGCTTTGGCGATGACTGGCAGTCGGCAAGGCGTTGGGGCTGGCAGGGATTATTGCGTTGGCTCAGCCCTCAGCCTTCCGGTGCCCGGCTGCCGGTATTGCCGCGTTTTCATGATGGCCGACGTGCCGAGCAAGTTTGGCTGTCGCTATTGCCGGAGGGGCGCGATCGCTGGGTGCTGCGGGCCTGGCGGGGTGCTGAAACCGCCGATGGCGTGATTTGGCTGCTGCAGCTGGAGTATGAACAGATTCGTGGCGGGATTCTGTTGCCACGATTGGATCGGCGTTTTGCCAGTGCTGAGGAAGTCAGTGATTTTCTTGATGCCGCTGCCCAGATCAATGGATTGAGACGTATCGACAGCCAGCCGGTGCCTCGTTACTCAGCGGTCTCACTGCCCTCACTGCCCCAGGGCTTAACCAGCCCCTGATCGATTCCTAGTCGGTCTAGGATGCGGGCGATGACAAAATCAACAACGCCATGGATGTCGGTGGGCCGGTGGTAGAACCCCGGGTTGGCGGGCAGCATGACCGCGCCCATGCGGGTAAGTCGCAACATATTTTCTAAGTGTATTTCAGACAGTGGTGTCTCGCGGGGTACCAGAATCAGCTGCCCGCGCTCTTTCAGCACAACATCGGCAGCGCGCTCAATCAAAGCCTCGCTGCTGCCACTGGCAATGCGCCCCAGCGTTCCTGTAGTGCAGGGGCAAACCACCATCTGCCGGGGTGCGCCCGAGCCAGAGGCCACCGGGGCTGTCCAGGCCTTGGCGCCAAACACCTGAAGCTGTCCGGTAGCGGCGCCAAAGCGCTGGCTGAGCGTGGCGGCAATGTCAGCAGACCGGGCAGGCAGCGCCAGGTCATGTTCCATTTTTAACACCAAGCGGCCGGCTTCGGAGATCAGCAGATACACAGGTCGTCCGGCGTTGATCAAGCATTCCAACAGGCGTAATCCGTAGATGCCGCCCGAAGCGCCGGTGATCGCAAGCGTAATGGGGGCCCCGTTCATGCTCAATCTCCTTTGCCGGAGTTCAACCGGTCAGAAAGCGCTGATTTCAGTCTGTCATGGATACCGCCGAAAGCGCCGTTACTCATCACCACAATGGTGTCGCCGGGTCTGGCGGCCTGGGTGATGGCTTCTGTCAGCGCCTGGACATCCGGCCTGATCGTGACCCGGCTGCCCAGTGGTGTCAGGGCCGCACTGAGATCCCAGGCCAGACTCGGATCGGCCAGAATAAAGGTTTGCTCGGCATCCTGCAGCGCGTTGGCCAGGGTGTTGGCGTGGACGCCGGCGCGCATGGTGTTGGAGCGCGGCTCGAATACGGCGATTAGACGACGTTGCGGATCAGTCTCGTGCAGCGTTTTTAGGGTCGCGGCTATGGCGGTGGGGTGGTGGGCAAAATCATCGAGTATGCGAATGTTATTGACCTCACCCCGCAGCTCAAGGCGCCTTTTTACACCGCGAAAGCCGGCCAGTGCCTGGATGCCGTGTTCAAGCGGAACGCCAGCATGCCGCGCGGCGAGTAATGCCGCTGCGGTATTCATGGCGTTGTGTTGCCCGGGCAGTGGCGGTACCAGGGTATGACCGCCGAGCTGCCAGCCTGATGGGGTATGCGTCAGTGGCCAGTCTGGGTCGCTGCCAACCCCAAACCGAATGGATTCGCTCCAACAGCCGGCCTCGAGCACCCGGGTCAGGGCAGCATCATCACCATTCACGATGATGCCGCCATGACCGGGTACGGTGCGTAGCAGATGATGAAACTGCCGCTCGATGGCCGTGAGATCATCAAAGATGTCGGCGTGATCAAACTCCAGGTTGTTCAGCACCAGTGTCCGCGGGTGGAAATGAATAAACTTTGAGCGTTTGTCAAAAAAAGCGGTGTCGTATTCATCGGCTTCAATGACAAAAAAGGGTGAGTCCCCAAGCCGTGCCGAGCAGGTGAAGTTGCCGGGCAGTCCGCCGATTAAAAAGCCCGGAGCCAGACCCGCTGACTCCAGTATCCAGGCGATTAGACTGGCGGTGGTGGTTTTGCCGTGAGTGCCAGCCACCGCAATAACCCAGCGGTCTTTGAGAATATGCTCGGCCAACCACTGCGGCCCCGAGGTGTAGGGCAGGCCCTGATTAAGCACAGCCTCGACAGCTGGATTGCCCCGGCTGAGTGCATTGCCAATGATGACCGCATCGGCCGCCTGTGCCTCAGCGGTTGGCGCGTAACCGGGGGTGACAGGGATGCCGGCATCCGCCAGTACCGTGCTCATCGGCGGGTACAGTGGACCATCCTGGCCGGTGACGTGATAACCAGCCTCGCGGGCAATGCTGGCAAGCCCGGCCATAAAGGTGCCGCCAATGCCAAGGATGTGAACGCTTTTCATACGCCGCTGACTGCCCGGACAAACATGCTCGCCCCAAAGATATAGACCAGCGTAATGCCAAGGGTTAGCCCGGTGCGCAGGTCAAGGGCTGCGCGCAGGATGTGATTGACCACAGCGATATTCCACCCGATCAACACTAGAAAGCTGAGTGCAGCCAGCGCATTAGCCTCGGTCGGGCTACCGATGGTGAACAGCACCGGCAAAGCGGCCAGTGAAATGATCACATCGGTGCCAAAGAGTGCCGTGGCCGTTTGCACAAAGCGCTGGCTGCGGTCGCGCAGCCGCAGTGCTGCTGTCACAAACACCAAGTTATAGCCGATCAACAACAGGATTTGGACCAGTGGCTCGGCCTGTGGGGTGTAGCGGGCCACCACCGGATAGTTGATAGCGGCGGTTAGCACCAGCGCCCCGCCCATTAGCCGGGTCGAGAAAGGCAGATCCTGAGGGCCGGCGCGCAAAAGCGCGATATTGATCAGGGTCTGTATCGGCCCGTTTCCCGCCATTGTATGACTCCATTCTTTGGGATTTGGGTGGTTAATTGAATGGTAACGATTCAGGCGCCCGGCGTCGCCTGCTAGAATCCCTCCCGGTCAAGGGGAAGGGAGCCATCATGCCGGCCAGAAATGCCTTTTATGCACAATCCGGCGGTGTCACCGCCGTTATTAATGCTAGCGCCTGCGGCGTCATCGAAGCCGCGCGCGAGCATCCCGATCGAATTGGTACGGTCTATGCCGGTGCCAACGGAATCCTCGGTGCCCTTCACGAGGAATTGATCGACACATCATTAGAGTCCGCAGAGACCATTGCCGCTTTGCGCTATACGCCGGCCGGGGCTTTTGGCTCGGCCCGCTACAAGCTAAAGGGGCTGGAAGAAAACCGCGCAGAGTATGAGCGGTTGATTGAGGTCTTTCGCGCTCATGACATCGGGTATTTTTTCTACAACGGCGGGGGGGATTCGCAGGATACCGCGCATAAAGTCTCGCAGTTGGGAGAGTCACTTGGTTATCCGGTCACCTGTATTGGTGTGCCGAAAACGGTGGATAACGATCTACCGCGGACTGATACCTGCCCGGGGTTTGGCTCGGTGGCCAAATATGTGGCGGTCGCGACACGGGAGGCCGGGTTGGATGTGGCGTCGATGGCGGCTACCTCCACCAAAATTTTCATCTTGGAGACGATGGGGCGACACGCGGGATGGATTGCCGCGGCCTCGGCACTGGCGCGTGAGATTGACGGTGACCCGCCGCATGTCATTCTGCTGCCCGAGGTGCCGTTGGATGAGCAGCGTTTTCTGGCCCGCGTTCAGCACAGTGTGGAGCAGTTTGGTTATTGCGTGGTCGTGGTCTCTGAAGGCGTGAAAACCGCCGATGGCCGGTTTCTGTCCGATCAGGGTACACGCGATGCGTTTGGTCATGTGCAGTTGGGTGGTGTGGCGCCAACGGTCGCGGAGATGATTAAAAACGCCCTGGGCTACAAGTATCACTATGCCATCGCCGACTACCTGCAGCGGGCGGCCCGGCATATCGCCTCAGCCACCGATGTTGAGCAGGCCTACGCGCTGGGACGGGCGGCGGTGGATTTTGCCCTAGAAGGCCGCAATGCTGTCATCCCCGTCATTGTGCGGGATTCCGATGAACCCTACCGCTGGCATATCGGCGAGGCGCCGTTGGCTGATGTGGCCAATGTGGAGGCCAAGCTGCCACCTGAGTTTATCGATGAGACTGGCTTCTTTGTCACCGAGGCGTGCTTGCGTTATCTGCGCCCGTTGATCTGTGGTGAGGACTATCCCCCCTATCGCAATGGACTGCCGGATTATCCGCGTCTTCGCTGTGAGCGGGTGGCCAAGCGTTTGCCGCCATTCGGGGCATGACCCAGGCGGTTGAGCCTGCGTATAATCGAGCAAAATCAAACCTTTCTGATCAGGAGAACAGCATGGCCTACGAGGGCATTACCGCGGGGAAGAGTCTGCCGGATGACATTAATGTGATCATTGAAATTCCGGCCAACGCCGACCCGATCAAATATGAAGTCGACAAGGATTCGGGCGCGATCGTGGTGGATCGCTTCATGGGTACGGCCATGCATTATCCGGCCAACTATGGCTTTATTCCCGACACCCTGTGCGGCGATGGCGACCCGCTTGATGCCCTGGTCGTTACGCCTTTCCCGCTGGCGGTGGGGTCGGTCATCCGTTGTCGCCCCATCGGTATGCTCGAGATGAGCGACGAAGGTGGTGAGGATGCCAAGCTGCTGTGTGTGCCAATCAGCAAGCTGACCCCGCTGTATGACAACGTCAAAGCCCCTGAGGACCTGCCGCCACTACTGCTTGATCAGATCACGCATTTCTTTGAGCGTTACAAAGATCTGGAACCCGGCAAGTGGGTGAAAACCAATGGTTGGAAGGGTTATGACGCCGCTGTTGCCGAGATCAATGACTCTGTAAAGCGCTTCGGCGGTTAAGGGCGTGGTCAAACTAACCCGCATCTACACCCGAACGGGTGACACGGGGCAGACCGCGCTGGGTGATGGCACGCGTGTTGCCAAGACCGATGCGCGTGTCACCGCCTTTGGCACGGTGGATGAACTCAACGCCCTGCTGGGCATTTGTCGGCTGCATGCCGGTGGTGAGCTGGATCAGGCGCTTGCCCGCATCCAAAATGATTTATTCGATGTGGGGGCGGATTTGTGTACGCCCGAGCAAGAGGATCCACCGTATGAGCCCCTGCGGGTGGTGGCCTCTCAGGTTGAATGGATTGAGGCTGAAATTGATCGGGTGAATGCCAATCTGGAGATGCTGCGCTCGTTTGTTCTGCCCGCCGGCAGTCCGGCGGCGGCGCATTTGCATCATGCCCGCACGGTGGCGCGACGGGCCGAGCGAGAAACCGCCGAGTTGGCGGCGCACACCCCGATTAACGAAGAGGTGCTGCGCTACCTCAACCGACTGTCAGACTATCTGTTTGTGCTGGCCCGTGATGCCAATCGTGAAGCCGGCGGTGATGTGCTCTGGCAGCCCGGCGAAAACCGCTGATGACGGCCTGGCGCCAGGTCTCCTTTGAGATTCAGGCGCCGCGGGCTGGTTTGGCCGAGGCGGCGTTTGAAGCCTGCGGCGCGGTCTCGGTGACTTGGGGTGAAGCGGCCGACACGCCGGCGGTGCTTGAGCCCGCCCCCGGTCAAACGCGATTGTGGGACCGGGTGCGGATGGTCGCATTATTCGACGCCGATGCTGACCCGGCTGTGATTCGTCAGACACTGACCGATGCCTTGGGCGCGCTACCATCGGACTGGTCTGAGACTCATTTGGCCGATCAGGCCTGGGAGCGGGCCTGGCTTGAGCATTTCAAGCCCCTGCACTGCGGCGGCAATCTGTGGGTAGTGCCATTTGACTATGACCCCCCTGATCCAACGGCGGTTAATATTCGGCTGGATCCGGGGCTTGCCTTTGGCACCGGCACTCATCCCACGACTGCACTTTGCCTGGAAGCATTGGCTGCCCACCCACCGGTGGATGAATGCGTCATTGATTATGGTTGTGGTTCTGGGTTGCTGGCGATTGCCGCGCTTAAGCTGGGTGCGCGGCAGGTGGTGGCCATCGATAATGATCCCCAGGCCCTGATTGCGACCCAAGAGAATGCCGAGCGCAACGGGGTATCCGCGCGCTTGGTAGTCGGTGACCCTAGCTTGTCATTGCCCGTGGCCGATCGGGTGCTGGCTAATATCCTGGCCGGTGTGCTTGAGGCCTTGGCGCCCACATTGACGGCGGCACTACGCCCGGGTGGGCGTTTGACGCTGGCCGGATTGCTGGCTGAGCAGTCGGTATCCGTGCGTCGCGCCTATGACAGGGTCTGTGATTTCGGCCCTGAAGTGCCGCGGGAAGGATGGGTTCGGCTCGATGGGGTCGCTCGGCACCTTTAACCCCTGCGGGGTTGCAGTTATTATCACTGGCTTTCCCCCGAAGGATGGATGGCATGGCAGACAATCCCGTCCAAGACTGTCCCAGCGTTGGCCCGATCGGCGCCTGTGTTCAGGAGACAGTCAACGAGTATTTCGAACAGCTCGACGGGCATGGCTGTAATGACCTCTATCGTATGGTCATCGAACAGGCCGAGGCACCCCTATTTGAGGTGGTGATGCGCGAGTGCGGTGGCAACCAGACCCGAGCCGCTGAGGCGCTCGGTATCAATCGAGGCACGCTGCGCAAAAAACTGCGTCAGTACGGCCTTGATAACTGATCAACATTGACGGAGTTCTCCATGACGGCTGCGGCCCTTGCAATGCCGGTGCGCCGGGCATTGATCAGTGTTTCTGACAAGACCGGTATTGAGGCCCTGGCCCATGCTTTGGCAGAACACGGTATCGAAATCCTTTCAACGGGCGGGACGGCAAAGTTACTGACTGATGCCGGTATTACCGTGACCGAGGTGGGTGAGCACACCGGCTTTCCTGAAATTATGGCAGGCCGGGTCAAAACCCTGCATCCGCGTATTCATGGTGGCCTGCTGGGTCGGCGCGGCACGGATGAGGCGGTGATGGCCGAGCACGATATCCCGCCGATCGATCTGCTGGTCGTGAACCTTTATCCATTCGAGAAGACCGTGGCCCAAGCGGACTGCACGCTGGCCGATGCCATTGAGAACATCGATATCGGTGGCCCCGCCATGTTGCGGGCAGCGGCAAAAAATTACGCCGGTGTCGGAGTGGTTACCGATCCGCTGCAGTACCCGCGGGTGATTGATGCGTTAGCGGCCAGCGGCGGCTTGGATGATGCTCTGCGTTTTGAACTGGCTGTGGCCGCTTTTGATCATGTGGCCCGCTATGATGCAGCGATTAGCAACTACCTTTCAGCCCGCGGCCCAGATGGCAACGCCCTAGATAGCGGATACCCCGGGCAGCTAAACGGCGCCTGGATTAAACAGGCGGATTTGCGCTATGGCGAAAACCCGCACCAGAGCGCCGCCTTTTATCGCGATCTAAAGGCCGCGCCCGGTAGCTTCGCCACCTATACGCAACGCCAGGGTAAGGCCCTGTCCTATAACAATCTGGCTGATGCCGATGCAGCCTGGGCCTGCGTGGGGGCCTTTGACGCCCCCGCCTGTGTGATCGTCAAACATGCCAACCCGTGTGGCGTGGCCGTCGGTGAGGATATTACTGCCGCGTATGAGGCGGCCTTTGCCACGGATTCCACCTCGGCCTTTGGCGGCATTATTGCCTTTAACCGCCCGCTGGATGAGGCTACTGCCAAGGCGATCATCGAGCGGCAGTTTGTCGAGGTCATTCTGGCCCCCGAAGTTTCTGATGCCGCCCTGGCCGTGACTGCGGCTAAAGCCAATGTGCGCGTGCTTGAGATTGCCGGCGGGCCGGTGGCCCCAGAGGGCTGGCGGTTGCAGCCGATTGGTGGGGGGCTGTTGGTCCAGGATCAGGATGCTGCGCTGATGTCTGAAACCGGGCTGCGGTGTGTTACTCAGGCATCGGTCAATGCCGAGCTTGAGGCGGATTTAGATTTTGTCTGGCGCGTGGCCAAGTTTGTGAAATCCAACGCCATCGTCTACGGCCGTCATGGCCGAACGCTGGGGATTGGAGCGGGTCAGATGAGTCGGGTGGACAGCGCGCGCATCGGCGTGCGTAAAGCCGAGGACGCTGGCTTGTCGCTTAAAGGCTCTGTGCTGGCCTCGGATGCGTTTTTCCCTTTTCGCGACGGGATCGATCAGGCCGCAGAGGCCGGTGTGCAAGCCATTATTCAGCCCGGCGGGTCGATGCGGGATGACGAAGTGATCGCCGCTGCCGATGAACACGGTATTGCGATGGTCTTCACCGGTATGCGGCATTTTCGGCACTAAGACAATGAAAGGTGGCGCGATGAAAATCCTAGTGGTGGGTAATGGCGGGCGTGAACATGCGCTGGCTTGGCGCCTGGCGCAATCGCCGCAGGCTGAGCATGTTTATGTAGCGCCAGGCAATGCCGGGACCGCACTAGAGCCTGGGGTCAGCAACGTCAACGTGGGCGCTGAGGATATCGCTGGGCTTTGCGATGTCGCACGTCAACTGGGTGTTGATATGACGATCGTCGGGCCTGAGGCACCGCTGGCTGCCGGTATTGTGGACACCTTTGAAGCGGCTGGGCTGCCTTGTCTGGGCCCGGGTCGTGCTGCCGCAGAGCTGGAGGCCTCCAAGGCATTTGCTAAAGATTTCTTTGCCCGCCACCAGATCCCCAGTGCGGATTACCAAACGTTTGATGATCTGGCTGCCGCTTCGGACTACATCCGTGAGCGTGGCGCGCCGTTGGTAATCAAGGCTGATGGGCTAGCTGCCGGCAAAGGGGTGACGGTTGCCCATACGCTGGATGAGGCACTGTTGGCGGCCGAAGAGATGCTGGGCGGGGCCTTTGGTGAGGCAAGCCGCCGGATTGTGGTTGAGGATTTCCTAGAGGGCGAAGAGGCAAGCTTTATCGCGCTGGTGGACGGCGAGACGGTCGTGCCGTTGGCGACCTCGCAGGATCATAAGGCTCGCGATGCAGGCGACCAGGGCCCGAACACCGGTG
>CBFIIM010000060.1:0-9018 GCA_965662395.1 Spiribacter sp. | reverse complement strand
GTGCCGGTCCCGATCTCCAGAGCATGATCGCTGGGTTGGGGATCGAGTGCCTGTAGTAGCCGGCCTTCCACCTTGGGCTCCAGCATGACCTGATTATGGCCGATCGGCACCTGCATATCAGCGTAGGCCATGTTGTGAAAGGCCTTAGGGGTGAAGTCTTCGCGGGCCAGACGATCGAGCGTATCTAAGACGCGCTCGTTGAGCACCTCCCAGGTGCGCAGCTGCTGTCCCACCATGTTCTCGCGTGCATTTGCCAGGTCGACGTTGGTCATGAATCAATGCCTTGGGGAGGGGTCAAAAAGCGGCACTAAGTGCCGTCATCATTAATACCCTAAAGGTTACGGGCTTTGCTGTTCAGCGACAAGATTTTCGCGGCACACCCCGCATATGGGGGATGGTCTCTCGGTAAGTTGTCGGCAATACTCAAATTCGGCCGGTCGTCGGTCCGGTGAAGATGGCAGCAGGGACGCTGAAGATTCTTCTGGCTGGCGGCCGGCCAACTCATTCTCCTGGTTGCAGGCCGCCGGCTACGCTGGTATAAAGCTCGGTTCCTCGAATACGTTCCTAATCGTATATTCGGACACAGCATTTTGGAGGCCCCAATGGCCAAGGTCTGTCAGGTCACCGGCAAACGGCCGATGACGGGTAACAACGTTTCGCACGCCAACAACAAAACCCGGCGGCGTTTTCTGCCCAACCTGCGCTATCATCGCTTCTGGCTTGATAGCGAGAGTCGTTGGGTGCGTCTGCGGGTGTCGTCAAAAGGCATGCGTATTATTGACAAGCTCGGCATCGAAAAGATCGTCACCGATCTGCGCGGCCGCGGCGAGAAGGTTTGAGGTGAATCATGCGTGACAAGATTAAACTCGTCTCCTCAGCCGGTACCGGTCATTACTACACGACCGATAAAAACCGCAAAAATACGCCGCACAAGCTTGAGTTTCGCAAGTATGATCCGGTGGTGCGCAAGCACGTGATCTACAAAGAAGCCAAGATTAAGTAACGGCGCTGTTGGCGTCTAAGCTTAGAAAGCCCGCCGGCGAGCGGGCTTTTTTATGCCATGCCAGAATTACCCGAGGTAGAGACAACGCGCAGAGGTTTAGCGCCGCATTGTGTGGGCACCCGAATCATTGCGCTAAAAGTTAGAGACCCCAGGCTACGGTGGCCGGTGGATCCTCAAATGCCCCAACAAGTCGCCGGGCAGGTGATTGATTGCCTGGAGCGTCGAGGAAAATACCTGCTTTTTCGCTTAAGTGGTGGCGGCGGCATGATGCTGCATTTGGGTATGTCGGGCAGTGTCCGGGTAGTGCCTAGTGATAAACCGCCTTTGCGGCATGATCATGTTGATTTCGTGTTAGATACCGGCAAGATCCTGCGTTTTCATGACCCAAGGCGTTTCGGTAGCCTGCATTTTAGAGCGCAGGACCCGCACGCTCATCCCCTGCTTTGCGACCTAGGCCCAGAGCCGTTATCTGAGGCATTCACCGGTGACTACCTGTATGCGCTCAGTCGCGGTCGCCGCTCGGCGGTGAAACCTTTTGTGATGGATGCCCATGTGGTGGTGGGGGTGGGCAATATCTATGCCGCTGAGTCCCTGTATCGCGCAGGCATCCATCCGGCTCGTGCGGCCGGACGGGTCTCAAAGACTCGGTATCAAGTGCTGGCAGGCCATATCAAGGCAGTGCTGTCTGAGGCCATTGAAATTGGCGGCACAACGCTTCGTGATTTCACCAACAGCCAGGGCGAGCCGGGCTATTTCCAACAGACGCTGAATGTCTACGGCCGCGGTGGACTGCCCTGCAAAGCCTGTGGTCGCAGCCTCCGATCAGTCAGACTAGGGCAGCGGGCAACGGTTTATTGCCCAGACTGCCAGCGTTGATCAGCGTCGCGCCGCACCGGCATTAGACTGCGCTGACGTGACCGTCGCTGCGCGGGTCGGCTGCCCCTTCCTGTAATCCATTAGGATGCCCAACGATGGCACCGGCATGCCCCATGGTGCTGTCAAAATCCCCGAGTACCTCAATGTCATGCCCGGCATCGGCCAGTTGTTGGCGCACGGTCTCGGGAATGCGTGACTCTAGCTTAAGCGTCGTCGATGACTCCCCCCAGGTCCGCCCCAGCAGCCAGCGCGGAGCGGTGATCGCCTGCTGGATCGGTGTATCAAACAGGGCATAGCGGCTGAACACTGCGGCTTGTGTCTGCGGCTGGCCCTCGCCCCCCATCGTCCCGTAGACCATTTGCCGCCCATCATCAAAACGGGCCATGGCTGGGTTGAGCGTGTGAAAGGGCCGGCGTCCTGGTTCAAGAGCCTGAGGGTGATCCGGTGACAGGCCAAAGCTCATGCCGCGATTTTGCATCAGAACGCCAGATTCCGGCAGAACCAAGCCGCTGCCGTATTCCCAATAAATGGATTGGATAAAACTGACCATGCGGCCTTCGGCATCCATCGCCCCCATCCACACCGTATCGCCGGGTTTGGAGGGATGCGGCCAAGGTGCCGCTATGGCAGGGTCGATCGCTTGAGCGGCTGCATCCAGTCGCGCGCTGCTCAACAATTCTGTGGGTGAGGTTTTCATCCAGCGCGGATCAGTCACCTCGGCATCACGCACTCTGAATGCCTGTTTGGTGGACTCCACAAGACCATGTAAGTGCGCAAAACCCTCCGCCTCGTTAATGCCAAGGCGCGCAAACACCCCCAGGATGAATAACGAGGCAAGGCCTTGCGTGGGCGGCGGCATATTAAAGAGATTTGCCCCGGCCACCCGAGTGGTCAGTGGGTTAACCAGTAACGCCTTGAAATTCTCAAAATCGGTCAAAGCCAAAGGGCTGCCGGCTGCGGCTAAGTCGCTGGCCATGCTGCGGGCAAGATCTCCGCGGTAGAAATCATCAAGGCCGGCTTTACCTAGCCGCTCTAATGTATCGCCTAAGCGCTTCTGGACCAGGCGTGCGCCGGTATCGAGCGCCGAGCCTTGTAGAGTGAGGTAGGTTTCGGAAAAGCCGGGGATATCCTTTAGTCCATCCAATTTGGCGGCTGTGAGTTGGGCTTGACCTTCGGTAACGGCAACACCCGTGCGGGCCAGATCGATCGCGGGCGCCAGCAAGCGCGAGAGCGGCATGCGGCCAGCGCTGTTCGCGGGATGATTGAGTGCGTTGGCCCAGCCATGAATCGTGCCGGGCACGGTTAATGCCGCGGCCGCACCCCTTGCGGGGATTTCACCCAAGCCTTGTTCTTGATACCACCGACGATCGGCCGCCGCAGCCGCTGGGCCGCAGGCATCAATGCCCACGGGCGCCTCACCGGGCTGAGCGATCAGCCAGAACCCATCACCCCCAATGGCATTCATATGCGGGTAGACCACGGCGATAACCGCAGCGGCGGTTACCATCGCCTCTACGGCCGTGCCACCTTCACGTAGGACATCGCGCCCGGCATCGGCTGCCAAATGATGGGGCGCGGTCACCATGCCGCGATGGCCTAATGTGTTGTTGATCATGTTGTTAACCCAGTAGATCGAAGAACATTCTTGCAGCCGTTAAGGCCAGGAATATGGCAAAGGCCAGTCTTAGGCGTGCCGGATTGATCCGGTGAGCAATATTGGCCCCTACCGGCGCCATACGCATGGTCAATGGCACGATCAAGGCAAATCCAATGACGTTGATATAACCAATGCTCCCGGGCGGCCGCCCCGGCACATCGAGGCCTGCCAGCATGAAGCCGATGGCTCCGGGGATACCAATAATCACTCCCAGCGCTGAGGCGGTGCCAACCGCCCGGCGGATGGGAAAGTTAAATGCTGAGAGGATCGGTACGCCCAGGGTGCCGCCCCCACTGCCCATCACCGCCGATAAGCTGCCGATCGACACCCCCATCAATCCGCGCCCCACTCCCCCGGGGAGTGCTTCACGCAGCGTACTGCCTTCGGGGCGAAATGCCATATTGGCAGATACTGCAAGGGCGATGGTTGCAAAAACAGCACTGAGCACGGCCCCCTCAAACAGGCTGCCGGCAAATCCACCCATAACGGCACCGATTAGGACAAACGGCCCGAGCACGCGCAGTAGATCAAGATCCATGCTGTGTTTTGCGTAATGCGACCGGGCCGAGACGATTGATGTCGGGATGATGGTCGCTAGTGAAGTGCCAACGGCAAGATGCATTCGCACGGCTGGATCCAGCTCAAGCACAGAGAACAGGTGATAAAGCACCGGCACGATGACAATGCCACCGCCAACGCCTAAAAGCCCTGCCATCAACCCCGCGACAATGCCGGTGATCACCAATGCCAGGGCCAGTCCTGCCAGCCACAAGGGATCATATTGCGTTAGCCATTCCATGGGTTACCAGCCTATTGCTTCAGGCAGCCAAGTTGCCATTTCAGGGAAGATGAACAGCAGACCTAATGCAATGATCTGCAAGCCAATGAACGGCAACACACCGATGTAGATATCCCGGGTGCTAATCCCCTCGGGCGCGACACCTTTGAGAAAAAATAACGCCCAGCCAAATGGCGGTGTGAGGAATGAAGCCTGCAGATTCATGGCTACCAGAATACCGAGCCAGACCATATCCACACCGGCATTGACAAATAACGGCAAGAACATCGGCAGCGCAATGTAGGAAATCTCAATCCACTCAAGGAAAAATCCCAGAATGAATAGCAGCAGCATCATAAATAGGATCTCGGCGGTGAGACCCCCTGGGATCATCGCAAAAAGTGCTTCAACCAAATGCTCACCACCCAGGCCGCGGAAGGCTAGTGCGAAGGGCTGTGCACACATCAGGATAAAAAACACCATTGCAGAGATGCTGACGGTGCCTTTGAGTGTCTCCGATAGCACCTGCCAACTCAGGCGCCGCCCGATCAGTGCGATCAGCAGACTGCCGGCCGCTCCCATCGAGGCGGCTTCTGTGGGTGCAGCGACCCCACCAATAATGGAGCCAAGGACGGCAAAGACAAGCAGCAGTGTCGGTGCCACGGATTTGGCAATGGCCACCATCAGTTGGGTGGCATTGATTTGTGCACGCTCGGTGGCTGGAATGGCCGGAGCCATGGCCGGTCGCCACCAGCCGAGCAGAATCAGATAGATCACATAGACCCCAGCCAGCATCAGCCCGGGTATCAACGCAGCGGCAAAAAGACTACCGACGGACTCACCCAAAATATCGGAAAGCAAAATTAGCACCAGACTCGGTGGGAGAATCTGCCCGAGTGTGCCCGAAGCGCAGATCGTGCCGCAGGCAAGCCCCTTGTCATAGCCACGCCGCATCAATACAGGCAGCGTCAGCAGTCCAACGGTGACGACGGTGGCACCGACAATCCCCGTGGCCGCGCCCATCAACACGCCGACCAGGACTATTGCAATACCCATGCCGCCGCGCAGCCCTCCCATGGCATGTCCCATGGTCTCTAGCAGCGTGTCGGCAATTCTCGACTTCTCAAGCATCACCCCCATGAATACGAACAAGGGAATGGCCAACAACGTGTAATTGGTCACTACCCCGTAAATGCGTGAGGGCAGCAGGCCGAAGAGGGTGTCTCCAAACCCAAGATAGCCAAACACCAAGCCCGAGACGGCAAGCGAAATCCCCACTGGAATGCCAACGAAGATCATCCCCATAAAACCGGCGAGCATCAGCAGGGCAAGGATTTCTTGCGGGCTCACAGGCTAGCTCCCTTGCACTTAAGCTGTTGGAGGCTTTTGCCGAGCGCGCCCATTGCCTGGAGTGCAAGCAGGCCAAAGCCGATCGGGATAAAAGCTTTTAGTAAGAATCGATGCGGCAATCCACCCGGATCGGGTGATCCCTGTCCCATCGAAAAAGAGGCCTCAACATAAGGAATAGCAAGCCACGCTAGGTAAAGACCCACAACCATAGTTAGCAGTGCGGTTGCGATATCCACTAATACCCTGGCCCGTTCGCTCATGCGCTCGTAGAACACATCCACACGCACATGCTCGCCATGATGGAGGGCGTAGGACATGCCCAATAATGCAATCGGTGAGATCAAATGCCATTCCAGTTCCTGCAGGCCAACGTTGCCGGCACTAAAGAAATAGCGGGCAAACACATTAGCGGTGACAAGCGCGACTAGGATAAAAGCACACGCCTTGGCAAGCGCACCGCTGGCCTCAAGAATGGATCCAATCAGCTGTGTTGATGTAGTCATCAGTGGTAACCATTGCGGTAACGGCAAGCGGGCATTCAGTCTCAACGCCGAATGCCCGCTTGCGGGTCTGACTTAACCCATGCTCAGGAACTGTTGCACGGGACCCTCACTCAGTGCTGCCCAAGAGGCATGTTTGCTGAGGAAGGCGAAGTAGGCGTCATGCACCTTACGAGTCTCTGGGTCCGCGTTGGCGCCCTGCTCAAGGACATCCATGGTGACTTCGCGCAGGCGCGAGACCACTGACTCGGGTAGCGTGCCCGCAATGACTCCCTCGTTTTCAACCAGATCCGTGAGAGCGTCAGAGTTATTGGCCTCCGACCAGGTATGACTCTCAAGATTGCAGGCCATGGCAGCGGTTTGCACGATGGCTTTCAGGTCATCAGGCAACTCTGCCCAGGCATCCGCGTTGATCAATAACTCTGTGGCATTGCTCGGCTCATGCCAGCCGGTGGTGTAGTAATACTTCGCAGCCTGATGCAGCCCCAGGCGGCGATCCTGATAGGGGCCGACAAACTCAGCGGCGTCGAGCACACCCCGCTCAAGGGCCGGGAATATTTCCCCGCCAGGCAGCAGCCGGACATTGACGCCCAGCTCGGCATAGACCTTGCCGGCAAGACCTGGGATGCGCATGTTCAGGCCATTGAAATCCTCAACCGATGTAATCGGCTCACGGAACCAGCCAGTCATCTGCACACCCGTGTTGCCCATGGGGAAGGCCACCAGGCCGCGTGATGCGTAAAGCTCATGCCACAGCTCAAGACCGCCGCCGTGGTAGAGCCATGCGTTCATTCCCTGAAAATTCATCCCAAATGGCACGGTCGTAAAATACTGTGCCGCCGGTATTTGCCCGGCCCAGAAATAGGCGTTGGCCGCGTTGGCCTGCACAGTGCCTGCTGAGACGGCCTCAAAACCTTCCAGCGCAGGGATTAGCTCGCCGGCAGCGAAATGCTGGATGGACAGCCGTCCACCTGACATGGCTTCGACTTTGCGGCAGAAATCCTCGGGGCTGCCGGGGCCTGCCACATAGAAAGGAGCCTCGGGTGGATAGGCATTGGTCATATTCCAAGAAAAAGATTGCGACGATTGCGCCTTGGCAATCATTGGGGCACCAAGAACACCTGCGCCTGCGGCAACGCCCGCGCCGGCTTTTAGAAAATCACGTCTTTTCATACTCATGTCGTCTACCTCACTGAAACGTTTTAAAGCGCCGTTTGCTTTGTTGGCGTTTATTGCAGCGCAATAGTCGTGCCAATGTTGTTTATTCGGCAGGAAATCCGCGCCATTCCGAGCTCTGCGGGCTGCTCATGCGGATTCAGCGGGTGGGTATGGTTTTG
Organism: Spiribacter sp.; assembly: GCA_965662395.1. Classification (GTDB taxonomy): domain Bacteria; phylum Pseudomonadota; class Gammaproteobacteria; order Nitrococcales; family Nitrococcaceae; genus Spiribacter. The sequence goes on along the minus strand of CBFIIM010000060.1, from coordinate 1,517 downwards.
GTGCGGACGCACCAGCGTGGTGCTGTTGTCTTGCTAGCGGGTAGAACAAATGACCGGATAGACGACGGATGACTACCAATTGTTGGTCATCGCCTCCTGCTTGGAGTACTTCTTGCATGAAATATCTTGTAAATGGCGTCATCCGTCAGTTTGGCACCGCTTCGGCGCTTCTGCGCTGATTCGGCGCATGGATTGGGAGGTCAAAATGGATACTACCGATCGGGCAATTCTTGATCTGTTGATTGAGGACAGTCGCGTGAGCTTTGCCGAGTTAGGCCGAAAACTGGGTTTGTCACGCGCCTACACGCGAGATCGGATCCAACATTTGGTCGATGAGGGCGTGATTGAGAAGTTCACCGCGGTGGTCAACCCCGTCAAAATGGGGCGAGCGGTCTCTGCATTTATTGACGCGCGAATTCAGCCTTCGGCGATCGAAGAATTTGCTAAGCGCCTGGGAGCCGCTCCAGAGGTGGTGAGCTTGTATTTAATGAGCGATATGCAGAGCCTGCATATCCACACACTGACCGACTCCGAGGCCGATTTGGATGCCTTTGTCACCCAGAATTTCTTTAATCGCGACGGGGTCATTAGCATCGATTGCAAGCAGCTCTTGCGACGCATCAAGCATCGCCGGGGCGGCCCCAGAGTCTAATGGCGATCTAGCGCCCTAATGTCTGTCCCAGGAAATCGCCTAAGGTCTGCCAGGACTGAAGGTCGGCAGCAGGATCATAGCGCTCGGCATTGTCCCAGTCGGTAAAGGCATGGCGGGCTCCGCCATAGATCTCCATGCGGTAGTCAACGGCATCGGCATCCAGCTGGGTGGCCAGTGCCGCGACATCGCTCATTGGGGCGACGCTGTCGTTGCTGCCATGCAGGATGAGCACAGGTGCCGATGTTTGTCGGTAGTCTTGGCCATCCGGCGTACCCAACCCACCGTGGAAGCTGACAAAGCCGGCCAGGTCACCGCCAGCTCGTGCCCATTCCAGTGCGGCTGCACCGCCAAAGCAGTAGCCAATCGTGACCGCATTGGCCGGATCCACGGCATCGTGTGATCCCGCCGCATCTAGCCCCGCCTCGAGCAGTGCCCGCATGCGGGTGCGGTCGGCATACAGCGCACCGGTGAGTGCACGGCGCTGATCGATTGACTCAGGGCGGATGCCTTCGCCAAAAAGGTCGACGGCAAAAGCGGCATAGCCTTGGCGTGCGAGCATCCGTGCCCGCGTTTTTTCATACTCTCCAAGGCCATCCCAGTCATGGATGATGATCACCGCAGGCTGATCGGCGCCTAGGGCTTCGTTAAAGGCCAGATAGCCCTCGAAGGCCTCGCCCTCGTGCGTGTAACGAACCGATTGCCCGATAATTTCTGCTTGCACCGTTAATGGCAGCAGCAAAGTAATCAATAAAGCGACGTATCGATTCATGACGGTCAACCTCCGGTTGCTCAGGGCCTAGCTCAAATGTGCCAGTAGCGTATCCATCAGGGCGGATTTGTCCTCAAAACCGATGCCTGGCGCATC
>CBFIIM010000059.1:0-9297 GCA_965662395.1 Spiribacter sp. | reverse complement strand
ACCGGGCAGGGCCCCTAGGGTCAGGCCCAAGGCCAGACCGCCGATGATATCCAGCGGCCAGTGCACCCCCAGCACCAGTCGGCTAAGCGCCACCGTCAGCACCAGCCCAGCACCCAGTAGCATCACCCCATAACGCAGAAAACGCGTGCGCATAGGCAGCACAGCCACCCAGACCGTCACCAGCGCGGCAATACCGGCGGCATGAGCGCTGGGAAAAGCACCGGCAAAATCCGCCGTCGCACTTAAATCTAATGGCCTGGGTGTTGCCAGCACGGCTTTGAGTGCATGCGCTAACGCCACGGTCAGCCCCATAGCCAGCACCACCAGAGAAGCGCGCTGTCGCTGCTGGCGCCAAAAAAGCGCCCCGGCAAGCGCCAGGGTGGCCAGCGTAATCGGCAACACGCCGCCCAGCTGGGTCACGCGCCAGGCCATCTCCTGCACCAATGGGCTGCGCTGGGCATGAGCCAAAGCCATCAACCCGCGCTCCCAATCTTGGGGCCCCGGCTGTACAACAGCCTCGAGCAACGTGACGGGCAGTAATAACAGCGCCAGCCACCAAAGCCAGCCCTCGCGATGGCGCAGTGATCGCAGCGCGGCATGAATGGGGCGAAGCCAAGCCCATCGCACCCCCTGCGGGGGCTGCCGGCCCACCGCGCGCGCCAACCGATTACCCGCTAGCCTTAAGGGTCGATCCAATCGCGGCAACAGCCAGCGCAGCAACAGAAACGCCCCAACAAGCATGACCAACCAGGCCATCAGCCGACCCATGACTTCCATGGCCAACATAATCGAGGCCCCAAACCCGACTCCGGGTAGTAAATAGGCGGGCGCCCAGGCAATGGCTGAGCCGACATTGGCCAGCAGAAAACGGCCCGGCGGCATGCCGAGCATCCCCACCACCGCCGGAATAACCGGGCGAACCGGGCCGACAAACCGCCCGATCACCACACTCTTGCCCCCATGACGATGAAAAAGCTGCTCCGCCTGAGTGATCGCCCCGGGGTAGCGCCGAATCACTGGGAAGCCGCGCAAACGGTCCCGAAAATGCCGACCCAGCCAGTAGCTCAGGCCATCACCCGCAATGGCACCGGCCATTGCCCAAAGCAATACCGGCCAAATAGGAATGTGACTAGCGCCCACAATAGCCCCGGCGGTCAGCATCATGACCGCACCCGGTACCAACAGCCCGACAATGGCTAACGATTCAAGAAAGGCAATCAGCCCAATGGCGGCCCCTGCCCAGGCCGGGTTGGCGGCAAGCCAGTCAAAAAAAGGAATAACCGAGACTTCGAGCTCGGTCACAGATCGGCAAACACTCGCCGCGCCGCCTCAAGGGTGTGACTGAGTGCCTGTTCATCATGGGCGGTGGAGACAAAACCCGCCTCAAATGCCGATGGCGCTAGATAGACGCCGGCCTCCAGCATGCCGTGGAAAAAGCGCACGAACCGCTCAGCATCACAGTCCGCCACGTCTTCATAGCGCTCAACCGTATCGGCCTCGGTAAAGAACACCCCAAACATGGTTCCCACCTGATGGGTCAACAGTGGCACGCCGGCCTCTTTCGCCAGGGTTGCCATGCCATCCAGCAGGCGCCGTGTCCAAGCCTCGGCGTTGGCGTGAACATCCGGCTTGGCCAATTCGTGCAATGTAGCCAAGCCACTGGCCATGGCCAGCGGATTACCGGATAACGTACCGGCTTGATACACCGGCCCACTGGGTGCCAAATGCTCCATGACATCGGCTCGCCCACCCAATGCGCCAACGGGTAACCCGCCGCCGATCACCTTACCCAGGCAGGTCAGGTCCGGGCGCACACCATAATGCGCCTGAGCACCACCCAGTGCCGCCCGAAAACCACTCATCACCTCATCAAACACCAGCAGCGCACCGCTGTCATCACACAGACTGCGCAAGCCTGTGAGAAACTCCGGCAGCGCCGGGACACAATTCATATTGCCCGAGACCGGCTCCACCAGCACCGCGGCAATGCTATCGCCGTACTCGGCAAAGATTTGGCGCACCGCCTCGATGTCGTTATAGGGTGCAGTCAGCGTGGCCTCGGTCACGGATGCCGGCACGCCCGGTGAGCCGGGGATGCCCAGCGTCAGCACACCCGAGCCTGCCTCCACCAACAGGGCATCGACATGGCCGTGGTAATTACCACGAAACTTCAGAATCCGATCACGCCCGGTATAACCGCGTGCCAACCGCACGGCACTCATACAGGCTTCCGTCCCCGAGTTGACCATACGAATACGTTCCATGCCCGGCATCAATGATTTCACAAACACCGCCAGCTCGGTTTCCCGCTCAGTCGGGGCGCCAAAGCTGGTTCCGCTGGCCGCTGTCTCAGCAATCGCCTTGACCACCGCCGGATGGGCATGACCGATGGCCAACGGGCCGAATGAAAGCACATAGTCGACGTATTGCTTGCCATCTACATCCTCAATCCATGCGCCCTGGCCCCGACGCATAAACACCGGGGTACCCCCCACAGAGCGAAAGGCACGCACGGCGGAATTCACCCCGCCCACCAGATGCTGCTGAGCCTCGGCAAACAGGGTCTCGGATCGATGGCTCATGACAAAAATGCTTCCTGAGTTTTGCTTAAGTCTGTCGGTTTTCCGGGCAATGCACGGCAATGGCCGCTGCAGCCTGGCGAATATCCGCTGCAGCAAAAACCGCATCGACGACGGCCAGTGCATCGGCACCCGCCGCGGTCACTGCCGGGGCATTGTCGGCATTGATGCCACCGATCGCCACCAGCGGCAAATCGGTCATTGCCCGGGCCTCGGCAAACAATGACAGCGGCGCCTTGACCGCTTGGGGCTTGGTAGCTGATGGATAGACACTACCAAAGGCCAAATAATCGGCACCCACGGCAGCGGCGGTCCGCGCACGATTTAAATCGTTGTAGCACGAGACACCAATGAGGGCATCCTCTCCCAGCACCTCACGTGCTTGGACAATAGCGGCATCATCGCGCCCGATATGCACGCCGTCGGCATGGACCGCAGCCGCCAGCGCCACATCATCATTGACGATAAAGGTCACCCCATGTTCCCGACACAATGCGGCCAGAGCCAGCGCCTCAAGCCGCCGCGTTGCCTGATCGTCTGATTTGTCGCGGTATTGCACCACCCGCGCCCCACCGGCAATGGCCTCGGCAACGGCAATCTCCAGAGAGACCGGCCGCGGCCAGCGGGCATCGGTAATGACATAGAGCCCGGCAACGGGTGACTTCATCAATCAGATCTCGATCATCTCAAAATCTGCTTTGCCGGCACCGCACTCCGGGCAGACAAAATCATCTGGGATGTCCTCCCAGCGGGTTCCGGGGGCAATGCCGTCATCCGGCAATCCGTCCTCTTCTTCGTAGATCCAGCCACACACCACACACATCCAGGAGCGATACTCCATGGCCTAAGCCTCCATTTATCAGATTGGGATGGGCGCTACCCTATCAATCGACCGGCACACGCACCACATCGGTTTCAATTCCGCCATCCGGCAACAAATCAATCCAGCGAAAACCCGGCGGCCCCGCATCCAGCGTAAAGGTCTCCGCTCCGGCGGCAAATTGCACGGCCGTAGCCGGGGTAGCAAGCATTCGCACACCACCCCGCGAGCTATCCCACGGCATGTGCACATGGCCAAACAAGCAACCGCGAATACGGGGGTCGGCCTCAAACTGACGATGCAGGGCATCCGCATTATCCAGGCCGATGGCATCCAGCCAGGGCGTGCCGACCGCTACCGGGGGATGATGCAAGGCAACGACAATATGGGTGGCCGGGCAGTCGGCCAACGCTGCCTCAAACGCGGCCATCTCAGAGTCAGCCAAATGTCCGGCGACATCTCCTGCCACCTGGGTATCCAATGCAATCACCGACCATGTCCCGATCGTCACCTGACGCGCGGCTCGAGGCTGTGTTGCAGCAAACACCCGCTCAAGCACACGGCGGTCATCATGATTACCGGGCATCACCACACCAGGGAGATTCAGTGATTGCAGCGCAGCGGCCAGCCGGGCATATCCCTGCTGACTGCCATCATGGACAAGGTCCCCCGTATGCACGAGCGCATTCGCACCCTCGGCCCAAGGCCGCATGGCTGAGATGACAGTCTGGAATCGGGTATCAACATTGACCCCGCCGTGAATCGCGTCCGGATCCGCAAATAGATGGGTATCGGTGATCTGCAACAGGCGCACGGCGTCTGGGCCAACAGGCCGGATCGGCGGTAGACCGGCCTCGGCGGATGCCATTAGCTACCCCCCGGGCCGTAGATCCACAGTTGACTAAACCAAAAGAATCCACCCTCGGGATGGGGGGCAGTACAGTTATATCGGCTACGCCCGCGCGGCAAATCGGCCTCACCTTGCACGGCAAACTGCCGCTCAGATGCCAATGCCTGCGGAGTCAGCACTTCGCCACCATAGAAACAAGTCACCTGGGCGGCGGTCACCGCAGCATCATCGGCCAGCGTCAATTCCAGTCGTGGCGCCCGTCGATCCTCACGCACCGGATCAAGCGGTGATTGGGCGACAACCGGCAGCGCGTGGGATCCCACCTTCACGGCAAACCCCTGCATTTCGGCAAACCGCTCGTTCATCGCATAGCGCGGCAGGGCCAGCGTATTGGCATGCGGACCCAATGCCCCGGACTGCTGGCCAAAGGCGACATAGCCCAGCTCAGCGGCCAGGTCCATGAGCTCGATGTTGTACTCGCCAAACGGGTAGGCAAGCAGCGGCGGTGACTGATGGGCCGCATCACCCAGCTCTTCAACCAGGCGCTGCTGAGCGCGCATCAAATCATCGCGCACCCGATCACGCCATTGCGGCCGGGTCTCGTTATCACGGCGCTCAAATAGTGGGGCATGCGACTCGGAATGGTTGCCGAAGCGCGCACCCTCAGTGGCCATCGCGCGTAGGGCATCCCAGTCAAGATAACCGCTATACCCCGAATCAATCGGACCGGTATTAATAAACACCGTATAAGGCCATCCCCGCTCCGCGAGTAGCGGATGTGCCATCTCACCGACACTGCTGTAACCATCATCAAAGGTGATGGCGATGCTGCGTGGCGGTAACGGCTCACGGGTGCGCAGTGCGTCAACCACACGCTCAAGCGGCAGGATGTTGAAATCCTGTTCGGCCAAATAATCCAGATGAGCGCGAAACTGCTCCACCGTCACATTGGTACTGGGATGCTCAGAGTCCCCCACCCGGTGGTACATCAGCACCACGCCTTGAGGTGTAGCCACAGTCAGCGCCGGCCATGCCAAAAGCACGGCCAGCACCAGGAGGGCAAGCCCTCTTAGCCGACTAGAAGTCGAGGTTAAAGCCTGCATAAATGCCATCTTCAAACTCGCGGTCGGCACCGAACCCGTCACCATCATAGCCAAGCTCAATATGCCGGTAGCCTAGATAGATATTGGCATCCTCAAGGATCTGGAACTCACCACGCAGGCTGTATTCCTCATAGCCATCCAGATCACTAATCGAGGTGGCCGACGGCGCATAGTAAAGGCTGCCGGCGACGGCGGCCCGATTGTAGTTAGGCAGCGTCCAACGCAGCTTGCCGCCAATGGCCAGCGCAGCACCATCTGCGTTGCGCGCATCATCACTGACAATCGGCACTTTGCCGCCGATGCCCAGCACCAGGGCATCCCGACCCGGCTCCGGACGATCCACCAAATGCAGCTCAGCCTCCAGGATGTCGCCGTCATCATCGTGATGCAGCAGCCCCAGACCACCCTCCAGCCCCTCAGAGGGTAGTGGACGGATGTAGGAAATCTTGGCCGCATCACCACTTAAGTTGATATCCAGCGTATCGGCCATCGCCGGCAGCGAAATAAGGGCTGCGAGCGGCAGCGCTGAAATCAGTTTGCACCACTTCATGGCTAAGAGACTCCTTGCAGACAATTACTTTGTACCTACCCGATGATACACGCCATCCGGGGCACTCACAGACCCTTTTGATCTGGATCAATACGAGCGGGTTCCAGCCGAGCGAGACTTGCTACCCATCTTCCCTCCAACCGTGGATCTGCTATGCAAACATCGACTGCATACAACGACCGGGTCGTTGCCCAGTTCACCATCATGACCGTGATTTGGGGCATCGTCGGCATGCTCGTTGGCGTGATCATCGCCGCTCAGCTGCTCTGGCCCGCACTGAACTTTGATATCCCGTGGCTGACCTATAGCCGTCTGCGGCCACTGCACACCAATGCAGTGATTTTTGCCTTTGGCGGCTCTGCGCTGTTTGCCACCTCTTACTATGTGGTGCAGCGGACCTGCGGAGTGCGGCTGATCAGCGACAAGCTTGCCGCCTTTACCTTTTGGGGTTGGCAGGCGGTGATCTTAGGGGCCGTTGTGACCCTGCCGTTTGGTTATACCCAGAGCAAAGAATACGCTGAGCTGATCTGGCCGCTGGATATCCTAATCGCCATTGTCTGGGTGGTGTACGCCGCAGTGTTCTTCGGCACCATCCTCAAGCGTCGGGTTAAGCATATCTATGTCGCCAACTGGTTTTACGGCGCCTTTATCTTTGCCGTGGCGATGCTGCATATCGTCAACAGTCTGGCCATTCCCACCTCATTAACGCAGTCCTACCCGGTGTATTCAGGCGCTGTCGATGCCATGGTGCAGTGGTGGTATGGCCATAACGCCGTGGGCTTTTTCCTGACCGCCGGCTTCCTGGGGATGATGTATTACTTTGTGCCCAAGCAGGCGGGACGGCCGATCTACTCCTATCGCCTTTCGGTGGTGCATTTCTGGGCACTGATCTCCACCTATATGTGGGCCGGCCCCCACCATCTGCACTGGACCTCGCTGCCAGAGTGGACGCAGTCGGTCGGGATGGTCTTCTCGCTCATCCTGCTGGCGCCGTCCTGGGGCGGGATGATTAACGGCATCATGACCCTCTCAGGTGCCTGGCATAAGCTGCGCGATGATCCCATCATCCGGTTTTTAATCGTCAGCCTGTCGTTCTACGGCATGTCCACGTTCGAAGGCCCGATGATGGCCATTCGCACGGTCAATGCACTGTCGCACTACACCGACTGGACCATTGGCCATGTGCACTCCGGCGCTCTGGGCTGGGTCGCATTCATTACCATAGGCTCTGTGTACATGCTGGTACCGCGGCTGTTTAACCGCGAACAGATGTATAGCGTCCCGCTGATTAACGTCCATTTTTGGGTAGCCACCATTGGGGTGGTGCTCTACATCGCCTCGATGTGGATCTCCGGCGTCATGCAAGGGCTAATGTGGCGGGCGGTTAATAACGACGGCACGCTGACCTACACCTTTATTGAATCTATCGCGGCCACCTATCCGTACTACGCGGTGCGCCTGCTGGGCGGAGTGCTCTTCTTCGCTGGCATGCTGATCATGGCCTACAACGTCTGGCGCACGGTTCGTCCGGCCGAGGCTACTCAGCCCGCCGCCGTCCCTGCTGCCAGCGCCTGAGGAGCATCGACATGTCACATGAAGTTGTCGAGAAAAACGCAGGCCTCATGGCCATCCTGATCTTTATTGTCATCAGCATTGGCGGACTGGTGGAAATCGTCCCGCTGATGTTTGCCCGTGAGACGACCGAGCCCACCCCTGGCGTGGAGCCTTACCCGGCCATCCAATTTGCCGGCCGGGATATCTACGTGCGTGAAGGCTGCTATAACTGCCATTCACAACAGATTCGGCCATTTCGCGCCGAAACAGAGCGCTATGGCGACTACTCCAAGGCCGGCGAATTCGTCTACGACCGTCCGTTCCAATGGGGTTCAAAGCGCACCGGACCGGATCTGGCACGCGTGGGCGGGCGCTACACGGACGATTGGCACACCGTGCACCTGATTAATCCGCGGGATGTCGTACCGCAGTCAAATATGCCCGGTTATCCGTGGCTTGCCGAGCGTACGGTCAATGCCGAGCAGACCGCCCGCAGCATGCGCGCGCAGCGCAACCTCCTGGGCGTGCCCTACAGCGATGAGGATATCGCCGCTGCCGAAGCACTGGAGGGTGTCACCGAAATGGAGGCGTTAATCGCCTACTTACAGGGCCTTGGTATTGCCCAGGCGGCCAACTGATGTGGAGCGGCATCTTCACCACACTTTTACTGGTCATTTTTCTGGGCATCGTGGCCTGGGCGTATAGCCGCAAGCGCCGTGCATCCTTTGACGCCGCCGCCCGACTGCCTCTTGAGAACGACGACAAACCGCTGCCGCCGGCGAATAAGAACAAGGGAGAACGGACATGAGTCTCTTCTGGAGTGTATTTATCATCGTCCTGGTGCTGGGCAACATCTTTGCCTGCTGGTGGCTCATTCGCTGGACGGCTAAGCCGCGCAAAGGCGAGGTCGCCTCTCACGAGACCACCGGTCATGTCTGGGACGGGGATCTGACCGAGTACAACAACCCCATGCCCCGCTGGTGGCTATGGCTTTTCTACATCACCATCGTTTTTGGGCTGATTTATCTGGCCCTGTTCCCGGGGCTTGGCAACTTCAAAGGCCTGCTCGGCTGGAGTCAGTACGGACAGTATGAAGAAGAAGTGGCCGCGGCGGCCGAGCGCTTTGAACCGCTGTACGCCAGCTATGCTCAGACTCCGATTCCGGAGCTGGCAGAAAATGCCGAGGCCATGGCCACTGCCGGACGTCTGTTTGCCAATAATTGCGCCACCTGTCACGGCTCGGACGGGCGCGGGGCACGTGGCTATCCCAACCTAGCGGATGCCGATTGGCAATGGGGCGGCAACCCTGAAGATATTGTTCACACGCTGGTTAACGGCCGCCGGGCCGCCATGCCCGCCTTTGGTGCGGCACTGGATGAAAGCGCGCTGGAAGCCACCGCGGCCTATGTCTACAGCTTGAATGGGCGCGAGGCGCCCGCCCGCCTGGTCAGCCAGGGCAAGCAGCAATATCAGACCTTGTGTGTGGCCTGTCACGGTGTCGAGGGCAAGGGCAATCCGCTGCTGGGTGCACCCAACCTGACCGATGAGATCTGGCTGTATGGCGGTTCGCTGGATGCCATTACTCAGACACTGTTAAACGGCCGCAACGGCCAAATGCCGGCCTTTGCCGAGACGCTCGGTGAAGATCGCATTCATCTAGTATCGGCCTATGTCTACCGCCTATCAGGGGGCGAGGAGGCCCGCGATGCCGTCGCCGCACGCTGATTCCGACATCCAGGCATTTCCGCCTCGCCGCGCCTGGCTGATCGCCGCGTGTTTGTGGCCGGGCTTCCTGGCTGCGGGCATCGCTACGATGTTTTTCTTCTCAGGTATTGATCCGG
>CBFIIM010000058.1:0-9392 GCA_965662395.1 Spiribacter sp. | reverse complement strand
GCATCATCCATGGTGACCACGCGGTAGCCTTCCATTGCCGCCTGCAGGGCGCAGATTGGATCGATCTCAGTGACCCAGACGCTGGCACCCAGGGCCTTCAGGCTCTGCGCACAGCCTTTGCCGACATCGCCATAGCCGACTACGACGGCAATTTTGCCGGCGATCATGACATCGGTGGCGCGCTTGAGGCCGTCAACCAGGGATTCGCGGCAACCATAGAGGTTGTCGAATTTGGACTTGGTCACCGAGTCATTCACGTTAATGGCAGGGAAAGGCAGCTCACCGCGTGCGTGCATTTCATACAATCGCATGACGCCCGTGGTGGTCTCTTCGGTCACGCCCTGAATGGCGGCCTGAGTGCGCGCATAAAACCCAGGATTTTCTTTTAAACGACGACGGATAGCGGCAAACAGCGCGCGCTCCTCATCGCTGCCCGGATTGTCTAATACCGAGGCATCCTGTTCGGCCTTGGCACCCAGCGTCACGGCCATGGTGGCATCACCACCATCATCCAAAATCATGTTGGGTGTGTTGTTGGGCCACTCTAGGATGCGATGGGTGTACTCCCAATACTCCTCAAGCGTCTCGCCTTTGTAGGCAAAGACTGGCGTGCCGGCTTCGGCAATAGCCGCGGCGGCATGATCCTGAGTGGAGTAGATGTTGCAGCTTGCCCAGCGGACCTCGGCACCCAGTGCCTGCAGGGTCTCAATCAGCACCGCGGTCTGAATGGTCATGTGCAAAGAGCCGGCGATGCGGGCCCCTTTGAGTGGCTGCTCACCGGCATACTTCTCACGCAGGGCCATCAGGCCAGGCATTTCCGTCTCGGCAATCTCGATTTCACGCCGGCCCCAGGGGGCAAGACTTGCATCGGCGATAATTGAACCGCTTAGTTTTGTGTCAACGACAGCGTTCATGGCTTCACTCCATGTGTTGCAGTCGAGCGCCGTTGTTGTTGTTGCCTGGGGCTCGAGCCTCTCCTGCCGATTTGGCAGGATGCAGCGCTCCTCGATACCCAGACCAGATAGTCTATCGGTTTTAGAGACCGGCGGCGCTGCGCAGCGCCTCGGCTTTGTCAGTTTTCTCCCAGGTAAACGAGTCTTCTTCACGGCCGAAGTGCCCGTAGCTGGCCGTCGGGCGATAGATCGGCCGGACTAAGTCCAGCATTTTTAGGATGCCATAAGGGCGCAAGTCAAAGTGCTCGCGTACCAGTTCCCCAAGCCGGGTGTCTGACACGACGCCGGTGCCAAAGGTCTCAACATAGACCGAGGTGGGCTCGGCCACACCAATGGCATAGGAGACCTGGATTTCGCATTTTTCGGCCAGGCCGGCCGCGACAATGTTCTTAGCCACATACCGACAGGCATAGGCTGCTGAGCGGTCCACTTTGGAGGGGTCTTTGCCCGAAAACGCTCCGCCACCATGACGGGACATGCCGCCATAGGTGTCCACCACGATTTTACGCCCGGTCAGTCCGCAGTCACCGACCGGCCCGCCGATCACAAACTTACCCGTGGGGTTGACCAAATACTTGGTTTTGTCACTGATCCACTCGGCGGGGATGATCGGGCGAATGATCTCCTCGATGACGGCTTCTTTAATATCCGCCTGGGAGACGGTTTCGTCATGCTGGGTTGAGATGACGATGGTATCGACCGCTGTTGGCCGGCCATCTTCGTAGACAAAGCTGACCTGTGATTTAGCATCGGGGCGCAGCCACGGCAGCACACCGCGGTGGCGGATCTCACTGTGGCGCTTGACCAGACGATGGGCATACGTGATTGGGGCCGGCATCAACACATCGGTCTCGCGGCAGGCATAACCAAACATCATGCCCTGATCGCCGGCGCCCTGTTCCTCCGGGTCAGTCCGATCAACGCCCTGGTTGATGTTGGGGCTCTGCTTGCCAATGGCGTTGAGCACCGCGCAGGTTGCTCCGTCAAAGCCGACCTCGGCGCTGTTGTAGCCGATTTCCAGGATGGTGTTTCGTACCAGATCCTCAAGATCAATCCAGGCCGATGTGGTGATTTCGCCGGCAACAATGACCATGCCGGTCTTAACCATCGTCTCGCAGGCCACCCGTGCAGCTGGGTCATCGGCGATGATCGCGTCAAGCACCGTATCCGAAATTTGATCGGCGATTTTATCCGGGTGTCCTTCGGAGACCGACTCGGAGGTGAAAAGGTACTGATTGCCCATGGCTTGCGAGGCTCTCCCTAGGTCGCAGGCGAAAAAATAGACGCCGATTGTACCGTTGGTTGCCTGCGAACGGGAAGTTCTGGACAATTGTCGTCTTTGATCCGCGCCTTGATTTACCCGGGGGACCCCACCTGATGACCACTCGCCGTGAGCTCGCCAACGCCATTCGTGCCTTGTCTATGGACGCTGTCCAGCAGGCCAATTCCGGTCATCCGGGTGCCCCGATGGGCATGGCGGATATTGCCGAAGTGCTTTGGAATGATTTTTTAAAGCACAACCCGTCCAATCCCAATTGGGCTGATCGTGATCGCTTTGTGCTCTCCAATGGTCATGGCTCGATGCTGATCTACTCGCTGCTGCATCTGAGCGGGTATGACGTGTCCATCGATGCACTGCGCAACTTCCGCCAGCTGCACTCTGGCACGCCGGGACATCCGGAGGTTGGCGACACCCCCGGCGTGGAGACCACCACCGGGCCGTTGGGCCAGGGGATTACCAATGCCGTCGGTATGGCGCTGGCCGAGCGGATTCTGGCCGGGCAGTTCAACCGCCCGGGGCATACGCTGGTCGATCACCATACGTATTGTTTCTTAGGCGACGGTTGCCTAATGGAGGGGGTCTCGCATGAGGCCTGCTCACTGGCCGGTACGTTGGGTCTGGGCAAGCTGATTGCGATTTACGACGACAATGGCATTTCAATCGATGGCAAGGTCAGTGGCTGGTTTACTGATGACACACCGGCCCGATTCCGTGCCTATGGCTGGCAGGTGATTGAGGATGTCGATGGCCATGATGCCGAGGCCGTGCGATCTGCGATTCAGGCCGCTCGCGCGGTCACCGACAAGCCCACGCTGATTTGTGCGAAAACGGTCATCGGATTTGGTGCCCCTAACGTTTGTGGTACCCACGGGGTCCATGGCGCACCGCTCGGTGCCGATGAGATTCAGGCAACGCGCGAGTTTTTGGGCTGGGAGCATGGTCCTTTTGAAATTCCGGATGCGATCTATGCCGGTTGGAATGCCCGTGAACGCGGCGCCGAAGCCGAAGCAGCCTGGCAGCAGATCTTTGATGCCTACCGCAAGGCGCATCCTGAGCTGGCCGCGGAGTACCAGCGTCGCATGGCAGGCGAGCTGCCCACGCAGTTTGCCGCCCATGCCGATGCCTACATTGAAAAAGTGCAGGCCGAGGGCAAAGAAGACGCCAGCCGTAAGCATTCTCAGTCGGCATTGAATGGTTATGGTCCGTATCTACCTGAGTTGGTGGGTGGATCGGCCGATCTGACCGGCTCGAACAACACATGGTGGGATGACTGCACCGCGGTCACAGCCGATGATGCCGATGGTAATTATCTATTCTACGGGGTTCGTGAGTTCGGCATGACGGCCATCATGAACGGCATGGCGTTGCATGGCGGGTTAATCCCCTATGGTGGCACCTTCCTGGTGTTCTCCGACTATGCCCGCAACGCGGTTCGCATGGCAGCACTCATGGGGATTCGTAACATTCTGGTCTACACCCATGACTCCATCGGTCTGGGTGAGGATGGCCCGACGCATCAGCCTATCGAGCATTTGCCAAGCTTGCGGCTGATCCCCAATCTGGATGTCTGGCGCCCGTGCGATAACACCGAGACGGCCGTGGCTTGGAAGGTGGCGCTGGAGCGCCGGGACGGGCCGAGTGCCCTGGCCTTGTCACGCCAAAAACTAGCCCATCAACCGCGGCAGGCCGATCAGGTCGAGCAGATTGCGCGTGGCGGGTATGTGCTGCGTGAGCCGGGTGCTGCGCCGAATGCGATCATTATGGCCAGCGGCTCAGAGGTGGGGATGGCTGTTGCCGCAGCCGAGGCGCTTGAGGCCAAAGGCCATGCGGTGCGGGTGGTCTCGATGCCGTGCATCGAGCGCTTCCGCGCGCAGTCCGCGGAGTATCGTGAAGCGGTGCTGCCGGCAGCGATTACGGTGCGAGCCGCCGTTGAGGCCGCGGCACCGGATAGCTGGCGGGCGTTTGTCCCGAACGAGGTGGGTTTGGTCGGGCTGACGTCGTTTGGCGCATCCGCGCCTGCCGATGCGGTTTATCGTGAAATGGGCCTGACCACTGAGGCGGTGGTTGCCGCCATCGAGGCACAGTCGGCAAGCTGAGCGTATTAAAAGATTTCTGAAACCAGGAGTGAAAGACATGGCGATTAAGGTTGGTATCAATGGTTATGGTCGTATTGGGCGCAACGTGCTGCGTGCCCTGTATGAGGCCGGTCGCAGCGATGAGATTCGGGTGGTTGCGATCAATGATCTGGGCGATGCCGAGACCAATGCTCATCTGACGCGACTGGATACCGCCCATGGCCGCTTCCCGGGAACGGTTGAGGTGAGCAATGGCAACCTGATCGTCAATGGCGATGAGATCAAAGTGTTTGCCGAGCGGGATCCGGCCAATCTGCCCTGGGGAGAGCTGGGTGTCGATGTGGTGATGGAGTGCACCGGTATCTTTGCCAGCCGTGAAAAGGCCTCCGCCCATCTAGCCGGCGGCGCTAAAAAAGTGCTGATCTCCGCACCGGCAGGCAAGGATGTGGATGCCTCGGTGGTCTATGGCGTTAACCACGATGTTCTACGTGCCGAGCATCAGATTGTCTCCAACGCTTCCTGCACCACCAACTGTCTGGCCCCGATGGTTAAGCCGTTGCATGAGGCCATCGGCATCGAGCAGGGTTTGATGACCACCATTCATGCCTACACCAATGACCAGGTGCTGACCGACGTCTATCACTCCGATCTACGGCGTGCGCGCAGTGCGACGATGTCTCAGATCCCGACCAAAACGGGTGCAGCGGCTATGGTCGGATTGGTGCTGCCTGAGCTTGACGGACGTTTGGATGGGTACGCGATGCGGGTGCCAACGATCAATGTCTCGATTGTGGATCTGTCGTTTATCGCTCAGCGCGACACCAGTGTTGAAGAGGTCAACAGCATCCTCAAGTCCGCCGCCGAGGGCCCGCTGAAGGGCATTCTGGCCTACAGCGATGGGCCGTATGTATCGGTTGATTTCAACCATGATCCGCATTCCTCCACCTTCGATGCCACGCTGACCAAAGTCGGCGGGCGTTTGGTGAAAGCCTGTGCCTGGTATGACAACGAGTGGGGTTTCTCAAACCGCATGCTCGACACCACCGTGGCGATGATGCAGGCCAAATAATGCCGGTTCGCACGTTGGATGATGTCACTCTCGCGGGCCAGCGTGTGCTGGTCCGCGAGGACCTGAATGTGCCGCTGAAAGACGGTGAAGTCTCGGATGACTCGCGATTAAAGGCCGCGCTACCCACGTTAAACCGTCTGCTGGATGCTGGCGCCCGTGTGATGGTGATGAGCCATTTGGGACGCCCAAAAGCCGGTGAGTTTGACGAATCCGCCTCGCTTCGTCCCGTGGCCAAGCGACTCGGCCAGCTGCTGGGGCGTGAAGTGCCGGTGATGAGAGACTGGCTGGATGGGGAAATTGCACCGGCCGCCGGTGAGCTGGTTCTGTGCGAAAACGTCCGTTTTAACCTAGGTGAGACCGATAACGACGAAGCGCTATCACAGCGTATGGCCGCGCTCTGCGATCTGTATGTGATGGATGCTTTTGGCACGGCCCATCGGGCGCATGCCTCAACCCATGGTGTGGCACGATTGGCACCGGATGCCGTAGCAGGTCCGCTGCTGGCCGCTGAGCTGGATGCCCTGGGCAAGGCTTTGCAAGCGCCGGCTCGGCCGTTAGTGGCTATTATCGGTGGCTCTAAAGTCTCGACCAAATTGACGGTACTTGAGCAGCTGATTGATAAAGTCGATCAACTGATCGTGGGTGGTGGGATTGCCAATACCTTTATCGCAGCGGCCGGCTATTCAGTCGGCAAGTCGCTAATGGAGGCGGATTTAGTCGACACCGCCCGCTCGTTGATAGAGGCGGCCAAAGCGGCCGGCGGTGAGATCCCAATTCCTGAAGATGTCGTGGTGGCCACCGAGTTCAGCGAGACGGCCGAGGCACGGATCAAACCGGTCGATGCCGTTGCCGCCGATGAAATGATTTTGGATATCGGGCCCAAAACCGCAGCTGCCTATGCTGAGCGGCTGCGCCAGGCTGGCACGATTGTCTGGAATGGCCCGGTGGGTGTTTTTGAATTTGATGCGTTTGGCGAAGGGACTCGCGCGTTGGCCGAAGCGATTGCCGAGAGCCCCGGGTTCTCGATCGCTGGCGGTGGAGATACGTTGGCAGCCGTCGCAAAGTACGGTGTGGCCGATCGCATCTCCTACATCTCAACCGGTGGCGGGGCTTTTCTGGAATTTCTGGAAGGTCGTGAACTGCCCGCGGTTGCGGTGCTCAACTGATCAATGGAGAGATTATGATTCGGCAAACTAAAATCGTCGCAACCCTCGGCCCGGCCACCACTAGCCCGCAAGCACTTCGTGCGATGGTGGATGCCGGTGTGGATGTGGTGCGCATGAATCTCTCCCACGGGGATCATGATGAGCATCGGGCTCGCGCTCAGGCCCTGCGCACTGCGGCTGAAGAAGCGGGTCGTGTCGTTGGCATTCTTTGTGATCTGCAGGGGCCAAAGATTCGGATCGAGCGCTTTGCCGAGGGTCCGGTAGAGCTTGAAAACGGCGCTGCCTTCTTTTTGGACCCGACGCTGGATAGCGATGCAGGCAGCCGTGAGGGCGTCGGTGTGGCCTATCAGGGGCTGCCAGGCGATGTGGCGGCGGGCGATATCCTGCTACTGGCTGATGGATTAGTGCGGCTGTCGGTTGACCGCATCGAAGGCACCCGAATTCACACCACGGTTGAAATGGGCGGGACGCTATCGGATCGCAAAGGCATTAACCGCCTGGGTGGCGGGCTGTCCGTGCGGGCGCTGACGGATAAAGACCGCCGCGACATCCAACTGGCCGCCGAACTGGAAGCCGACTACCTGGCAGTTTCCTTTCCGCGTGATGGCGCGGACATTGATGAGGCGCGAGAGCTGCTGCGCGCCGCGGGTGGCCACGGCGGTATCGTGGCCAAAATCGAGCGTCACGAGGCGGTGGAATCCATCGCCGGCATTATGCAAGCCGCGGACGCGGTGATGATTGCCCGCGGTGACCTGGCCGTTGAAATTGGTGATGCCGAGTTGCCGGGTGTGCAAAAGCGCATTATGCGTCTGGCCCGCGAGCGCGATTGTGTGGTCATTACCGCCACACAGATGATGCAGTCCATGGTCGATAGCCCCATGCCTACCCGGGCCGAGGTGCTGGATGTGGCCAACGCAGTCCTGGATGGCACCGATGCGGTCATGCTCTCCGAAGAGACGGCCGTGGGTCAGTATCCGGCCGAAACCGTGGCGGCTATGGCGCGGGTGTGCGTCGGAGCCGAAGCCTATGCCGATGAGACAAGGCCCACCTCAGGCCTAGCCCGAGATGTGCAGTTTGAGCGCATCGACGAGGCCATCGCCAAGACCGCTATCACTGCGGCCAATAGTCTAGGTGTTGCCGCGATTGCAGCGATGACCGAGTCCGGGGCAACGGCGATGTGGATGTCTCGAATCGGCACGGATATCCCCATCTATGCACTCTCCGAGCAGCCACAGACCCGGCGTCGGGTCACGCTGTATCGTGGTGTGCATCCGCTTCGCTTTGATCCCACTCAGCGCCAGCATGAGACCGTCAATCGCGAGGCGGTGGCGTTGCTCAGTCAGCAAAATGCCGTGGGCAAGGACGATTTGGTCCTGATTACCAAAGGTGATTTGGCCGGCGTGCGTGGCGGGACCAATGCGATGAAGATCGTCCGGGTTAGCGAGATCCTGTAGCGCCGCGCAGCCGCTGTTCGGCCTCCTGATACTTGGCGGCGGTCTGCTGAATGATCGCCTCAGGGAGTGCGGGGGCCGGCGGTGTTTTGTCCCAATCGAGGGTCTCGAGATAATCGCGGACAAACTGCTTGTCAAAACTCGGTGGTGAGATGCCGGTCCGGTATTCATCGGCCGGCCAGAAACGGCTGGAATCCGGGGTCAGTGCCTCATCGATCCACACCAGGTCCCCCGCGGCATTCAGGCCGAATTCAAACTTGGTATCGGCAATAATAATCCCCTGGCTGCGGGCGTATTCGGCCGCGCGCGTATAGAGATCCAGCGTGGTCCGGCGCAAATGCTCGGCCAGATCACGGCCTAGGGCATTGACCACGGCGTCAAAGGCAACGTTCTCATCATGATCACCCACTTCGGCCTTGGTCGAGGGGGTGAACAGCGGCTCCGGCAGCGCTGCGGCCTGTTCAAGCCCAGATGGCAGCGCAATTCCGCAGAGGCTGCCGGTGGCTTGATAATCTTTCCAACCTGACCCGATTAAAAAGCCCCGTGCGATGGCTTCAAAGGCGAGCGGCTCTAGGCGCTTAACCAGGACAGCACGCCCCTCGACCTGTGCGCGCTCTTCAGGATCGGTCAGCACCGCCTCCAGCGGTATATCCAATGACTGGGTGGGGATATGGCTGCCCAAGCGGTCAAACCAAAAATTCGACAGCCGAGTCAGGACCGCGCCCTTGCCCGGAATGGGGTCGGAGAGCACCACATCAAACGCTGAGAGTCGGTCGGTTGTGACCACCAGCAGCGTCTGATCATCAACGGCGTAGATATCCCGAACCTTGCCGCGACTTAACAGTGGCAGGCTTGTCAGGCTGCTTTCATACAGGCGCTCAGGTGACACGGCGTGCTCCATGACCAGTGACAGAAAACGGCGATCATAGCAGGCTCAGGCCTTTTTAATCTGCTCAAAAGCGGCCAGGGCAGCGGCACGGCTGGCTTTCAGGTCAACGATGGGGTGTGGATAATGCAGCCCCAGCGTCACGCCGGCATCAGCCAATACAGCGGCGGGTGCCTCCCATGGGGCGTGTCGATGTTTGACCGGCACAGCGGCGAGCTCAGGCACCCAGCGGGCCAGGTAATCCCCTTGGGGGTCAAAGCGCTCACTCTGGCGCACGGGATTAAAGATGCGGAAATAGGGTGCGGCATCGGCCCCACTGCCCGCCACCCACTGCCAGCCCAGGCTGTTAGCGGCCAGGTCCGCATCGACCAGGGTATCCCAGAACCAAGCTTCACCTGCCTGCCAGGGCAAGCGTAGGTTTTTGACCAAAAATGATCCCACCACCATGCGCACGCGATTATGCATCCAACCGGTGGCGTAGAGTTCGCGCATGCCGGCATCCACCAGGGG
>CBFIIM010000057.1:0-9456 GCA_965662395.1 Spiribacter sp. | reverse complement strand
TCAACCACTAACCGTTGGCCGTATTTCTCATTGGGCGCGATGAGGAAACTCTCGGTCTCAAGCCCCTGACTCAAATCCAAAACCACTCGGGTACCGTTGCCTCGATCGCCGGTGCGAATGCGCTGGATAGGCCCTTCGTTGCGAATATTCTCAACAAGGCTGGCCGCCATGGCCGTATCCGGCAGATCAATCACGGCCCGATCTGGGCCCTCGAGGGTAAAGAGGCTGTGCGAAACCGGCGCGGAGAGGTCAAAAACAACCCGAGTATGGTCCGGCCCATTCCAAGTCCGAACCTCCTCAACCACCACGCTGGCCTGCGCCACCGACAGGCCAAGCAGAAACGTCATCAAGGCCGCTAAGACGCGCATGATCCCCTCATACCCAAAAACATCCCGGATAGTACGCCATAGCCGCTGATTAATTTCAATAAAAAAACGATTAAGAATAGACAGATACAGAATTAACCTATCAGAAGACCTCAGCGATAACCGCTAACTGATACCCTTAATCCCCAGCTGCCAGACTGGATCCCGCGCCTCAATCTGCGCCAAACGCCCGGACCCCTCGACGGAAATCGTCACAACAAGCCCTGGATCGGGCAGCACGCCAGCGCCCAGCTCCGGCCATTCAACCAGCAAAAGCCCCTCATCCAGCAGCTCACGCAGCCCAATAAATTCAAGCACCTCAGGATCGGCCAGACGATATAGGTCCAAATGAAACACCTGCCCATCCGCCAGAGAATAGGGCTCGATCAGCGTGTAGGTGGGGCTTTTCACCGATCCTTGATGCCCGGCGGCTTGCAAAAAACCCCGCACCAGGGTGGTCTTGCCTGCGCCCAAGTCACCGATTAAATGCACCACACCGTGATGAGGCCGTTGAACAGCAAGCCGAGCACCTAAGGCTTCGGTAGCCGCTTGATCAGGCAGATAACAGGTCGTTTGGCTCATGGGTTCAGCACCACTGGCAGCCGAGCGATCAGGTCCCCGGCCAATAATCCTCGCTCCCCATGGGTCTCAGCCGCCCAATCGGCGGCCTGAGCATGGGCCAGCACTCCACAGCAAGCGGCATCAAAAGCGCTAAGCCCCTGGGCGCGCAGGCCGGCAATAACGCCCGTCAGCGCATCACCCATTCCGCCACTGGCCATACCAGGGTTGCCATCAATGCAGACGGCGCAGCGCTTGCCATCACTGATCAACGTACCGGCGCCTTTCAATACCGCGACGCCACCGTACTGCTTGGCAATGGCCTGTACTGCGGCAAAACGATCCGCTGCAATACTGACGGTATCGGTGGCCAATAACCGGGCAGCCTCGCCGGGATGCGGAGTGAGGATCCAATCGTCGCGGTGAGTTGATGACTGCGCCAGAATATTCAGTGCATCGGCATCCACCACCAAGGGTTGGTCACTGGCGATGGCGGCTGCCAGCAGCCCTCGGCCCCAATCCGCCGTCCCAAGCCCGGGGCCCACGGCCAGCACACTGGCCCGCGCAATAAGCGCAGTCAGCGACTCCGGCGAATCCATCGAATCGATACCATGCGCCATCACCTCAGGCCGTGCCGCAATGACCGGCGCAATATGCACCGAGCGGGTCGCCACACTGGTGAGACCCGCCCCTGCACGCACCGATGCCTCGGCGGCAATCCGCACGGCTCCGCCCATCCCGTGATCACCCCCCATCACCAAGACATGCCCAAAACAGCCTTTGTGGGCAGTCTTCGGACGCGGCGGAAGCATTGAGGTCAGGGCATGTGGGCCTAATAACAACGCCGAAGGGTTGGAATCCTGATAGACCGCTTGAGGCACCTGAAGGTCATCAAACACCACCTGGCCGACATAATCAGCCGCATCGCCAGTAAAAAGCCCTTGTTTTAGTCCAATAAATGTCGGGGTGAACTCCGCCCGCGCGGCAACGCCCAAGACCTGACCGGTCCGCGCACTCAGCCCGGAGGGCACATCGATGGCCACGATCGGACTCGCACTGGCATTGATGGCATGGATCACGCCAGCCAGCTCACCTTCGACCGGGCGATCCAGTCCGGTGCCTAATAACGCATCCACAACGACATCGGCGCTGCCGGCAAGTTCTGCCTCAAAGACCGCCGGCGTGCAGACCTCCAATGCACCCTTAGCCGCCGCAGCCGCATCACCGGTTAAACGCGCCGGATCGACGAGTGGACACAGATCCACCTGCATACAGGCTTCCGCGGCCAGCCGAGCGATCACATAGCCATCACCACCGTTATTGCCGCCGCCGCAGAGCACTAACAGCCTCTGGGCCTCGGGGTACTGCGAGCGAATCAATGCCCAGGCCGCACGGCCGGCACGACTCATGAGCACCGCACCGGGGATACCCTGTTCATCAATCGCCGCCCGATCCAGCGCGCGCACTTGATCTGGGGTATAGAGGCTCTCAGGCAATACTGTCATAGGCGTTGAGTATACCGTTCCATTACACTGATGGACTCCCCAAAGCCCCTGAGTCGTTCATTGAGTTCAAAGACAACCGTTAAGGTGCCCGACCCACAAGCCATGGCCCGCGATATCCGTGATTGGGCCCAGTCACTTGGCTTTGATGAGGTCGGCATTGCGCGGCCTGAGCTTGGGGATGATGAGCAGCACCTGTTGCGTTGGCTCAAAGCAGGACGACACGGGACTATGCGCTGGATGGGCCGACACGGCACCAAGCGTGCCCGGCCCGAGCGGCTTGTGCCCGGCACGCTGCGCATCATCAGCGTGCGCATGGACTACCGCCCCCCCAATCTGGAGGCAGACGAGGCCATCCTGGCCGATGGCCGTCGAGCATTTATTGCCCGTTATGCGCTGGGGCGCGATTATCACAAGTTGATGCGAAAACGCCTGCAGCAGCTGGCCGACCGGATTGAACAGGCGGTGGGGTCGTTTGGCTACCGGGTGTTTGTGGACAGTGGTCCGGTGTTGGAAAAGGCGCTGGGCCGTAATGCAGGGCTTGGCTGGATTGGCAAAAACACCCTGCTGCTGAATCGCCATGCAGGTTCCTACTTCTTTTTAGGGGAGCTTTTTACCGACCTGCCCCTGCCGGAAGACACACCGGTGGAGGATCTCTGCGGCACCTGTCGGGCCTGCATTGATGTCTGCCCTACCCAGGCCATCACCGGCCCGCGACAACTCGATGCCCGGCGCTGCATTTCATATCTGACCATTGAGCATGAAGGCAGCATCCCTGAGGATTTGCGGCCCGGTATCGGCAACCGCGTGTTTGGCTGTGATGACTGTCAGGCCATCTGCCCATGGAACCGTTACGCGCAACCCACTGATGAGGCGGATTTCCATCCTCGGCATGGCCTGGAGAGCGCCAGCCTGATCGAACTGTTTAGCTGGGATGAGGCAACGTTTCTACAACGCACCGAAGGCTCGGCCATTCGCCGACTAGGGCATGAGCGCTGGTTACGCAACTTGGCTGTCGCACTGGGCAATGGCCCGGCTGATGCGAAGGCGATTGAGGCTTTGCGCCTAAGACTGGAGCACCCATCCGCTCTCGTGCGCGAGCATGTGCAATGGGCGCTGGAGCGGCTTAGCGCGCCCGCCAGGCCCGATACCGGGCGATAAGACCCGCCGTGGATCCATCCAAGCCATCGGGTGCGCGCCCGCCGGCGATCACCGGCTTTAACTCATCGGCCAGACCCTTGCCTAGCTCCACACCAAACTGATCAAAGGCGTTGACCCCCCAAATCACCGATTCGGTGAATGTTCGGTGTTCATAGAGGGCGACCAACGCGCCGAAATGCCAGGGGTCCAGCGACTCCAGCAGCAGCGTGTTACTGGGACGATTACCCGGGCAGAAGCGCGCCGATGGCAGCCGGGGATCGGTGCGGCCCAACATCAGCGCTTGGCTTTGGGCAAACAAGTTAGCGGTCAGCTCCAGTGGCTCGCCCTGTTCACCGGCTACCGGCCGGGCCACCCCGATGAAGTCCACTGGCACCACATCAAAACCCTGATGCAGCGCCTGAAAGAAGGCATGTTGCCCGGGCGTCCCCGTCTGCCCCCAAATCAGCGAGGCAGTCGGGTGGGTGATCGGCTGGCCATCCAGGCTGACCGATTTACCATTGCTCTCCATCACCAGCTGCTGCAGATAGGCTGGCAGGCGGCCCAACCGCTCGGTATATGGGGCGATCGCGTGACTACGACGATCCAGCAAGGTGCCATTGAGCACACTGCAAAGGGCCATCATCACCGGCATATTCCGATCCAGCGGCGCATCGGCAAAGTGGCGGTCCATAGCATGCGCCCCGGCCAGCAGTGCATCAAAAGCGGCCGGCCCAATCCCAAGCAACACCGAGAATCCCACCGCGGACCATAGTGAGTAGCGCCCCCCGACCCAATCCCACATCGGCAGCACCCGAGCAGGATCAATGCCAAGCTGACGCGCCCGCTCCACATTACTGGTGACCGCGACGACCTGATGCGCAATGACCTCATCATGGGGCACGCGCCGGCGCAGCCAGGCCATCAGTGCGTGGGTATTGGCCAACGTCTCCTGGGTGCCGAAGCTCTTGGATACGGCAACCACCAGCGTCGATTCCGGGTCACAAGCGGCCATGGCCCGCTCAAGTTCAACGCCATCCACATTGGCAATAAAATGCACTTCCGGGCCGTCAGCAAATGCCGCCAGTGCCTCCATGGCCAGCCGCGGGCCTAAATCAGAGCCCCCAATACCAATATTAATCACATGGGTGATGGGCTTGCCCGTTGCCCCGGTTAACTCGCCGCTACGAATCGCATTCGCCAAATCGCGCATGCGTGAGCGGGTCTTTTGCACCTCGCGTGCCACTGCATGCCCCGCCCAACCGTCATCGCCATCAGGCACCCGCAGTGCGGTATGCAGTGCCGCCCGCCCTTCGCTGGCATTCACCGGTTCACCGGACATCATCGCATCACGCGTTAATTCCAGCCCGCGGGCTTTTGCCAGCGCGCACAGTTTTTCGCGCAGCGCCGCAGTCACAGGCTGTTTGCTGTAATCCAGTAAAAGCCCGCCCAGGAGAATAGAGAAGTCATCAAAACGCTGCGGGTCAGCGGCAAAGAGTTCAGAAATCGATTGCGCCTCAATCGCATGGCGCTCGGCCACCAGCGCCTGCCACTGCGGCGTTGCCATTAGCCCCGTCACACCGCCTCCGACAAGCCCGGTGCGGGCAGGCTGACTTGAATATTATCGATCAACCGGGCCCGACCAAGATAAGCGGCTACGGGAATGACCAGTTCGCAGTCACCCGGACCGGCCGGTGCTAGATCCTGAGCACGACGAATCTCTAGATAGTCGGGCTTCAGTCCAGCGCTACTGATCGCGCCAAGCCCATCGGCAACCAGCGTGGGCAGATCATGCTCACCTGCGCGCAGGCGCTCGGCTAGGCGGCAAAGCGTGGCATAAAGCGTTGGCGCCACTTCCCGCTGTTCAGCGGTCAAATAGACATTGCGCGAACTCATCGCAAGACCGCTTGCCTCCCGCGCAATCGGCCCGCCCACAATCTCCACAGGCAGGCTTAAATCACTCACCATACGGCGGATCACCATAAGCTGTTGGTAGTCCTTAAGACCAAAGACGGCCAAATCGGGCTGGACAATATTGAGCAGCTTGGCCACCACCGTCGCCACCCCCGTGAAATGCCCGGGGCGGGAGGCCCCGCAGAGGATATCGTTTAGCTCGGGCACCTCGACTCGGGTGCGCAGCGTAGGGCCATCCGGGTAGATGGCTTCAACCGAGGGGGCAAACACCGCATCGGTGTCATGCTCACGTAGTGCCTGACAGTCGGCCGCCCAGGTGCGGGGATAGCTCTGATAATCCTCACCGGGAGTAAACTGGGTGGGATTGACAAAAATACTGACCACCACCCGATCGCTCAGCCGGCGGGCCTCATCCACCAGCGATAAATGCCCGCCATGCAAGTTACCCATGGTCGGCACAAAGCCAATGCGCTCACCGCGTTTGCGCCAGGTGGCCACCTGATCGCGTAACGCCGCGATTGTGCTCAGCTCCAACATGATGGATTACTCGAACTGGTGCTCGGGACCCGGGAAACTTCGTTCACGCACCGCCTGGGCATAGGCGCTGAGTGCTGCATGAATGCTGCCGCTGTCCGCTAAAAAGTCGTGACTGAACTTAGGCGGCCGACCGGGCGTTATCCCCAACACATCCTGAATGACCAGGATCTGGCCATCACACTCAACACCGGCACCAATACCAATTAACGGCACGTTGACCTCGGCCTGGATTTGCGCGGCGACAGCAGCGCTCAGGCATTCGACCAGCAGCACATCGGCACCGGCTGACTCCAGGGCCTTACCATCGGCCAACACCTGACGGGCTGCCTCATCGCCGCGGCCTTGAACCCGGTAACCTCCTAACTGACCGACCCGCTGCGGGCGCAAACCAAAATGGGCACACACCGGAATGCCGGCCCTGACCATGGCCTCGACAATCGGTGCCTGCTCGGCCGTCGCCTCAATTTTGACCATATCGGCGCCGCCCTGCTTCATCAGCGCGCCTGCGCTTTGAATGGCGGACTGGGCATCAAAGTCACTTAAAAACGGCAAATCGGCCATTAAATAGGCACGCTCAAGTCCGCGGGCCACACAGGCGGTGTGATAGACCATTTCATCCAGACTGACCGGGACCGTGCTGCGAAGCCCCTGCATGACCATGCCCAGCGAATCCCCAACCAGCACCACATCGATGCCGGCGGCATCCACCGCGCGGGCCATGCTGTAGTCATAGGCCGTCAATGCCACGATCGGCTCACGCTCGGCGTGCATGCGCTGCAGCGTTGCCAAAGAAATCGAATCTGTCATAAGCGCTAGAGTACACCCATCCCTGGGTTGAAATAATGCCGCCCGGTCAGGGAGCGCTGCATCTCGTTGATCAGCATCTCAAAATGCTCGGGATTGTCCAGCGGCTCAAACCCATCTGCATTGACAATCAACACCGGCGAGTCGGTGTAGTGATGGAAAAAATCCACATAGGCGCCGGCCAGTCGCTCAAGATAATCGGGGTCCAAGGAGCGCTCCGGGCCCTTGGCATACCGCTTGAGCTTTGCCTGCAGCAGCTCTACCGGCGCCTGTAGATAAATCACCAAATCCGGCGCCGGGACACTGGGCGCTAATGTCTGCCACACCCGATCGTAGAGGGCGAATTCATTAGCATCCAAATTCAGTTCGGCAAAAAGCCGATCTTTGGCAAAGAGGAAATCGGCCACATGTCGAGGCTCAAACAGATCATTCTGCCGCATGCGGCTGAGCATCTCAGCGCGCTGCATCAAAAAGAACAACTGGGTGGGGAATGCCCCCTCCCGCGGGTTGCGGTAGAAGCGCTCGAGAAACGGGTTTTCCTGACTGCGCTCCAGCAAAGCCGTACCACCCAAACGCTCGGCAATCTGCTCGGCCAGCAGTGATTTGCCAACACCAATTGGCCCTTCCACCACCACGTAATCGAGCGTTGCTTCTGTCATGCGCTAATCCACTGCCTTAAGCCCGTTATCATCGATCGCTGCCAGCAACGTGCTGACCGCCCCCATACCCGGCACTAATAGCTGCGGGGCAATTTCCGCCAAAGGATACAGGACGAAAGCACGATCCGGGATGCCCGGATGCGGGACACTGAGCTGATCGGTTTGAATGCGCTGATCGCCATAGATCAGCAGATCAAGATCAAGCGGCCTAGGGCCCCAGCGAACCCCATTGCGCGTTCGGCCGGCTTCGGCCTCGATACGCTGCAACTGGGCCAGTAAGGCTTCAGCGCTTAACGCCGTGGTCAACGCCGCGACGGCATTCACATAATCGGGCTGATCGATAGGGCCCATGGGTGGGTTGCGATACAGCTGGGAGTGAGCTGCCATGCGAGTCTGCGGGATAGCGGTCAGTGCCGTGATGGCCGAGCGGACCTGAGCGATCGGGTCATCAAGATTACTGCCGATGCCAATAAAGGCCTCGATACTCAAGCCTGGCCATCCCCGTTGGCGGGTGTCTCGGATGCGCTGCCGGCCCTTCCACGTCGGCCACCACGTCGGCGCCGTCGCAGCGGCGTGGGTGGTGGGGCGTCCTCGCTATTGGTCGTGAACTCCCGCCACCACTCGGCAAGCCCTGGTTCAGCGACTCCGGCCTCACCCCGCAGCAGCAGAAAATCATAGGCGGCCCGAAAGCGCGGGTGGGAAAAAAGTCGCTTGGCTTTTTTCTCAGACCGGGTATCGAATCGTGGCTGCAGGGCCCAGATCTCACGCATCGGGATGGAAAAGCGCTTGGGGATAGCCACTTGGCGCAATTGGCGCTCAAGGGCCTCGGTCACCGCCTGTTCAAACAGCTCACGGTTGATGTCGGTTTTAAGCCGCGCGCCGGGGAGTTGCGCCAGAATCGCCGGCCAAATCAGCGCTGCAAACAAAAACGCCGGGGTGACGGGGCGCTCTTCATTCACCCGTTTGTCGGTGCTGGCCAGTGCCTTGGCTAGAAAACTGATCAGCCCGCCATGCTCATCGTCGTCAATGGCCGTATCGGTGGCCGGGAAGAGATAGCGAAAAAGCCCGTGCTGGCGCAGTGCCTCAAATGTCTCCACCCCTTGGCCGGCCATAAACAGCTTCAGCACTTCATCAAATAGCCTAGCCGGTGGGATGTCATCCAGCAGCTCAGCCATCCACGGGATGGGCGAGGCGGTGTCGTCATCAATCCTAAAACCCAGCTTGGCGGCGAAACGCACTGCACGCAGCATGCGCACCGGGTCTTCGCGGTAGCGCACCTCCGGGTCACCAATCAAACGCAGTCGGCCGGCTTTTAGATCAGCCATGCCGCCGGCGTAATCAACAATCGAGAAATCGGCGATGTTGTAGTACAGCGCATTAATGGTGAAGTCGCGCCGCAGGGCGTCCTCTTCAATGGTGCCGTAGACGTTGTCACGCAGAATCATGCCGTCTTCGACCACTCGGGTGCCGGCCTCGGCTTCCTCAGGCGGCGTCAGCGCACGAAATGTGGCTACTTCAATAATGTCTTGGCCCCAGTGCACATGCGCTAGGCGAAAGCGCCGGCCGATCAGACGACAGTTACGAAATAACGCCTTCACCTGTTCAGGCGTGGCATTGGTGGCCACATCAAAGTCTTTGGGCTCACGGCCAAGCGATAAATCCCTGACCCCACCGCCGACCAGGAAAGCCCCATAACCAGCATTTTTCAGTCGATAAAGGACACTTAAGGCGTGCTCAGAAATCTGGGCGCGAGAGATCACATGCTCATCACGCGGGATAATGGTCGGCTGAATGGATTGAGTTTGCGGATCGCTCACAATTACAGGCTTCGGCTCTTGTGCCATAAGGCGGAGCCCGTATAATACCAGCCCTTGCTCTACTACGCTCCCATCGTCTAGCGGTTAGGACGCTGCCCTCTCAAGGCGGAAACCGGGGTTCAAGTCCCCGTGGGAGCGCCATTTCCCTCAACTCCCCGAATGG
>CBFIIM010000056.1:0-9732 GCA_965662395.1 Spiribacter sp. | reverse complement strand
CGCGCGATGCCGATGCAGGGCACCTTCTGCGTCCATGATGGCCAGGCCCGCAGAGTCATAACCACGGTACTCCAGCCGTCGCAGGCCTTCGAGCAGTATTGCGGTGACATCACGCTCGGCCACCGCACCGACAATTCCGCACATTGCGCAATCTCTCCCTAGCGCCAGTCTTTTTTCTGGCGCAGCTGTGTTTGACTCACCGCGAGGGTGCCGGCCGGGACATCATCACGTAAGGTCGTCCCCGCGCCGATCGTTACCCGGTCACCAATCACGATAGGTGCGACCAGGGCGGTGTTTGAGCCTACAAAAACCTCGTCACCCAACTCGGTGCGATGCTTGTTTTGGCCGTCATAGTTGCAGGTGATGGTGCCAGCGCCCACGTTTACCTTAGCGCCCATGCGCGTATCCCCGATATACGAGAGATGGTTGATTTTGCTGCCTGCCCCAACATGCGTCTTTTTGGTTTCAACAAAGTTACCAATCTTGGCTGATTGCTCAAGCACGGTGCCCGGACGCAACCGGGCGAAGGGGCCGATTTGGCAGTCGCTGCCGATCACGCTGTCATGGATTTCACAGTGCCCAAGGACTTGGCTGTCATCCGCAATGGTGCAGTCACGCAGTCGAGTGAAGGGCCCGATATGCACACGATCCCCCAGGGTGACCTGCCCCTCGATAATGACGCTGACATCCACAAAGCAGTCGCGGCCGACGGTCAGCTGGCCACGCACATCAAACCGATCAGGGTCTGCCAATCCCAGCCCCTGATCGCGCATAAGTGAATCGGCCTGGCGTCGCTGACAGGCCCGCTCCACCCCGGCAAGCTGGGCACGATCATTGACGCCTTGGACCTCCCAACGGTCCTGACAGGCCAGCGGTACGACAGCCACGCCCTCGGCGCGGGCCTGAGCAATGCAATCAGTCAGGTAATACTCGCCTTGGGCGTTACCGGCATCCAGCGCTGCCAGCCAGCCCCGCAGCGGCCCGGCCGGCAGACACATAATGCCGGCGTTAACCTCGGTGATTTGGCGGGTGTTGGCATCGGCGTCTTTTTCTTCGACGATGCGCTCAACCTGTCCCTGCGCATCACGCACGATCCGGCCATAACCGGTGGGGTCCGCCAGTTGGACGGTCAAAAGGGACACCGCATCACCACCGGCGGCAGCGACCAGCGCACGCAATGTCTGCGGGCGAATTAAGGGCACATCGGCACAGAGCACCAGCACCTGATGATCATCCGGTACCTGGGGGATGGCTTGGGCCACCGCATGGCCCGTTCCCAATTGCTCGGACTGGTGCGCCCATTGCACGCTGTGATCAGCGAAGGCCGCGCGCACCGCTTCACCCCCGTGACCGTAATCGACATAGATGGCAGCCGGGGCAAGGGCCTGAGCGGCTTCAAGCACGTGCTCGAGCATGGGTCGGCCGGCCACCGGGTGCAAAACTTTGGGAAGGTCGGAGCGCATGCGCTTGCCCTCGCCGGCGGCGAGAACAATAACGCTAAGCGGTGATTCGGCCATGGGTCTCCCTTTTACGCAGCTCGTGGCTGCCCGGGAGGGTCAGCCTGATTTAGCCTCGGTTGGCGGTCTTGCGCAGCTTTTGAATCGTACGCAGCTGAGCAGCTGCCTCAATCAATTCAGCTTGGGCACGGGCGTAATCAATCTCACCCGTACGATTAGCCAGCGCCTCCTCGGCCCGGCGCTGCGCTTCCTTGGCGGCCGCCTCATCAATATCGTGCGCCCGTGTCGCGGCATCGGCAAGGATTGTCACCACATGTGGCTGGACTTCCATAGTGCCGCCTGAGACATAGTAATGGCTTTCTTCGCCAAACTCGTCCCGCACCGTGACCTCGCCCGGCTGCAACTGCACCAGCATCGGGACATGGCGGGCATAAATGCCCACCTCGCCCTCAGTCGCACGAGCCAGAATAAACGATGCCGTGCCGGAGTAAATCGACTCCTCGGCGCTGACAATATCGATGTGCATGGTCAAAGCCATAAGGGCATCACCTTAGAGGTTGCGGGCCTTCTCGACGGCCTCGTCAATGCTGCCGACCATGTAGAACGCCTGCTCGGGCAGATCATCATGCTCACCATCGACAATGGCCCGGAAGCCGCGGATCGTTTCTTTAAGCGAGACGTACTTACCGGGTGAACCGGTGAACACCTCGGCGACAAAGAACGGCTGCGACAGGAAGCGCTGAATCTTACGCGCCCGGGTCACGGTCTGCTTATCTTCCTCGGAGAGCTCATCCATACCCAGAATGGCAATGATGTCCTGCAGCTCTTTATAACGCTGCAGCACCTGCTGGACGTCCTGAGCGGTGTTGTAGTGCTCTTCACCCACCACCTGGGGATCCAGCTGACGTGAGGTGGAGTCCAGGGGATCCACGGCCGGGTAGATACCCAGCTCAGCGATTGAGCGGGACAACACCACCGTGGCGTCCAAGTGGGCGAAGGTCGTAGCCGGAGACGGGTCCGTCAAATCGTCAGCCGGCACGTAGACGGCCTGGATCGAGGTGATCGAGCCCTTGCTGGTCGAGGTGATGCGCTCCTGAAGCACACCCATTTCCTCGGCAAGCGTTGGCTGATAACCCACCGCCGATGGCATACGGCCCAGCAGCGCGGAGACCTCAACGCCAGCCAGCGTGTAGCGGTAGATGTTATCGATGAACATCAGCACGTCGCGGCCTTCGTCACGGAAGTACTCGGCCATCGTCAAACCGGTCAGGGCGACGCGCAGACGGTTGCCCGGCGGCTCGTTCATCTGCCCGTAAACCAGCGCCACTTTGTCGAGCACGTTCGACTCTTTCATCTCGTGATAGAAGTCGTTGCCCTCACGGGTCCGCTCACCGACACCGGCAAACACGGAGTAACCGGAGTGCTCGATGGCGATGTTACGAATCAGCTCCATCATGTTCACGGTCTTGCCCACGCCGGCGCCACCGAACAGGCCAACCTTGCCGCCTTTGGCAAATGGGCAGAGCAGGTCGATCACCTTAATGCCCGTCTCAAGCAACTCGGTGGAACCCGCCTGCTCTTCATAGGAGGGGGCTTTACGGTGAATCGGCCAGGTGTCTTCGGCGCCAATGTCGCCTGCATCATCCACCGGCTCACCGAGGACGTTCATAATGCGACCCAGCGTCTTCTGACCGACCGGTACCGAGATCGGCGCGCCGGTGTTGGTCACCGCAACGCCGCGCTGCAGACCGTCGGTCGTACCCATGGCGATAGCACGCACGACTCCGTCACCGATCTGCTGCTGGACCTCTAATACGAGACCCTTATCGTCGACGGTCAATGCGTCGTAGACCTTGGGCACCGAGTCGCGGGGGAACTCAATGTCCACCACGGCACCGATGATCTGAACGACCTTTCCTGAACTCATAGCGCGGTTCCTCTTCGCGAAAGCGTTGTATTCGTTTGCTGACTGCCCGGCACGCTAAACGGCCTCGGCGCCGGCCACAATTTCCGACAGCTCGGTGGTGATGGCGGCCTGACGGGCTTTGTTGTAAGCCAAGTTCAGGTCGTCGATCAGCTTGCCGGCATTATCCGAGGCGGCCTTCATGGCCACCATGCGGGCCGCCTGCTCACAGGCGATGTTCTCGACCACGGCCTGATAGACCAGCGACTCGATGTAGCGCTCGAGCAGCAAATTCAGGGCTTCGGCGGCCGAGGGTTCGTAGACGTAATCCCAGCTGTGGCCACGCTCACTGACCTCGTCCTCGGCATTGGCCGGCAGGGGCAGCAGCTGTTCGACCGTCGGCTCCTGGGTCATCGTATTGACGAAGCGGTTGTAGCAGACCACGACCCGATCCAGCTCGCCGGCGGCGTACTGATCCATCATGACCTTCACCGTACCGATCAGATCCTGCAGATGCGGGGTATCCCCCAGCTGCGAGACTTCGGCCACAATCGGCGCCGACAAACGGCTAAAAAACTGAATCGCTTTTGATCCAATTGTGCAAAGCCGTGGTTCTTGACCGGCGATGTCATGATCCCGCAGCTCTTTGACGATGGCGCGGAACAGGTTGTTGTTCAGCCCGCCGCATAGCCCACGGTCACTGGAGACGATGATAAAACCGACCCGTTTGACCTGGTCACGCCGCTCAAGGAACGGGTGCCGATGTTCGGGGTTGGCTTCGGCCAGGTGACCGATTACCTGGCGCATCTTCTCCGCATAGGGCTGGGCCTGACGCATGCGCTGCTGGGCACCACGCATCTTCGATGCCGCGACCATTTCCATGGCCGTGGTGATTTTCTGCGTGTTACTGACACTCTTAATTTGAGTGCGGATTTCCTTTGCGCCGGACATGCCGTTGTCTATCCCCTGCTGTTACCAGGTGCCGGTGGCTTGGAAGTCATCGAGGGCCTTCTTCAGCTGGCCCGCGATGTCATCGTTGTAGTCACCCGTGTCGTTAAGCTGCTTAACCAGATCGGCGTAGTTGTTGGCCATGTACTGGTGCAGGGCGGCCTCAAAGTCACCGACCTTCTTCAGATCCAGCTCATCGAGGTAGCCGCTGTTGAGTGCAAACAGCGAAATAGCCATGAATGCGACCGACAGCGGGGCGTACTGGCCCTGCTTGAGGATCTCCATGGCGCGCTGACCGCGCTCGAGCTGCTTACGGGTGGACTCATCCAGGTCGGAGGCAAACTGCGAGAACGCCGCCAGCTCCCGATACTGGGCCAGCGCCAGGCGGATACCACCGCCAAGCTTTTTAATGACCTTAGTCTGTGCCGCACCACCGACACGCGAGACCGACAGACCGGCATTAATGGCCGGACGGATACCCGCGTTGAACAGGTCGGTCTCCAGATAGATCTGACCGTCGGTAATCGAGATCACGTTGGTCGGCACGAATGCGGAGACGTCACCGGCCTGCGTTTCAATGATCGGCAGGGCGGTCAGCGAACCGGTCTTGCCCTTGACCTCACCGTTGGTCAGGCGCTCAACCTCGTCGGCGTTAATCCGCGCGGCGCGCTCCAACAAACGGGAGTGGAGGTAGAACACATCACCCGGGAACGCTTCACGGCCCGGCGGGCGGCGCAGCAGCAGCGAGACCTGGCGATAGGCGACGGCCTGCTTAGACAGATCGTCATAAATAATCAGAGCGTCTTCACCACGGTCGCGGAAGTACTCGCCCATCGTGCAACCGGCATACGGGGCGATGAACTGAAGGGCAGCCGACTCGGCCGCGGCAGCCGCTACGACAATGGTGTGCTCCAAAGCGCCGTGCTCTTCGAGTTTGCGCACAACGTTGGCAATAGAGGACGCCTTCTGGCCAACCGCCACGTAGATGCACTTAATGCCCGTGCCTTTCTGGTTGATGATGGCATCGATGGCCACCGCCGTCTTACCCGTCTGACGGTCGCCGATAATGAGCTCACGCTGGCCCCGGCCCACCGGCACCATGGAGTCAATGGCTTTCAGACCGGTCTGCACCGGCTGATCAACGGACTGCCGAGAGATAACACCCGGTGCGACTTTTTCCACCGGCGAGGTGCCGGCCGACTGAATGGCACCTTTGCCGTCGATCGGCTCACCGAGCGCGTTAACCACACGGCCGAGCAGGCCTTCACCCACCGGGAC
This sequence comes from Spiribacter sp., assembly GCA_965662395.1. Taxonomy (GTDB): domain Bacteria; phylum Pseudomonadota; class Gammaproteobacteria; order Nitrococcales; family Nitrococcaceae; genus Spiribacter. The sequence goes on along the minus strand of CBFIIM010000056.1, from coordinate 4,146 downwards.
CTCAAGGATCCGGCCGGTGGTGCGAACCGCATCGCCTTCGCTGAGATGGGAGTAATCACCTAGCACCACAGCACCCACCGAGTCGCGCTCGAGGTTCAGGGCCATGCCGTAGGTTTCACCCGGGAACTCCAGCATCTCGCCCTGCATGGCGTCGCTGAGTCCGTGAATACGTACGATACCGTCTGTGACGCTGACCACCGTGCCCTCATTGCGGGCTTCGGCCACCGCTTCGAACTGCTCGATGCGCTGTTTGATCAGGTCGCTGATTTCCGTGGGATTAAGTTGCATCTAATCTGTCCTCTTAGCGGCTTAGGGCGCCGGTCAACCGCTCTAGGCGGCCGCGCACCGAACCATCGATGACCAGGTCGCCGGCGCGAATCACCGCACCGCCGATCAATGTTTCGTCAATTTGAGTCTGCAGGGTGACCGTGCGGTCAAGGCGCTTGGAAAGCGCTGCGGCCAGGCGATCGCGCACCGCATCGTCCACTGGCTGTGCCGAAATCAACTGAGCGCTTAAAGTCCGCTCATGCGTTGCACGCAGATCGTCAAACTGATGACGAATCTCCGGCAGCAACGTGATCCGGCCGCGCTCAATCAGCAAGCGGATAAAATTCTGCTGCTTTTGATCCAGCGCTTTGCCGCAGACGTCCAAAATGATCCCGGCCTTTTGCTCAGCATCCAGGCGTGGATTGCGAAGCAGCGAGTCCACCCGATCATCGGCAACCACCATGGCTGCCATAGCCAGCCCGTCTGCCCATGCCGCCAGGGCATCGGTATCACGAGCTAGCTCAAAAGCGGCCTCAGCGTAAGGTCGGGCAACGGTGGTGATTTCCTGCGCCATCGTTGTTATGCCTCAGACCTGATTGGCCAGTTCATCAAGCATTTGCTGATGCGCTTTGGCATCCACCTCACGCTCGAGAATTCGGCTTGCACCGAGTATGGCCAGGTCAGAAACGTTGCGACGAAGCTCGGCGCGTGCCTGACTGACTTCCTGCTCGATCCGCGCCTCAGCGGCCGCTTGTTCGCGCGCGGCCACGGCACGGGCCTCTGCACGGGCCTCTTCGACCAGGCTGACACCCTGACGGTTAGCCTTTTCGATGATTTCCGCTGCCTGTGCTTTGGCTTCGCGAATATGCTCGGCGGCACGCTCCTTGGCCAGCTCCAGCTCATGCTGACTGCGCTCGGCAGAAGCGAGACCGTCCGCGATCCGCTTCTCACGCTCGCTCATAGCCTGCTTAATCGGCGGCCAAACGAACTTCATGGTGAACAGAATGAACACCGTAAAGGTGATCATCTGTCCGATCAGCGTTGCGTTAATGCCCACGGTCTACTCTCCGATGTCTGCCTGTTGGCAGGGTTTCGCGGTCCCCGGTTTAATCAGCTCAGCGCACCGAGCAGCGGGTTGGCGAACATCAGAAGCGCGGCAAAGGCCACACCGATGATCGACAGGGCGTCAAGCAGGCCAGCAACGATGAACATGCGCACCTGAAGGACACCGGCCACCTCGGGCTGGCGAGCGATACCTTCCAGGAACTTGCCGCCCAATAGGCCAAAACCAATGCTGGTTCCGACAGCCGCAAAGGCAAAAATCAGTCCGATGGTGATGGCGGTAAACGCCTGGACCTGTGCGATAGCTTCCATGATTCCTCCGATAAGGGGTCGTCTAAAGTTAAATTCCAGTTCGAATCAATGTTCTTCGTAGGCAAGGCTTAGGTACACGACCGTCAGCACCATGAAGATAAAGGCCTGCAGCGGAATGACCAATATATGGAAAATGGCCCACGCCACGCCCGGGATCCATTGCGCCCAAATGGGTAGCAGTGCGATTAGGATAAAGATGATCTCAGCGGCATAAAGGTTGCCGAACAGCCGCATGCCCAAAGACACCGGCTTGGCGATCAACTCAACGATGTTCAGCATGAAGTTGGCCGGCCACAATAGCGGATGACCACCAAAAGGATGAGTGAAAAGCTCTTTACCAAAGCCTTTCCAGCCCTTGCCTTTAATACTATAGATAATGATGAGCGCCAGCACCGTCAGCGACAAACCAAAGGTACCGTTCATGTCCGCAGACGGCAGGATTCGGATGTATTCCACCCCGAACAGCAGCATGATCTGCGGGAACAGATCCACCGGCAGCAGATCCATCAGATTCCAGAAAAACACCCAAACAAAAATCGTCAGCGCCAGCGGGGCGACAAAATCTTTGGGTCCATGGAAGCTTTCGCTGACCTGATTATCGATAAATTCGACGCAAGCCTCGATAACAGTTTGTATCCCGCTGGGGGCCTCGACACTAGCCCGACGGGCTACAGACCAGAACAGCCCCAGGAAAATCAATCCGAGCACCCAGGAGACGATAAGGGTGTCGATATGCACCGTCCAGAAACCCTCACCCACCTTGAGATGCTCAAGATGGTGGGTGACGTATTCAGTGGCGGATCCGCTTGCCATGAGTTACCGATATCCTTGTCCGTGTTGCGTCAATCAATGTCGCCCAAAAGCACCAGACCGTAGGCGGCCAGTGTCAGAGCCAGCGTGATCACCAGAGCGCCCGCATCCTCGCGAAAGGCATAGACAGCCACAAAAATCAGCGCTGTCCCGAGCAATAACTTCATCGTCACTGCGCCGTAGAAGGCCCCGAGCAACGCTCTGGGATCCTGCGCTCCGGCGCTTCTTAACCCCCAGCGCATCGCGACATAAAATGTCATGAACACGCTGATCCCCGTTCCGGCCAGTGCCGCTAGGCCTGCCTGCGCCCCGCTGAACACCGCCCAAAGGGCTGTAGCCGTCAGACCGATACCGATCTGTATGCGAATGACCCGACTGGCCGCCTTTCTTAAAGACATTGTGACCGACGAATCTACCGCAAAATTGCGCGGAGTATAAAGAACTCCCGCGGCCGCTTCAACGGATATGCTCCAGAATTCCGTCCAGCTCATCCAGGCTGTTGTATCGAATCACCAAGCGACCGCTCCCACGCTGGCCGTGATTAATCTGCACCGCGGCACCCAAACGCTCGGCAAGATCGTCCTGAAGCCGCCGTATATTCGGGTCGGGAGCGGGTTTGGCAGCGCTCTGATCAGCACCTTCCAACAATCGGCGCACCAAGGCCTCGGTCTGCCGAACTGTTAGGCCTTTTTCGGCCACCTGGCGGGCGGCATCCGCCTGCGCCGCCTCATCCAGGGCCAGGAGCGCGCGCGCATGCCCCATCTCCAGCTCGCCCTCGGCAATGCGGGTTTTGACCGCGGCCGCCAAATCTAACAAGCGCATTAAGTTGGAAACGGCCACGCGTGAGCGGCCTACCGCATCGGCTACAGCCTGATGTGTCATGCCAAATTCATCGACCAGTCGACGAAAGGCGCCGGCCTCTTCCAGCGGGTTAAGATCCTCGCGCTGAATGTTCTCAATTAATGCAATGGCCATCGCCATTTCATCCGGGATATCCCGAACAATCGCCGGAATGCGATCAAGCTCGGCTAGTTGCGCGGCCCGCCAGCGACGCTCACCGGCAATCATTTCAGAACGCTCACCACCGGGTAGCGGGCGCACGACAATCGGCTGGACGACGCCCTGGGCACGAATAGAGCGGGATAGCTCCTGCAATGCCGCCGGATCAAATTCACGCCGCGGCTGATAACGGCCGGACTCGAGCTGCTCAACAGGCAGGTCGCGCAACACTTCGGCCGCGCCCGATCCGCCCTCGGTCGCTTCGCCCAGCAATGCATCCAGACCCCGGCCCAAACCCCGTCGCCGACTGCTCATTCCACTCCCCCTGCCTGAGCCGCGTTTTGGCTCTGGCGCCGTAAAAGCTCCGAGGCCAGTGCCAAGTAGGCGACCGCCCCGCGTGAGCTGCGATCATACTGCAACACCGGCATCCCGTGACTGGGCGCCTCGGCCAGACGCACATTGCGTGGTATTTGGGTGCGATAAACCTGACCGGGAAAGTGCTCCAGCAGCTGAGCGCCTACCTGATTCGCCAAATTGTTACGGCCATCAAACATCGTCCGTACCAGACCCTCGATCTCAAGCGCTGGATTGACCGTCTGCTGAACCCTGCGGATGGTGTTCAGCAGCGCCGTCAGCCCCTCGAGTGCGTAGTACTCGCATTGAATCGGGATCAACACACGGTCCGCAGCCACAAAG
>CBFIIM010000055.1:0-9759 GCA_965662395.1 Spiribacter sp. | reverse complement strand
CGCGCTCGACGCCGGGGGTTTTCCCATCTGCATCCAGGCCGGTGTCCTGCCAGAGCATGAGCGCAGGAGCCGTATTGCCGTCGTATACCTCGCCCAGTGCTTCAAAGACTTCATCCCGCCCGGCCGCCCGTGCCGGCTCAAACGGCAGTGGATGCTGATCATCTGCGCGGCGAAACCGAAAAGCCCCGGAACCGGACTGCTGCTCGGCGCCCAGAAACAGCGCATTGACCCCATCCACCATCGCCTCGGCTGCGCGGTAGTTGCAATCCAGCGTATGCAAGCGCCCCGCGCAGGCCGATCGGGCCTTGAGGTAAGTATGAATATCCGCACCCCGAAAGGCGTAAATGGCCTGTTTGGGATCCCCAATCATGACAAAGGCGGTATCAGGATGGTTGCCGGCAATGTCATAGACGGCATCAAAAATGCGGTACTGCGTGGGGTCGGTGTCCTGAAATTCATCAATCAGCACCACCGGAAATTGCTCACGAATCAGCCCCGTCAGGGTATCGGCACCGGGGCCATTCAGCGCATCGGCCAGCCGGGTCAGCAAATCATCAAAACCCAGTTCGGCATGTTGCCGCTGGGCCTGATGAAAACGCTGATCAATCCATTCGGCCGCGTGCGAGAGCATGGCGCTGCGGCCATCATCCGGTGGGCTAGCCAACGCCTGACGAAGGACCGGCAATTGCTGGATGAGTGGGCTATCCGTTAGCTTTTGCTGCAATTGAGGATCGCCCTGCCAGGCGGCCTCGATCTTCTCTGGCGATAACGTCTCCCAACCCTTGTTGAGATTCAACGTTGGTGCCTGCGGATCGGCGGCCCAGTCCGTGAGCTGATTCAGCCAACGATCGATGGTTTTGGGCTGCAGCGTTTTTTTACTAAACGCGCCGGCGTCGAGGGCTTGGATAAAATCCTCCCGAAACGCGGCAACCCAGGCATCCCAAGGTTGGGCTTTCAGCTGCGCCAGCCAGGCAGTGTGTTGCGCCAAGCCCGCTGCCATCGCCTGACCCGGCGGCTTGGGATCGACGCGCTTTTCGGGCCGCGAGAGCAGCGGGCGGATCCGACGCCCCAGCACCTCCGGGTCAGAACACCAATCGGCCAACCAGCCGGCCACTGCTGGATCCAAGTCGGCCATAAAGGCTCGCCAGTAGTCGCGGGTGGCCTCGGCCAGCCGTGGCCCGGTGTCGGTCAGCAGTGTTTGCTCAAATAGGCTGTCACTGGCAAAGGCATGCTCCCGCAACATCCGCCAGGCCCAACCGTGAATGGTGAAGACCGCCGCCTCATCCATCCACTCCGCAGCCAGCGCCAGCTTGCGTGCCTGCTCAGCATGCGTCTCGGGGGGATATTCGCCGCAGAGATCGGCCAAAAAATCATCCGCCACTGTTGGATCAGCAAAGGCCTGTGCTGCCTGGGCTAGGCGTGTGCGTATGCGATCGCGAAGCTCCTGCGTGGCCGCTTCGGTAAAGGTGACCACCAAAATCTTCTCAGGCAGCCGCTCGATACAGTCATGCCCCAGCACCAAGCGCAGATACAAGTTGGTAATGGCGGTGGTTTTGCCCGTGCCGGCGCTGGCCTCAATCAGCTGTGAGCCGGCCAGCGGAAAGTGCAATGGATCAAGCACGCGCGTCATTCGGCCGACCCCTTTTGCACCGTGGCGAATTGCTTCAGCGGATCTAAGACCGCCTGCGCCTGCTGATAAAATTCACCACTGGCCACCAGGGCTGCGTAATCGGGATACACACGCGCCAAATAGGGACTGCGCATGCGCTCACCCAGATTGAAGTCATCCCCCTCATAGGCCTTGGCAGCCTGCTCATCATTTTCTTTGGCCAACCAGGCAAAAGCCGTCCGCGGGGCCATGGGCAGCGGCCGTGTCATCCCCTCAAGCCAGAGGGCGAGCAACCCATCGAGCATGGCGGCGGCCTGCTCGGATTCCAGCGGGGCTAGTTCTGCGTGGCCGGCTACGGAGAATATCTGTGTTTGCGTAAACCCCACCGTGGCATTGGCCAACAGATGGGCTAACCAGGCATCAACCATTCGGTCATAGCGTGGGCGGCTATCGTAAAGACGTCCGGGCTCAAGCCGCCACTGCAGCAAGGTGTCAGCATCCGGGCTTGGCGCATGCAAATTGCGCAAACGATCCTCCAGCTTGGGAGACGTCGACGGATAGCGCACCCAGCGCTCAGGCAGCGCCACCGGCCAATCCGCCAGACAGGCATCGCGCTGTGCCAAAGCGGCCTGCAAATCAGCGCCAATGGCCTCGGCCTGGATCCGACCCACGCCAGCGGCGGGCAGATCACCCCGGCGAACTCGGCGCTCAATCGCCGTCTCCAGCCAGTCATCGCCATCGGCTTGCGTTGCCATCACCTCGGCCTGATCCATCAGATCCCGGGCCATTTGCCAGCGATCCAGTGCATTCAGCGCAAAGGGCTCGTCGTTCTCAATGGCCTCAATCCGCTGGTTAAGCACCACCCCCAGACGATCTTCGAACCAGGCTTTGACCGGATCACGCAGAAAGCGCCGAAGCCCAGCTAAATCCATAGCCATCGCGATGTCAGGCGGTGGCAACCGATCATCCGGTGCAACACCGGGAGGCAGTGACAAGGCTGCCTCTTTGCCCTGACGCCATTCGCGGGCATAGGTATAAAGCCCATCTTCGGCGGCGGTGAAATAGCGGGTGCTAAACGGCTGCAATGGATGGTCAATGGTCAGGGCATCCACCAGCGCGCGGCCCGAATCCGGCTGATCAACACCGGCCAACCGCCAACCGGCCGCCAAATGATCACGCAACTGACCGACCAGCACCGAAGGCGAACGGGGCGTGTTATCAGTGACACTGCGTCCTACCCAGGAGCAGTGCAGATGTTCGCGCGCGGACAGCACGGCCTCCAGAAACAGATAGCGGTCATCCTCACGCCGTGAGCGATCGCCCGGGCGATAGTCCATGGCCATTAAATCGAAATCCGCGACGGCACGGGCGCGCGGATAGTCACCATCGTTCATGCCAAGCAGCGCGACAAAGCGAAAAGGAATAGCGCGCATAGGCATTAACGTGGCGAAGGTAACGGCACCGCCAAAAAACCGCTGCGACAAACTGGCCTGATCAAGCCCGGCCACCCAGCATTCGGCAACGACCGTGGCGGGCAGCAATTCATGGAATTGCGCGGCCTCTACTGCCTCCAGCCAGTCACGCAAAGCCGATTCAAGCGCCAGCAGACTGGCCTGCTCAGCACGGGTTTCAGGGGCAAAGAAATCCCCCAACCACTGCCGCCAGCGGCCCACCCAATCGGCCACGGTCGCACTGTCCTGTTGCGCAGCCCACAGCGCATCCAGCGCGCCCAAGAGCTGCTCCAGCGGGCCCAGCAAGGCCGCCTCGAGCCCACCCACTTCGCCCTGAGGTTCAATATCCTGCCAGGGCTGAGCATCCGCGCCGGTGGCATAACCCAACAACAGCCGCCGCAAGCCGTGGCGCCAGGTATGTCGCAGCACCTGATCCCCCGGCAGCCCCAGTGTCCTGGCCTGTTCGGCATGCAGCCCCCAGCGCACATTGGCGCGGGCCACCCAGCGATGCAGCCGCGGGATATCAGTTTCTTCAATACCAAAGCGGCGACGCAGCGCAGGGACCTCCAACAGATCCAGCACTTCGCTGAGCGTGGTGCGTGACTGACCCAAACGCAGCAGCTGCTCGAGCGCCTGAATAATCGGATCACGCCCACGCTGGCCTTGATCGGCAATGCTAAAGGCAATGGCACGCGGATCATCCTGTGCTGCATGCAGGCCGAAGACCGCCTCGATATGCGGGGCGTAGCGCATGATATCCGGGACCATCACTAAACAGTCGCGCGGCTGCAGACTCGGGTCAGCTTCAAAGGCCCCCAACAGCCGATCATGCAAGATCTCCACCTCCCGCTGCGGGCTGTGGGCAATATGAAAACGCAGTGAATGATCCTGCGCCGGGTCGACCGCCCCCCAACGGGACTGCGTCTCAGCCAGCGGGCGCAGTGCCAGCACGTCATCCTGCAGTTGCTGCAACACAGACCCTTCGCCCGGGGAGGTAAATACATCGACCGCCTGGCCGATGGCGGTTAATGCTGGTAAGTGGGCCTCGCGCGCCGCCGGATCATCATAGGCGGCCAATAGCGACATAAAATCACGTCCCTGGCGCCCCCAGGCGGCTAGCAGGGGATGGGCATCATCATGCGGCCGGCTATCATGTCGCTGCCGCGCCTTGGTGGCCCTGCGCTCTTGCCACCGCGCCTCGATAATATCGGCCCAATGGTATTGGCAAGGGTTTTGAACACACAAAATGACTTGGCACCAGCGCGCAATGGCACCCAGAACCTCTAGTGACTGTGCCGGAAGGCTCGAGAGGCCAAACACAAACACCCGCCGCGGCAATCCACGGGGACGCTCGGTACCGCTGGCCTGCGCGGCTGTGACAAAGGCCTGATGGACTGCCGCGCGGCCGGCCGCTGCCGGGCCGGACGGCGTATTGGGGTCAGCAGCAATATCGGCGAGGACTGATTGCCACAGTCGAGCCTGCCAGAGATTATCCCCCAGCGGGCTGCGTTGGCCGGCGGCATTGATCAGGACCTCATCACCCGCCGCCCAAGCCGCCAGCCAATCGGCCCGATACACCTGATACTGATCGTAGAGATCCGCTAACCGCTGCGAGAGCTGCAGCAGCCGACGCTGATCCGGATCATTCTGCAGAAACCGCTGCAGTGGATCATAGCCGGGTGCCCCAACCAGGTCTGGTAACAGCCGCATCAGCCGCCAGACCAGCCGCGGTTTATCCAGTGGTGAAACTTCGGGTACCGCCTCGGCTCCCAGCACTGCGCGATAGCAGCGCCAGAGGAAGCGGGCCGGCAACACGGTATCCACCCCTGCGGCAATCCCAAGACCCGGCTCATCTTGGCTGGCGAGGGAGAAATTCAGCCACTGGGCAATGCCATTGCTTTGGGTGATGACCACATCACGCTCCAGCGGCGCCGGGGGATAGGCAGCCATCCACTGCAACAACACATCACGCAGACTCTCGGCCTGATTGCCGTGAATCACCAGAAATCCGGGGATGAAGCCTGCGTCCGTTGTCACGCCCAATCCTTTGCCCTACTCACTGCGCCCTCCAGTTTGCCGATGACCGACGACAGATTTTGTCGCTCGCCTTGGCCGGCGGCATCCCTTAGCGCATGGTAACCGCTTGTCGCTCGCGTGTATGGTGGTGCGGTATTCTTTTGACCCATACATGCCCCTACACAAGGAGATGACCCATGGAAGTGATGTACACCACAACCGGCACATCCACCGGCGGCCGCGATGGCCATGCCCGTATTGCCGATGGATCACTCGACGTCAAACTGACCCCGCCGAAAGAGCTGGGCGGACCGGGCGGTGACGGCACCAACCCCGAGCAGCTTTTTGCCTGCGGCTATTCGGCCTGCTTTTTAGGTGCTATGCAGTTTGTCGGTGGGCAGACCGGCGTGAAAGTACCGGCTGACACGCAGGTCACCGCCACGGTGTCCCTGGGCAAACGCGACGATGGCGAGGGCTTTACGATTGCCGTTGACCTGCAGGTTGATCTGCCGGGTCTGGACCGGGCCGAGGCCGAGCAGCTGTTGGAAAAAGCCCATGTGGTTTGCCCTTATTCCTATGCGACCAAGGGCAACATCGAAGTCAGCACTACGCTTGCCTAATGACTTCTGTATCCGCTAACAGCCCGATCATCATGCCCAGTGTGTTGACGCAGATTTTAAACACCTGCGTCAACGGCATCACGGTGACGGACCCATGCGCCGAGGATTTTCCGATCGTCTTTGCCAATCAGGTCTTTATGACTATGACCGGCTACAGCGAGGACGAAATCATCGGCCGGAACTGTCGCTTTTTGCATCGCGACGACCGGGACCAACCAGGGCTGGAGACGATACGTCAGGCACTTGCGCAGAAAGTCCATACCGAAGTCGTATTGCGTAACTATCGCCGAGACGGCTCACTATTCCACAACCAGCTGACCATCCAGCCACTGCGCGATGACGATGGGAAACTGCTGTACTACCTAGGTGTCCAATACGACATCACCGCACTGGTTGAGGCCCGTGAAGAGGCCGAGCGAATGGCCATGCTCCTCGACCGCGGCAATACCGACTAAAACCCATCGGAGACCAATATGCGAGTCAAAGGTAAAGGAATTATCGTCACCGGTGGTGCCAGCGGCATTGGTGAAGCCACCGTCCGCCGCATCATCCAGGAAGGCGGTCGCGCCGTGATCGCCGATCTGAATGCCGAGCAGGGCCATGCCCTAGTTGATGAGCTGGGCGAAAACCACGTCCGCTACATTGAGACCAATGTCGTTGACAGCGGCCAAGTTGACGCGCTTTTTGCCGCCGCCGAGGGTTTTTGTGGCGTGGACGGGGTGTTCAATAATGCCGGTATCGGCGCTATCTCACCCAGTACCGAATGCAGTGATGAAGACTGGCAGCGCATCATCGATATCAACCTGACCGGTGTCTTTAAAATTGCCCGGGCAGCGCTGCGCGTCATGCAGCCCAAAGGCAGCGGCGCCATCGTGAACTGTGCCTCCATTCTGGGGCATTTGGGCCAATCACAAACCGCCGCCTACAGCGCCAGCAAGGGTGGGGTGGTGAATCTGACCCGCACACTGGCCATTGAATATGCGGCCGATGGCGTGCGGGTCAATAGCGTCTCTCCCGGTTATGTACAAACCCCTATCTTGGATGTGCTGGATGAAGACGCCTTGGAAGGACTGCGCCAGCTGCACCCGATTGGGCGTATCGGGCGACCCGAGGAGATCGCCTCAGCGGCCGTCTTTTTGCTCAGCGATGAGGCCAGCTTTATCACCGGTGCAGACTTGTTGGTGGATGGTGGCTTTACCGCCGGCAAGTCATAAAAGCGCTGGATGTAGGTAAAACAACAACGCAGCGGCAATCACCATCATTAGCGCATAACCGGCGTTCCAGCGCAGAATCTGGCCGGGGGTAAAGCCATAGGTGCCCTGCAGGGCCAGATTCAGGCCCGAGAGTGGCCCGACGGCAATACCAATGCTCCAAGCAGCCAGAAAGGTGCTGGCCAAAAGGCTGGGATCCGGGGACAAGGGCGCGACAATAGCTGCCGCCGCTGCAATACCGATAACCGGATGGATACCCACAATCGCAGCCAAAACCAGCAATGCCAGCATGATGCCTGCCTGCGGCGCTGCAAACTGATCAAAGGGTAAAGCCGGCTCAAAGGCGGCTACCAAACTGGACAGACCCGCTGCGGTCACGCCGGCTGACAGAAACAGCACCAACTCCCCATGCATGCTCGACAGGCTGCCGGTGACATGGCTGGCCAAAAGCCGCGCCGTCGGCGCCCGGCGCACCATGAGCGTGACCGCGGTAACCACCGGGGCCAGCAGTGTGACCAATCCCAGCACTGGCACATCCGGCCAAATGGCATGCCCAATCAGAATCATGGCTGCAAGCAGTGCCGGCAACCATAGTGCCGCGGGGTTCATCGGATAGCCGACAAAGTCCTGGATGCCGCGCCGACTAGCCTCCAACACCGCCAGCACTAGAGCCACCGCGGCCAATCCGCTGCCAAAGATCATGAGCTCAGAGAGCCGTGCCCCGGGGGCAAAAGTCAGTGCCGCGGCCATGGCGGCAAAGAATGGCGACCAAAACCCGGCCGAAGAGAACCCCTTAATCAACACCTGGTATTGATTACGCGTCAACACACCATCTGGTGCCATGCGACGGGCCATAATCAGCACCGTAGACAGATTGACCACAGCACCAAAGAAATGCACCCCCAGCAATGTCCGCCAGAGGCTGCGCCGTCCTTGGGGCATCGTCTCGGTTTGAGTCGGTGCGGTAATCAGGCGCAAAAAACTCACCGCGGCAAGCATCGCCATCAGTGCGGCGTTGCCAGCAATGGCCTGGCGCCAGTCCAACGCAACCCCTTGCTGGGCTGACAGCGCCATCCCGCCTAGGCCAATCGCCAACAGCACCATGCCCTGGATGCGCGTACGACGCGGGGCCGAACGCCATACCAGCACACCGGCAATCCAAGCCGGAATGCCTGCATACAACAACGGTATCCAGCCAGAGAGGGTGGCGAGGACGCTGAGAATGATGGCCACAGCCACCGCAATACCGGCGATGGTACTGACCTTGCGAAAGTCACTCCACCGTGACGGATTTCGCCAAGTTGCGCGGCTGATCCACATCCGTGCCTTTAAGCACAGCCACATGATAGGCCAGCAGCTGCAGCGGCACGGTGTAGAGCAGCGGGGCGAGGGTTTCGTCGATGCTCGGCAGGGTGATCACCTGGCAGTCCTCGGCCGGGGCGGGTGCCGAGGCGGGATCGGCAAAGACATACAGCCGGCCGCCACGGGCGCGCACCTCTTGCAGATTGGCCTTGAGCTTTTCAACCAGATCATCATTGGGGGCCACGGTAATGACCGGCATGTCGGCATCCACCAGCGCCAGCGGGCCGTGTTTGAGCTCACCGGCCGGGTAGGCCTCGGCATGGATGTAGGAGATTTCTTTCAGCTTCAGTGCCCCTTCCATGGCGATGGGGTACTGCGGGCCGCGGCCTAAGAATAGGCTGTGGTGCTTGTCAACAAACTGCTCAGCCAGCGCCTCGATGGCGGGCTCCAAAGCCAGCACTTCCTCGATCTGCCGAGGTAGAGCGCGCAACGCGCTGACCAACCGTGCTTCCATATCACCGGCGCGGCCATGGACCTTGGCTGCGGCAATCACGGTTAACAGCAGGGCGGTCAACTGGGTCAAGAAAGCTTTGGTGGAGGCCACGCCAATCTCAGGGCCGGCACGGGTCATCATCACCAAATCGGATTCGCGCACCAGCGAACTCTCCGGGACATTGCAGATGGCCAGGGTCCCCAGATAGCCCATGGTCTTGGCCTCGCGCAGGGCGGCGAGGGTATCGGCGGTTTCGCCGGATTGCGACAAAGTCACAAACAGCGTACCGGGCGCGACGACATGCGGGCGATAGCGGAATTCGCTGGCCACCTCGATATCACAGGGCAGCCCGGCGATTGATTCAAACCAATAGCGCGCAACCAGGCCAGCGTGGAAGCTGGTCCCACAGGCGACGATCTGAATGCGTTGGGCCTGCTCGAGCATGGCCGTGGCCTCCGGGCCCAACGCTTCGGGCAGAACATGATGGTCCGAAACCCGGCCCTCCAGTGTCTCGGCTACGGCCCGCGGCTGCTCATGGATTTCTTTGGCCATAAAATGCCGAAACTCGCCGCGCTCGGCGGCATCGGCGGTGAGCTCTGTGGTGCGCACAGGACGGTCCACGGGGTGGCCATCGGCATCATAAATAGTGAGCGATTGACGCGTGATATCAGCGACATCGCCTTCTTCAAGGTAAATAAAATCGCGAGTCACTGGGAGTAGTGCGGCGACATCAGAGGCAATGAAATGCTCGCCAATGCCCACACCGATGACCAACGGGCTGCCGCGGCGTGCGGCGATCATCCGCCCGGGCTCACGACGACTGATCACTCCCAGCGCAAAAGCACCGTGTAACCGGGCAATGACCGCCTGCACAGCGGCGAGCAGATCATCCCCGGCCTCAAGGCGTTGATGAATGGCATTGACCACCGCTTCCGTGTCGGTCTCGGAGGCAAAATGATAACCCGCGGCGGTCAGCTCCTTCCGCAATGCCTCGTGGTTTTCGATAATGCCGTTGTGCACGATGGCCACCTCATCGCGAGCCAGATGCGGGTGGGCG
>CBFIIM010000054.1:0-9920 GCA_965662395.1 Spiribacter sp. | reverse complement strand
CTGTTTGTTCGTCTGGGCACCCAGTACTGCCCGGACTGTGACCTTGCCGTTCAAGAACAAAGCCCGGCGGCCATCACCGACCACCTGATCGCGGCGCATCGCGGTCAGTCAATTCGGCTGCTCGCCCCGTTAATTGCGGCCCGCAAGGGCTACTACACCGATCTGGCGCAATGGGCAGCGGGCAAAGGGTTTACGCACCTGCGTGTGGATGGACAGGACCTTGCCACCGACGACTGGCCGCGACTTGATCGCTATCAGGAACATGATATCGACTTACCCGTCGCCACACTGACCATCGACCCGGCTGCCGAGTCAGTCTTAAGCGAAGCGCTGGAGCGCGCCCTAGGTTATGGGAAAAATCAGGTCCGCGTGGTCAGCGAGGATGGCACTGAGACCCTGTATTCCAGCGAACGGGCCTGCCCCGGTTGCCGGCGCAGCTTTGCCCCGCTTGACCCGCGTCTTTTCTCGTACAACACCCGACATGGATGGTGTCCGCGATGTTTTGGTACCGGGGTTGTACTCAACGGTTTTGATGCCGAGCAAACCGGTGAAGAACGTGAATGGCGAGCGTCCAGATCCGATGAGCGAATCACCTGCCCCGACTGTCAGGGACATCGGTTACGGCCCGAGGCATTAAACGTGCGGTTTTTGGATCGGAGCATTGCCGGGTACGGGGTGCTTTGCGTGAATGAGGCCGCTGAGGTCTTCTCCCAGTTACCGCTGAGTGAACGGCAGGCCACCATTGCTCAAGATGCACTCAGCGAACTGCGTGGCCGGCTGAATTTTCTCAAGTCCGTAGGGCTGGGTTATCTGACCCTAGACCGGGCTGCGCCCACCCTCTCAGGTGGTGAGGCCCAACGCATACGACTGGCAGCACAGCTTGGCTCTAACCTGCAGGGGGTTTGCTACATCCTGGATGAACCCACCATTGGTCTGCATGCCCGCGACAATCGCATGCTGCTCGATACGCTGGAAGCCCTTGAGGCCAAGGGCAATACGCTGGTGGTGGTCGAACATGATGAGGACACGATTCGCCGCGCGGATCACGTCATTGATCTGGGCCCCGGTGCCGGCAAGCGTGGCGGGACGATTGTTGCCGAAGGCACACTGGAGGCACTGCTGGCCAATCCGCAATCCGTCACCGGCCGAGCCCTGTCCGCCCCACTGCGGCATCCGATGCGCGGTCAGCGACGCGATCCGCAACAGACAGAGGCCATCGATATTAAAGGCGCCAGCGCCAATAACCTGCAAAAGGTCAATGCCCGTTTTCCGCTGCAGCGGCTCATCGCGGTCAGCGGTGTCTCGGGGTCGGGGAAAAGCACCCTCGTGCGGGATGTATTAAGCGGTGCGATCAATACTTCGCTAACACAGCGCGGTGCGGCGGATAGCCGGCAAGCTCAGTTACACGGCTGCCGCTCGATCACCGGCTGGGAATCCATCGAGCGTATCCTTGAGGTTGACCAAACCCCCATTGGCAAAACGCCCCGCTCCTGCCCGGCCACTTATGTGGGGATCTATGATGAGATCCGGCGCCTTTTTGCCCAGACTGAGGAGGCGCGTCTGCGCGGCTACGGCCCCGGGCGGTTCTCCTTTAACACCAGCGAGGGTCGCTGTCCCGAATGCGAAGGCCAGGGCGTGCGCCGAATTGAGATGAATTTTCTGCCCGATGTGACGGTGCCCTGTGACGTCTGCCATGGCCAACGATTCACCGCCGAGACATTGGCTGTAACCTGGAAGGGTCAGTCCATCGGCGATGTCCTAGATATGGATATTGAAACGGCGGTTGATTTCTTTGCCAGCCATCACAAACTGCATCACACCCTCAGCCTGCTGCGTGACACCGGGCTTGGCTATCTGACACTGGGCCAGCCGAGCCCCACCCTATCGGGCGGGGAAGCACAGCGCATTAAACTGGTCAGTGAATTGGCCAAGGCCCGCCCTGATGTGCGCCGTGCGCGCATCACACCCACCCTTTATCTGCTTGATGAACCCACCGTGGGTCTGCATATGGCTGATGTTGAGCGGCTAGTGGGCGTTTTACACCGTCTGGTCGATGCCGGGCACACCGTTGTGGTGATCGAGCACAACCTGGATGTTCTGGCCGAAGCGGACTGGTTGATTGATCTGGGCCCAGAAGGTGGCACCGAAGGCGGGCGCATTGTGGCGCAGGGCACCCCGGAGCGAGTCTGTCGTCAGAGCGACTCGCATACCGCCCGGTTACTGGGTGAGTTTTTGCATGAACGGGCATGCACAACATCGGGCAAGTCGATATGATGACCCGACAACTGGTCAGACCAAAGGAGATCCAAAATGCCGAAAAGCTCAGTTTTTAACGTCCGCACCCTGCTCCCGTTGGCGGATGCCCGGCAAATGATCGAAGTGGCTCGCGGTCGCGCTCGTGAGCGTGGATTCAGCCCACTCACCATTGTCGTTCTGGATCTTGGCGGGCATACCATTGCGCTGGAGCGTGAAGATGGCTGCGGCGTGGCCCGAGAGCCTGTCGCACGCGCCAAGGCCTGGGGTGCACTCGGCTTTGGTATCGCCAGCCGCACCATCGGCGAGCGCAATGCTGGGCGTGAGGCATTTTTAGCCGGGGCCGCGGTAGCGACCGGTGGTCAGTTTGTTCCCGTCCCCGGTGGGGTGCTGATCTTAAAGGATGGTGAAGTCATTGGTGCTGTCGGCGTCAGTGGCGATGTCTCCGATGCCGATGAAGAATGCGCTATCGCCGGTATTGAAGCCGCCGGCTATACCGCTGGCATCGATACGCCTGGCGATTGATTAATCACGCTCTTTACGCTTAAACGCGGCGAGCGCCCGGCGATCCCGGCGCTCGGGGCGGTGCTCAGGTCGGGGCTGCGCCGCGGCGGCCATTTTTAACTCACTGCGCTGCCGCTCACGGGCAGCCAGGGAATCTTCTGTTTCACGGTAGAGGGTTTGCGCGACGGCCGCCGGACCGCGCTGCTCGGATAATCCCTCCACATCCACTTCGAAGGTCTGCAGCCCCTTGCGCACGCTCAGGCGCTGACCGAGTTTGACGGCGCGGGCAGGTTTTGCCCGCACGCCATCAACACTGACCTTACCGGTTTTAATCGCCTCCACGGCCAAGCGTCGGGTTTTAAAAAACCGCGCTGCCCACAGCCAGCGATCGAGTCTGACCGAATCAGTTTCCGACATGGCCCCCGTAGCTACCATGCACATAGCTGGTCAGTTCGGCGAGCTTAAAATCCCGATCCCGAACCACGGCGGCGGTCAAATCACGAACCGAAATCATCCCCAGCAGCCGATTCCCATCCATCACCGGAAGGTGTCGGACATTACGCTCAGAGACAATGGCCAGTGCTTCATCCACCTGCGCTTGCGGACCCACCCAAAAAACCTCTCGAGTCATCACCGATTCAAGGGGGGTGGTCTGCGGATCAAGCCCCTCACCCAGCACCCGCCTGAGGACATCACGCTCGGTAAAAACCCCCAGCAGTTGCTCATCGGGCGTCAGAATGAGCACGGCCCCGATATTGCGCCGATTCATCAGCGCAACGGCCTCGACCACGGTATTTTGCGGGCCTAGGCCATGCAGAACACCCGCACGCTCAGCAAGCAGTGACTTAATGGTACCGGTCATTGTCCAGCCCTCCTTATGCCGGTAAGGGCGCTCAGGCCAGCGGCTCGTCCGAGATGACAATGCCATCACGATCGGCACACAACCACTGCCCGGGGCGCACGGTCACGCCGGCAAATGTCACCGCCACACCCACCTCGCCATCACCGCGCTTCTCGCTTTTATGCGGATGAGTATTCAGCGCCTTAATGCCAATATCCAGGTCAGCCAAATCGGCAGCGTCACGAATACAGCCGTACACCACAATGCCGCTCCAGCCGCTGTCGCGGGCTTTGGCGGCCAACATATCGCCGACCAGCGCACAGCGCAGGGAACCGGCACCATCAACCACTAGCACGCGGCCTTCTCCAGGCGTCTCGAGCAGCTCGCGCACGCGGCTATTGTCCTCAAACGTCTTGACCGTCTCGACCAGCCCAGAGAAGCCGTGCCGGCCTCCATAGTCGCCAAAGATCGGCGCCATGACCGTTAGCTTTTCTGAAAAATCGTCACACAGATCGGTTGTTTTGATCGCCATCGGCTTACTCCTTGATCCTGTGGCAAACCTAACCGCCTGCGAGCGCGGGGGCAACCATTCTTCGCATCGCGATTTGACAGGTCATCAATGGAGGTGACAATGGTGGATTGCCAAAAGCATGAATCGCGCGGCATGCGCAGAAGGTTTTCCCATGGCACCCGAATCTCAGACCCAAGCGGCCAAGACCGCCGCCCCAGGGGCCTTGTTTCAGCGCCTCGGCGAATGGCCAACGCCCATCATCATCGGCGTGGCCGGGGACAGCGGCAGCGGCAAGAGCACCTACACTCAAGCCATAGAGTGGCTGCTGGGACCGGCGCGGGTCAGTCAAATCAGCCTGGATGGCTATCACGCCGAGGATCGCGCCGAGCGCCGTCGCTCAGGCCGCTCACCACTGGACCCCAAGGTCAATCGTTTGGATGAGGCGGCCGAGCATCTGCAACAACTGCGCGCAGGCCACACGGTTGAAATCCCGCAATATGATCATGCCACCGGATGTTTCGGGCCACCGCGCAGTCACACCCCCACACCGGTCATCATGGTCGAGGGCCTGCACACGCTCTATCCCTGCTTCGAACCGTTGCTCGATTACTCCGTGTACGTCGACACGGTCGATGCGGTCAAAACCGCTTGGAAGAAACAACGCGATACGCGTGAGCGTGGCTACGCCGAGGCTGAGGTCGAGGCCGAGATTGCCCGACGGGCACGCGACTATGAACGCTGGATTGCTGGGCAGCAGAATGAAGCCAATGTCATTCTGCGGATTCATCCCAGCGAGCTAGGTCGGCTGGCCGCTGGCGTGCTCAAAGGCCGCGACATCGAACCCAGTTATCATCTGGAAGTGATCGTCACGCCCATTGACGACCATGACCAGCCACTGTTTTTGCCGGTTGATCTGAACAACATGACGCGACAACAAGCGCTGCCGTTTATGTTGGCCACCGTCTCCAGCGAATTTCACGGCCGCGATGTCAACGTGCTTCACGTCGATGGACATATGGCGCCTGCGGCATTGGAGACTCTTGAGCGTGGCATTTGTGACTTTATGGGCATTGCCCACCCAGCTGGCACACCGCCGGATGCCCAGAAACAACCCACCGCGGTGCGTTTTGCTCAGATGCTGATCGCCTGGCCCATTCTTAACCGCATTGCTGCACTGACTAGCTAGCCTTCCAGAAAAGCTTCAATGGCTGGGCGCATGCGCTCAACACAGGCCCGCCCCTCCTCGATCGCTTCCTCGCCGCGGTGCAGCTCCAACAACCCGATATGCGCTAGCCGCGGGCTGATCAAAAGATCAGGCGGGTCTCCGGCCATGCGGCTGCGGGTAATGCGATCCTGCATCACATTGACCGACGTAGCGATGACATCAAAAACGCCCGGTGCACTGTGATGGCTGCCACGTTGTAGTTGTGCCTGCAACGCTTCGGCCCCATCCCGGAAACCGCTGGTCAGACGATGCCAAAATGCCGTACCCGGCCGGTCCGACACCGCCTGATCATCGGCATCATCATTGACAGGCTCGGCTGCGGTATCGCTTGGTGATGCGTCTGGCTCCTGAATACGACGGCCAATCAAGCCACCGCTTAAATTCACGGCAATTACCCGATCAGCCCCCATGGCATGGCACAAGGAAACGGGCACGGGATTGACCAGACCACCGTCAACCAGCCACTCACCATCAAATTGCACCGGGGTAAAGACGCCCGGCAGTGCCATCGATGCGCGCACGGCCTGCGCCAAATCACCTTCTCGCAGCCAACGCTCCTGACCGCTGTAGAGGTCGGTCGCCACCACGCCCAGCGGATAGCGCAGTTGGGCGAAATCCATCTTGCCGAATTGCTGATGGAAGCGGTCCATCAACCGGCGCCCCTGAATAAATCCGCCATTGCCAATGGCAAAATCGAGGTAACTGAGTACATCGCGGCGATTGAGTGAGCGCACCCAACGCTCAAAAGCATCCAGGTGATCGCTGCAAAGCATTGCCCCGACGATGGCACCAACCGAAGTGCCGGCCACCAAGTCAGGTTTGATGCCGTGCTCGGCCAAGGCCCGAATGACCCCAATATGGGCCCAGCCGCGAGCCGCCCCACCCCCCAGGGCCAGGCCGATACGCGCCCCCGATGGCCGGGATTTAGGCATCTCAGCCATCCTCAAGCATGGCTTCGAACTCAATAATCAGTTCAATGTGGTCACTGACCAAATCATCCTGCAGGGCATAGTCCATCCCATATTCGCTTCGCAGCAGACTGCCACGAGCCGAACCACCCAAGGTGTCCCGACCGCCAATGGGATGGGCATCACGACGGTTGAGCGTGACATCCAGCGTGATGGGCTGGGTCACACCCCGCAGCGTCAAGTTGCCGCTTAGCATTCCCCCGTTCTGATCATCGGCCACATAATCGGTGGCTTCAAAACGGATTTGCGCATGCTCTCCGGTATGCAAAAAGTCCTCTTTGCGTAAGTGATCATCGCGCCCCTGATGACCGGTGAACACGCTACGCGCATCAATGGTGACTTCACCGGAGATCAGTTCCCGAGCCTGCTCGTCATAGACAAACTCACCTTCGACATCGCTAAACAGACCCAGGACATTGGCAAACCGGGCATGGCCGGCCAGAAACCCGATGCTGACATGGCTTGGATCCAGCACAAATCGCTCGGGTGCCGCGACCACCGGCATGGCCATCGGCATACTGATTAACGCCACAAGGGCCGTCTTTAATCCACGCATCACACCCATCCCCTATTGCTTTGCCGCCCTCCACGAGGCGGTCATATCGGTTATAAACGAGTAGCTCAGCAGCCCAAGCAGTCCCGCGGCAATCGGTGGCACAGCGGTACTCGGCAGCTCGGGTATCAAACACAGCACAAGCCCCAGCCCTTGCACGGCACAGATCACCCGGCGACGCTGTGACGGTGGCAGCGGTTTGCGCAATTCGGGCCAAAAAACCCCAAGCGCGATAAAGACATAACGCCATGCACCAATGAGCAGCACCCATGCCCCGACCCGATCCCACAGCACCAGCCATCCACACAGTATGAGTAACAGCAGCGCATCGAGTTCCATATCAAACCGCGCCCCTGCAGCTGTTACACAGTGCAATCGTCGGGCCACCCAACCATCGACACCGTCCAAAGCTACGGCCACAAAACCCAGAGCAAACACCAGAGCGGCCTGTCCTGCCATCGCGTCTGCAGCCGGCAGCAGCCCCAGCAATAGCAGCGTTAGCACCGCCCGGCCCAGCGTAATCCTGTCCGCGGGGGTCAGCGGTGCGAATCCGCGGTACCACCACAGCAGCATGGCCAACCCGGCATAACCGAGCAGTGACAGCGGCATGATCATCGGATTTAGCCCATAGACCACGCGCAGGCCGCCCGCGGCACCGGCCAGCACAATCGCGCCGACCAACAAATCCGGAATAATTGGCCAGCGTGAGGCCTCGGCGCGATCACTCACCAGTGCTACTCTCCCTATCAGCAGGATGACCTGTGCAGTCTAACAAGACCAGGAGAGCAGACAGGCCATGCATGGAGCCAGCGCAACCGCATTTTGGATCACCGGCACCGGAGCGGGCGAGCTGCGCGAAGAGCCGCTGTCGCCGCCCGGCCCAGATGAAGTCCAAATCCGAACGCTTTATACCGGTGTCAGCCGCGGCACCGAAGCGCTGGTCTGGCAGGGACAAATCCCAGCCACTGAGTACGAACGCATGCGCTCACCGTTTCAGGCCGGCGATTTCCCCGCGCCGGTGAAATACGGTTACTGCAATGTCGGTGTCATCGAAAAAGGCCCCAGAGAGTGGGTCGGTAAAGAAGTGTTCTGCCTCTACCCCCATCAGAGTCGCTACAACGCGCCCATCAAAGCCGTCCAACCACTGCCCTCGGGCCTGCCGCCCGAGCGCGCCGTGCTGACCGCTAATACCGAGACGGCGCTAAATGCCTGCTGGGACGCGGCCCCTCTGCCTGGTGAGCGGATTACCGTGATTGGGGCCGGCGTGGTCGGCGCACTGACCGCTGCCCTGTGCGCGGCTGTTCCCGGCACCGAGGTCCAGCTCATCGATACCAACCCGGCACGACAATTTCTAGCGGCCAAGCTGGGGGTCAGCTTCTGCACCCCAGAGAACGCCGAAAATCATGCTGATCGGGTGATTCACGCTAGCGGCAGTGAATCAGGGCTGCAGCTGGCACTCTCACTGGCAGGCCCGGAGGCCAGTATCATTGAACTGAGTTGGTATGGATCAAAAACCGTATCATTACCCCTTGGCGGCGCCTTCCACTCACAGCGCCTGACGCTAAAAAGCAGCCAAGTCGGACAGCTGCCGCCGTCCATGCGGCCGCGTTGGGATTACGCGCGCCGACTGGCTAAGGCCATGGAGCTTCTCACCGCTCATCCGGCTTGGGAGGCGCTGATTGATGGGGAGACTCGTTTTGAAAATCTGCCCCACCACTTTGCCGATATCATCAGCGGTGGCGGGCTTTGTCACCGCATTCGTTACAAGGAATAAGTATGTTTCGCATCACCGTCCGTGACCACTTTATGATCGCGCACAGTTTTCGCGGCGAAGCCTTTGGCCCCGCCCAGGCACTGCATGGCGCCACCTATGTGGTGGATGCCAGCTTTTTTCGCCAATCCCTGGATGACAGCGCCATGGTGGTTGATATCGCACTGGCCACTGATGTGCTGCACCAGACCCTGGCGCAATACAATCTGAAGAATCTTGATGATATGCCTGAGTTCGAGGGTCAGAACACCACCACCGAATTCCTCTCCCGCCATATCGCCGACACCCTGGCCGATGCCATCGCCGAGGGCCGATTAGGGGAGACTGCAAAAGGCCTCGATAAAATTCGTGTGACCTTGCACGAATCCCATGTCGCCTCCGCCGCCTACGAGCGCCCACTCACTCAGTGAGCCCGCTGTACTTTTTTGTCCCCGGCCGGCTTGATCGGCCCACGGGCGGCAGTCAATACGACCGGCATATGATTGCCGGGCTACAAGCGCTGGGCGTGGACCTGCAGGTCATCGAGCTGCCCGGGGTATTCCCGCAGATTGACGCTACGGCGCAAAAGGCAGTCACTGATGGCTTGGCCGCACTACCCGATGCCAGCGCAGTCATTATCGATGGACTGGTGTTTGGCGCCCTGCCCGAGGTTTTTGCACAACAGGCCGATCGGCTGTCGCTGATCGCGCTGGTTCACCATCCGCTCGGCGATGAAACCGGACTCGACCCATCGGCAAGGGCGCAATTTTTAGCCAGTGAAGCCCAAGCCCTTGCGCTCGCTACCGGGGTCATCGCCACCAGTACCTTCACTGCCCGGCGGCTTGCCGAGCTTGGCCTCTACCACGGTCAGGTTGATGTCATCCCACCCGGCGCTGAGCAGCGTGCGCTGGCGCTAGGCAGCGGCCTGGAGCCTGCGACTTGGCAGCTTTTGTGCATCGGCTCGCTCATCCCCCGCAAGGCTCAACACGTGCTGATCGAGGCCCTCACCGCTATTGAGGCCCTGCCCTGGCAATGCCAGATCATCGGCAGCGAGACCCTCAATCCGGCCTATGCCGAGCAACTCAGCGCACAGATCCGCGCCGCTGGGCTGGATGATCGGGTGCGGCTGCGGGGGGCGGTCAGTGATGAGGAACGGGATCATGCCTATGCCAGCGCCGATCTTTTTGTCCTGCCCTCGGTGTATGAAGGCTATGGCATGGTCATTACCGAGGCGATTGCCCATGGGCTGCCTGTGATCACCACCACCGGTGGCGCCCTAGCCGAGACACTGCCCGCAAAGGCCGGCCTTAGCGTG
>CBFIIM010000053.1:0-10124 GCA_965662395.1 Spiribacter sp. | reverse complement strand
GCTGGCTGATCCGTCAGGCGCTTGCCCGCTATACCCGTTCGCCCGCGTATTTGGCGTCGGTAATGGCCGGTGGCGATCGCATTGATTTAAATGGCGAGTCGGTTGAACCAATCACCGAGTCTGCCATTGAACATGCCCGCGAGCGGCGGGCGGAACAAAAAGCCCGAGCCGCTGAGCGTCGGCGTGAACGCGCCGAGCAGGCCGCCGAGCAGCGCCAGCAGGAAAAACTGCAACGGCTAGCCGATCATTTCAACCAATGAGTCCGTCAACAACCAAGGAGAACCCTTTTGCTGTGGAGCGAGCCATCAAT
This sequence comes from Spiribacter sp., assembly GCA_965662395.1. GTDB lineage: Bacteria > Pseudomonadota > Gammaproteobacteria > Nitrococcales > Nitrococcaceae > Spiribacter. The sequence continues at coordinate 9,814 of CBFIIM010000053.1, read as the reverse complement.
CTTGCCGAAATGACCCTCGAAGCCCTTGATACCCTGCGTGCACAGGTCGACACAGAGCTCGAAGCTCGTGCTTTCGAGGCACAGTTACGCAAAGAGCTGCAGTCACATATGAAAAAGCAGGCGTGGATCGACAGTCATCACGAAACACAACGGCGTCGGCGCTAAATCCTATGTCCCAGCCTTTCGATCATCTCCAGGCGCGAGAACAAGTTGAATCAGCTTGGGCTGATAGCATCCTGCCGGCGCTGGAAGCCTTTATCCGCATTCCCGCACTCTCCCCGGCGTTTGACCCGCAGTGGGCCAAAAACGGACATATCGATGAGGCGGTTGCGCTGGCCGAGCAATGGTGTCGTGACAATGCACCGAATGGCAGCACGATCGAAGTGATTCGCCTGCCGGGCCGCACCCCGCTGTTGTGGGTGGACATCCCCGGTACAGGGGCGGGCGAGACACTGCTTTACGGTCATCTCGACAAGCAGCCGGAAGCCACCGGTTGGGATGCCGACAAAGGTCCCTGGCAGCCCGTTCGCCAGGGCGATCGACTCTACGGCCGAGGGGCTGCAGATGATGGCTATGCACTCTTTGCCTCACTCCAGGCAATACGTCTGGTGCACGACCAAGGGGTTCCCCACCCCCGCTGCATGTTGCTCATTGAATGCGCTGAGGAAAGCGGCAGCCCAGACTTGCCGGCCTATTTGGACCATCTGGACGATCGCATGGGCCGTCCCGATTTGGTGGTCTGTTTGGACTCTGGCTGCGCGAACTATGATCAACTCTGGGTAACCACCTCACTGCGCGGGATGGCCGCCGGTGATCTGTCCATCAAGGTGTTGGACCAGGGGGTGCACTCAGGCGATGCCGGTGGCGTGGTGCCATCTAGTTTTCGCATTGCCCGCGCCCTGCTCGATCGCATCGAAGATGTCGAGAACGGCACCATTAAACTCTCGGCACTGCAGGCAGCCATCCCTGAAGAGCGGGTAGAACAGGCTCGGGCAGCCGCCAAGGTGATTGGTGAGGCATTGGCGCAAAAATTCCCTTGGGCCGGGTCCACACGATCCCGCCATCAGGACACCGCGGAGCTCATCCTTGATCGGACTTGGCGGCCCAGCCTTGAGGTCATCGGCGCCGATGGGCTACCCCCGATTCAAGAGGCCGGCAATGTGCTACGTCCGGCGACAACACTACGGTTGTCCTTACGGCTTCCCCCCACCGTGGATGGCGAGCAGGCCACTCAGGCCGTTGGCAAGGTGCTTGCCGCCAATCCTCCACAGGGCGCACAGGTCGAATTTCGTCCCGGTGGCGCGGCCAATGGCTGGAATGCGCCGAGCTTTAACGGCTGGCTGGGTAACAGTCTGGCCGCCGGTTCCCAGCGCTGGTTTTCGCGCGAGGCTGTGTTTATGGGCGAAGGCGGCAGCATCCCTTTGATGAATTTGCTGGCCAGTCGCTTTCCGGCGGCTAAATTCCTGGTCACTGGTGTTCTCGGCCCCGGCTCCAATGCCCATGGCCCCAATGAGTTCTTGCATCTACCCATGGCCAAGGGCCTAACCGGAATTGTGGCCGAGGCACTGGCCGCCCAGGCGGCTACCAAGGAATAGGCGCACCATCCCAGGCCAAAAACCGGCCTGAATCCTGAATGCCGGCCTGATCAATGCGCTTAAGCAGGCAAGAGGCGGCAAAATCCGCCGTAAACAGCTTGTCTTTTGGTACCCGCGACTGAAAGGGTGATGACAGCCCGGTATCAGTGGTTCCCGGATGCAGCGCCAGACAAATCACGCGCTTGGCCCGTCGCCCGCATTCCACCGCCAGCCCCTGGGTGAACATGTTTTGGGCCGCCTTGCTCATGCGATAGGCATACCAACCCCCCAGCCGGTTATCCGCAATACTGCCCACCCGGGCTGAAAGGGTGGCAAACACCGCCCGCTCACGATGATTAAGCAGACCGATAAAGTGCTTGGCAATCAGCGCAGGCGCCATCGCATTGATAGCAAAGTTTTGCTGGAGGCCCTGGGGAGTCAAATCCTCAAGGCGCTTTTCCGGCCAGATGTCCGCATTGCGATCATGCAGAAACCCAAAGGCATTGATCAGCAGATGGATTTGCGGGGTCAGCGTGGCAACCTGTTCGGCGACCGAGCGAATACTGTCTTCATCCGTAATATCAACACGGATCGGACGGAGCCGATCACCATACTCCTTCACCAACGCCTGCAAGTCCTGTGTTTGCGGATCGCGGCTGGCTGCCCATAGGCATCCCACAGCGGAGCGCTCCAGCAGCTGACGAATCAACGCCAGGCCGAGACCACCGCCGGCACCAAATACGATGCCGACCGAATGGGCATTGAGTGTTTGCATGGTCTACTCCTTGTCTGGCGGTACAATCACCGCATGCACCAACCGCTGATTCAACCCACCGACCGCGGTCTTTATTGTGCCGCAGGCGATTTTTACATCGACCCGTGGCGACCGGTTGAGCGGGCCGTTATCACCCATGCCCATGCCGATCATGCCCGCTCAGGCAGCGCACACTATTGGGCGGCCACCTCCGGGGTTTCGCTCCTGCAACGTCGCCTGGGCGCCAATACCCCAATCACCGGTGTGGACTATGGGCAGGCCCTGGCGTTTGGTCCTGTCACGGTCAGCCTGCATCCGGCAGGCCATATCTTAGGTTCAGCACAGATTCGCATCGAGTATGCCGGAGAAGTCTGGGTCGCATCCGGGGACTATAAACGAGACCCAGATCCGACCTGCGCCGCGTTTGAGGTCATCCGCTGCGATACCTTTATCACGGAAGCCACCTTTGCCCTGCCCGCCTACCGCTGGCCGAGTGTTGATCTGGTGGCAGCAGATATTCACCGCTGGTGGCAAACCAACGCGCAATCCGGCCATACCAGTGTGCTTTTTAGCTATGCGCTAGGCAAAGCCCAACGCCTGTTGGCTGCCTTGCCAACACCCCATCCCGGGCCGATTTACCTGCATGGTGCAGTCGCGCCGCTGACCGAGGATTATCGCCGTGCCGGCGTGGTGTTACCGGCAACGCATACCATCGGCGAAGCACCGGATAGCGAAGACTACGCACAAAGCCTGGTCATCGCGCCTCCTAGCGCCGGCGGATCCAGCTGGATGCGCCGCTTTCGCCGCCCGTCTACCGGTTTTGCCTCGGGCTGGATGCGCATTCGCGGCAACCGTCGCCGCCGCGGCTATGACCGCGGTTTTGTCCTATCAGATCATGTCGACTGGCCAGGGCTTCTAGCCACCATTGAACAGACCGGCGCACAACGCGTGCTCACCACCCATGGCCGGGCCGATGAACTAGTCCGCTATTTGCGCGAGCGTGGCCTGGATGCCGCGCCTCTGGCCACCCTCTATGGGGATGAAGAGGCGCTGGACTGATGCAGGCATTCGCCAAGCTGTTCCAAACCCTAGATGAGGCGCGCGGGACCAACGCCAAAGTGGCCGCGATGGTCAGTTACTTCAATCATGCCACTCCGGCGGATGGCGCTTGGGCAGTTTATTTTCTAAGCGGGCGACGGTTGAAACGCCTGATCGGCCCTAAAAAACTGCGTCAATGGTTGGCAGAGGCCACCGGACTGCCCGAATGGTTGGTCGAGGAGACTCACGAGCATGTCGGCGACCTGGCTGAAACCATTGCCTTAATGATCGAGGGGTCGGCGCGCAGCGCGACTGATACCCGCGGTCTCGCGCAGTGGGTCGAGCAAGAAATCCTCACACTGCGCGATCTTGATGAAGGGACCAGTCAGGCTCAGGTTATGTCCGCCTGGAGAAAACTGGATGAGCCAGGGCGTTTTCTCTATACCAAATTACTGACCGGGGCCCTGCGCGTTGGTGTTTCACAGACACTGGTCGAGCGGGCCTTGGCACAGGCTACCGGCCATCCACAAGCGGTGATCGCCCACCGGCTGATGGGACAATGGACACCGGATGAACGGTTTTTTGGCGGACTTTTCGCCGAGCGCAGCGATAGCGAAGATGCCTCACGCCCCTACCCGTTCTTTTTGGCCAATCCGCTTGAAACCCATCCTGCCGAGACACTGGGCGAAATCCACGACTGGCAAGTGGAATGGAAATGGGATGGTATACGCGCACAGCTAGTTCGCCGCGCTAATGCCGTGTATCTGTGGTCACGCGGGGAGGGGTTGATTGGTGAGAGCTTCCCTGAGCTGATCGAAGCGGCGCAGTCGCTACCGGCCGATAGCGTCATCGATGGCGAAATCCTGGCCTGGCAGGACCAGGTAATGCCGTTTGCACAGCTGCAACGGCGGCTGGGGCGAAAACGCGTGGGTCCTAAACTGCGCAAAGAGGTCCCTGCACGATTGTTGGTCTATGACCTGCTGGAGCAGGGGGGCGAGGATTTACGCCAACGCCCGCTGGGCGCCAGACGGCAGACATTAGAAGCATTGCTGCAGAATGCCGAGCCACCATTGATGATATCCCCGCTGGTCCAGGCCAGCGACTGGGATGCACTGACCGATCTGCAAGCCGAATCCCGTTCACGCGGTGTGGAAGGCCTGATGCTCAAGCGCCGAGACAGCCAATATGGCACCGGACGTCCGCGCGGGCCGTGGTGGAAATGGAAAATCGAACCCCTGACCCTGGATGTCATTCTGCTGTATGCACAACCCGGCCATGGCCGTCGTGCCAATCTGTATACCGATTACACGTTTGCGGTGCGTGATGGCGATCAGCTGGTGCCCATCGCTAAGGCCTATTCCGGGCTGACTGATGCCGAAATTCGCCGCCTTGACCGTTGGATCAGACAAAACACCCGCGAGCGCTTCGGACCGGTACGCTCGGTCGAACCTGAACAGGTCTTTGAGATTGCCTTTGAAGGCATTGCCCCCTCCCCGCGGCATAAATCCGGTATTGCCCTGCGATTCCCCCGCATTAAACGCTGGCGCGAGGACCTAGGCCCAACGGATGCCGACACACTCAAGCAGGCAAAGGCGCTGTTGCCGTGAGTGATATCCAATCATCAGGCCTTGTGCAGTGGTTGGCGAAAATAAACCAAACGCCGGCGGACTTTCAGTCCAAGGCCTGGCAGGCCTATTTAGCGGGCGGCAGCGGGTTAATTCATTCCGCCACCGGATCAGGGAAGACCCTGGCCGCCTGGGGTGGCCCAATCATCGAGGCTTTATCAGCGCCGCCGGCGAAAGGTATTCAGGTACTTTGGATAACCCCGCTTCGGGCACTGGCCGGGGATACCGTCAGGCAATTATCAGAAGCGAGCACCGGTGCAGGCCTTGGCTGGCGGATTGAAAAACGCACCGGGGATACCACCGCGGCCAGCCGGGCGCGGCAACGCAAAACACCGCCTGAAACGCTAGTGACGACCCCCGAGAGCCTCTCGGTGATGCTCTCCTATGCCGATGCCAGTCGGCAGTTCCAGCATGTAAAAGCCGTCATTGTCGATGAATGGCATGAGCTGATGGCCACCAAACGCGGGGTACAGCTTGAACTGTGCCTGGCACGACTGCGCGCCATCGCACCAGCGCTCCGCACCTGGGGGTTATCAGCCACCCTAGGCAATCTGAATGAAGCCCGCGATTGTCTGTTGGGAGCGGACAGCCATCATGGTCATCTCATCGAGGGGCCATCAGCCCGGCCGGTCCACATCGAATCAGCACTGCCGCTCGATCAAGCCCGCTTTCCCTGGGCTGGGCATCTGGGCACCCACCTGCTCGATCGCGTGATCGAACATCTGGATCAACCGGGAAGCTGCCTGCTTTTCACCAATACCCGTTCTCAGGCCGAGCGTTGGTTCGAAGCGCTGCTTCATGCCCGCAGCGACTGGCTAGAGGGACTTGGCCTGCATCATGGCTCAATCGATCGCCAATTACGTGAGCGTATTGAAGCAGGCCTGGCGGCCGGTGATTTTCGTTGTGTGGTCGCCACCTCCAGTTTGGATTTGGGGGTCGACTTCTCACCGGTCGATCGGGTCATTCAAATCGGCAGCCCCAAGGGCGTAGCACGACTGGCTCAGCGCGCCGGTCGCAGCGGACATCAGCCGGGTGGGCAAAGCAGTATCCTTTGCATCCCCACTCACGCCCTCGAGCTGCTGGAAATTGCGGCTGCCCGTCAAGCTTGGGCTGCCGGGCGCATTGAGGCCCGCGCGCCACTGAAAGGCTGCCTCGATGTACTGGCCCAACATTTAGTCACACTAGCCACCGGCGAGGGATTCGACGCAGAGATCATCGGCACGGAAATCCGCCAAACAAAAGCCTACGCCGAACTCTCAGATGCAGCCTGGCAGTGGGTTCTAGCCTTTATTACCGAGGGCGGCCCGGTGCTGGAGGCCTATCCGGATTTTCGCCGAGTGGTTCGCGGGGAAGACGGGCGTTATCGCATTGCCAGTCGCAGTATCGCCATGCGCCATCGCATGAGCATTGGCACGATCACCAGCGATGCAGCCATCACCGTGCGCTATCACGGCGGGGGGTATATCGGCACCATTGAGGAGGCCTTTATCGCCCGCTTGAAGCCCGGTGATGTCTTTTTGTTTGCCGGCCGTAGTTTGGAGCTGATCCGCGTGCGCGAGCTGACCGCCTACGTCCGGCGCGCAAGTCGCCGGCGCCAGGCCATCCCCCGCTGGCAGGGTGGGCGCCTGCCCTTGTCCGACGCATTGGCCGATGAGGTGCTGCGCCTGCTGGCTGAGGCCGCTACAGGCCACTACACCCAGCCCGAGCTGGCCGCCATACGGCCGCTGCTCGAGTTGCAGCAAAGTGTCTCAGCCATTCCTCAACCCGGCATGCTACTCATCGAACAGAGCCAATCCCGGGAAGGCACCCATTGGTTCATTTATCCCTTTGCCGGGCGCTTGGCGCATGAGGGCCTCGCCACGCTCTGTGCCTGGCGACTTGGCCGTGAACATCCGGCTACCTTCAGTATCTCGGTGAATGACTATGGTTTTGAACTGCTCTCAGCCGATCTGGCCGGCCTGGATGAGGCCCTGCTGCGCCGAGCGCTAACACCCAACGAGTTAACGGATGATCTGCTGCAAGCCATGAATGCCAGCGAGTTGGCGCGCCGACAGTTTCGTGACATTGCCCGAGTCGCGGGTTTGGTCTTTCAGGGGTATCCGGGACGCGGCAAAACCGCTCGCCAGCTGCAGGCATCCAGCGGGCTGATTTTCGACACCCTCAAGCGCTACGACCCAACCCATCGCCTGCTGGATCAGGCCCGCCAAGAAGTCCTGGATAGCGCACTGGAGCTTGAGCGCCTGCGCACCGCCCTGCAACGCATCGATCAGGCCTCTATGGTCATTCATCAGACGGAGCATTTCAGCCCGCTTGCCTTCCCACTGTGGGCCGAGCGTCTGCGTAGCCGACTGACTACCGAGCAATGGCAGGACCGGGTAGCCCGCATGATCCAACAACTTGAGCGCGCACACCCATGACCACCCACCAGACCACCATCGATCTTGGCGCGATCTGTCTCGACTTGCTGCCTGAGCGTGCCCTTTACTGGCCCGCCACTCAAGCACTGCTGGTCGCTGATTTACATTTGGGTAAAGCCGAGGCTTTTCGGCGCGCGGGTCTGGCGATCCCAGAGGGTGACAACGCCGACACCCTGCAGCGGCTGGATCAACTCATTGCCCGGTACCAGCCGGCTGAGCTGATCCTGCTAGGCGACATCCTGCATGCCGAGCTGGCGGCAAACTCCTTACTCCCCCGGCAGTTCGCGCACTGGCGCAGCCAACAACCAGACTTACGCATCACTGCCATTGCCGGTAACCATGACCGTGATCTTGATCGGATCGCTCATCACATGGAGATCATCAGCGAGGGGGTGATACGCGACGGGCTAAGATTGTTGCATCACCCACCAGCAGAAGCGCTCGAGTCACCGTGGGTGGCTGGTCACTGGCATCCTGTCGCGCGCCTGGCAGCCGGCGGCGATAGCCTAAGGCTTCCGGCTTTTATTAAAGAAGGCGATCTGGGATTGATCTTGCCGGCGTTCGGCAGCCTGACCGGAGGCCTATCTGTTGATCGAAACCCGGGCCGACAACGCTACGTATCAAGCGGTCAGAAAATTTTTGCGCTGGATAAACAATAGACAAAAAAAAGCCGGCATTGATGCCGGCCAAGAGGAGGAGAGAGAAAAAACTGTGTTGCGCCGCAGTATAGCACTACCGATCATTAAAAAACCTGTTCTGAGCGCGCTTAGCATCTTTGCTTGATCTGCATCAATCGCCGGAATCTTGCCGATTTTCAAGAACCTCCAAACGCTGATGAATCGTTCGGACCAGCGTTAGGATCTCTTCGCGCTCCCGATGCGCAAGCGCTTCCATTTCAGCTTTTCGCGCGTCTTCGGCTTCCCAATGCGCCGCTTGCATTGTGTTGACAATGATACCGATGAAAAGGTTCAAAATTGTGAACGCCGTCACCAGAATGAATGAAACAAAATACAGCCAGGCATAGGGATAGGCTTCCATCACAGGACGTGAGATCCCCATCGACCAACTCTCAAGCGTCATTACTTGGAAAAGCGTGTACATCGAAAGCCCCAGCGTGCCGAACCACTCCGGGAATCGCTCAGCAAAAAGCTCCGTCCCCATCACCCCGAAGATGTAGAACACCAGGGCCAGCAAAAACACAATCCAACCGATACTGGGGATGGCGGTAATCAATGCCTCAATTAACAGCCGCAGACGCCGCACCGTTGAGAGCAAACGCAGAACACGCAGAATGCGCAGCGATCGCAAAATGCTCAGCGGCCCAGCCGTTGGCACCAGCGAAATACCAACAATCAGAAAATCAAAGACATTCCAGCCACTTTTAAAAAACCGCGGTCCCCAGGCAAACAGTTTGATGGCAATTTCGGCAGCGAATATCGCCACAATCACCGCCTCAAGACTTAAGATCCATGTACCGGCCACACCCATCACCGTGGTTGAGGTGGCCAGCCCCAACAACAGGGCGTTGAACACAATCAGGCCGATAATAAAGTTGCGCGGCCCCGGTGACTCAATCCACTCCCCCGCCCGCTCCCGCGTTCGTGACCACCCACTCATGCAATCCGCTCCCTGGTGGCTACAGCCTGCGCTCGAATCGCCGTGCGCTCGGCGTCGGTTTTGCGCTGTAAATTCCGATACTGAAATTGCAGCCGCCGATTATTACCCAGCTTTTCTTCATGGCGGTCCAAAAATTCCCAATACAGCGTGGTAAACGGGCAGGCATCCTCACCGACGGCTTTTTTAGGGTCATACCGGCATTGCCGACAGGCATTGCTCTGGCGGCTGATATACGCGCCACTGGCACAGTAGGGCTTGGTCCCCACCACACCGCCATCGGCAAACTGACTCATGCCTAGCGTATTCGGCAGACTGACCCAATCAATGGCATCTAAGTAGAGCGCCATATGCCACTGATGAAAGGCATAAGGATGGGCGCCGTAGAGTTGAGCAAAAAGCCCCAACACCATCAGACGCTGAATGTGGTGAGCATAGCCATGACGCAGCACGCCGGCCATGGCATCGGCAATACAAACCATGTCGGTATCGCCATCCCAAAAGAATTCGGGTAAGTCACGGTGATGGTCCAGCGCATTACCCTGGGCGTAGTCAGGCATCTTCAACCAGTAAACGCCCCGGACAAATTCTCGCCACCCCAAAATCTGGCGGATAAACCCCTCCACCGCATTCAACGGCGCAGCCCCTGAGCGCCAGGCCGCCTCGGCCGCACTCAGACACTGCCGGGGATCCAGCAAATGCAGGTTCAGTGCTGCGGAAATCCTGGCGTGATAGAGCAATGGCTCGCCGGTCCAGATCGCATCCTGCCAAGTGCCAAAAAAGGGCACCCGA
>CBFIIM010000052.1:0-10320 GCA_965662395.1 Spiribacter sp. | reverse complement strand
TTTAACGATTCAACCCGCGCACGCTCTGCACCCTCCACCAGCACTTTGACAGTGCCATCCGGCAACTTAAGCATCTGCAGGATATTGGCCAGTGTACCAACCTGATAGAGCGTCTCTGGAGAGGGCTCCTCGACATCCGCGCTGTGCTGAGCAACCAGCAGGATGCGCTTATCCTCGGCCATTGCCGCTTCAAGGGCCTGAATGGATTTATCGCGGCCAACAAAAAGCGGAATGACCATGTGGGGGTAAACCACCACATCACGAAGCGGCAGCAGCGGAATCAATGCTCCACTGCCGGCATTGTTCATCTGGCTCATAGGAATCCTCTTGCCGCCGGTGTTACCGGCGGACGATCAATCGGATGCTGCCGCGGACTGCGGCTCGGCACCGTCGTAAATCAGATAGGGCGCGTTCTCACCGCGAATGACAGCCTCATCCACAACGACTTTGCTGACATTCTCAAGCGCGGGCAGCTCGTACATGGTATCGAGCAGCACCTGCTCAACCAGCGTACGCAATCCCCGGGCGCCAGTGTTGCGAGCAATGGCCTTGCGCGCCACCTCATGCAGCGCTTCATCACGGAACTCAAGCTCTGCGCCTTCCATCTCAAACAGACGCTGGAACTGCTTGACCAGAGCATTTTTCGGCTCCCGCAGAATCTGCACGAGTGCTGCCTCGTCGAGCTCATTGAGTGTCGCCACTACCGGCAAACGCCCGACGAACTCGGGGATCAACCCATAGCGCACCAGATCCTCGGTCTCAACGTCGCGTAGCGTTTCGCCCACAGCTTTGCGCTGCGATAGATCCTTAATCTCGGCTGAGAACCCGATGCCGCCTTTTTGAGATCGCTGTTCGATGACCTTTTCAAGGCCTGCAAACGCACCACCACAAATAAACAGAATGTTGCCGGTGTCCACCTGCAGAAATTCCTGCTGTGGGTGCTTGCGGCCACCCTGCGGAGGTACGGATGCGGTGGTCCCCTCGATCAGTTTGAGCAGCGCCTGCTGTACGCCTTCACCGGAGACATCTCGGGTGATCGACGGATTTTCAGCCTTGCGAGAAACCTTATCGATTTCATCAATATAGACAATACCCCGCTGGGCTTTCTCGACATCGTAGTCACAACGCTGAAGCAATTTCTGAATGATGTTCTCGACATCCTCACCCACATAACCGGCTTCGGTCAGCGTGGTGGCGTCAGCAATGGTAAACGGAACATCCAGCAACCGTGCCAACGTCTCGGCCAGCAGTGTCTTGCCCGAACCCGTGGGACCGATCAGCAAAATGTTGCTTTTACCCAGCTCAACATCGTCTTTGCCATGGCTGGCATGCATCCGCTTATAGTGGTTATAAACGGCAACCGCCAGCACCTTTTTGGCATGATCTTGGCCGATGACATGCTCATCGAGTGCTTCTTTGATTTCGTGAGGCTTGGGCAGACTGGAGCCGCCTTCGGCACCTTTGTCTTCCATTTCCTCACGGATGATGTCATTGCAAAGCTCGACGCATTCGTCACAAACGAATACCGATGGACCGGCAATCAGCTTGCGGACCTCATGCTGGCTCTTGCCACAAAACGAGCAATAGAGCAGCTTACCGTCGCTCTCGCCTTGACCGCCGTTGTCTTTGTCAGTCATGCGCTACCCCTGCGTCGATAGGAGATTGTCAGTAACCCTGACCATGCCCACTTTTAGCGGAACACGCAATAGCCGTCACTCGAGCGGCAGGCTACTACGATCGGCAAGGACCTGATCAACAATGCCGTAGTCACGCGCTGCCTCTGGCGACATAAAGTTGTCCCGCTCAGTATCCGCGGCGATGGTCTCAAGCTTCTGTCCCGTATGGTGGGCCAGAATCTGATTCAGACGATCACGCATGCTGAGGATCTCGCGCGCATGAATGTCGATATCGGTAGCCTGCCCCTGAAAGCCACCCAATGGCTGGTGGATCATGACTCGAGAATTAGGCTGTGCGTTGCGCTTACCCGCAGCGCCTCCGGCGAGCAGCAGAGAACCCATGCTAGCCGCCTGGCCGATGCATACGGTGCTGACATCCGGTTTGATGAACTGCATCGTGTCATAGATCGCCATACCGGCTGTTACTACGCCGCCGGGGCTGTTGATATAGAAGTGGATATCCTTATCGGGATTCTCCGACTCCAAAAAAAGTAACTGCGCAATCAATAGGTTGGCTTGGTGATCTTCCACCGGACCCACCAAAAAGATCACCCGCTCTTTGAGTAGGCGCGAGTAGATATCATAGGCCCGCTCACCCCGTGCCGTCTGCTCGACGACCATCGGGACAAGACCGGTGGCCATGGGTGAGGATGCGCCGCGGTGATCTTCGGTCATACGATCCATTACTCCTGATCAGACTTTGGCTTGGCCTTGGATTTAGCCGGCGCCTTGCGGGTTGTCGTCTTGGTGGCTGTGCTCTTGGCAGCCGTGCTCTTGGCGGCTGTCTTAGTGGCCGGCTTTTTCGCCCGCGATTTGGCTTTGGGCTTTTCCTGAGCAGCATCATCTTCAACGCCGCTGGTTAAGGCGTCTAGGCTCATTGGTTTATCCGTGATCTTGGCCCGTTCAACCACCCAGTCGACCACCTGATCTTCCATGACCTGAAGCTGCAGGCTTTGCATCAGCTCCTGATTCTGCAGGTAGTACTGCATGATCTGCTCGGGCTGCTCGTAGCCAGAGGCCACGCGCTGCAGCGCCTCTTGCATGCGATCAGACTCGAGCTGAATTTCGTTGGAGCGCACGATCTCGTTAACCAACAACCCCAGCTTGACCCGGCGCCGGGCCTCTTCCTCAAACTGATCGGCGGGCAGGTCCGGATCCGGATCGCTACCGCTGCGCTGCATCTGCTCCCGAGTTTGGGCGCGCAGCTGCTCGATTTCGCTATCCACCAGCGTCTGCGGCAGTTCGACTTCGTTTTGATCGACGAGTGCCTGCATCACTTGGTTTTTGACGCGATTGCGCACCACTTGCTCGCGCTCGCGCTCAAGGCTTTCGGTAATTTTCCCGCGCAGGGCTTCGACACCACCCTCAATGCCAAGTTTCTCAGCAAACGCATCGTCCGCTTTGGGCAGCTTGGGTGACTCCACGCTTTTCATGGTCACCGCAAACTCAGCGGTTTTACCGGCAATCGCCTCGTCTGGAAAGCCTTCTGGAAAGGTATAGGTGACTGACTTTTCATCACCGGCCTTCATCCCGATCAGAGCCTGCTCGAACTCTTCGGGCATCTGGCCTTCACCCAGGGGTACCGGGACATCAGTGCCGGTGTTGCCGACGAAATCTTTGCCATCGATCTTGCCGTCAAAATCGATGGTAGCTCGATCGCCGATCTTGGCGGCCCGTTTCACCGAGGAGAACTCGGCATGCTGCTTGCGCAGGCGCTCTAAGATGCGATCAATGTCGGCATCGGTGATGTCTGCCGTTGGGCGCGTGACTGCGATGGATTCAACACCCTTCACCTGCACATCAGGGATTACCTCAAAGGCGGCGTGATATTCGATATCCCGACCTTCCTCCAGGCTGACCGGTTCAATCTCGGGCGTACCGGCCGGGCGCAGTGACTCCTGCTGCAGTGCTTCGGCATAGGTTTGGCGAACCACTTCGTCGAGCACCTCACCGCGCACCTGAGCGCCATAGCGTTTTTCCACGACCTTTAGCGGCACTTTGCCGGGACGAAATCCCTGCAGCCGCACCTGGCCGCGCATTTCGCGCAGCTTTTTTGCGACCTGTTCGTCCACCCGCTCGGAAGGGACCTGGACCTTTAACTTACGCTTCAGGCCCTCGCCCGATTCCACCGATACTTGCATCGCCCACCTCTGGTTTTTGGTGCGAAAGGCGAGACTCGAACTCGCACGGGGGACAACCCCACTGGGACCTAAACCCAGCGCGTCTACCAGTTCCGCCACTTTCGCGCGACCTAACTTCAGCGCAACAGTATACCGGGATGAACAACCCGGCAAAAGCAAGGTTGAGCATGATTAGCTGGAATGCCGCCGCTGCCAGGCTTTATGCCCCTCGGCAACCAGCACAATCGGCAGGCTAACAGCGATCATCATCAACCATTCGGTGATACCCAGCGCCCGCGTATCAAACACGGTCTGCATCGGCCCCCAATAGGTAAATAGGAGCTGTGCGACGATAACACCGCCTGCGGTACCCAGCACATAACGATTACCCAACAGCCCCGAAAAATTAAACGAACTCTCATGCAATCGCCGGGCAGAGAATAGAAACCAGATCTCAAAAAGCACCAACGTATTCACCGCCAACGTGCGGGCTTCGGCCACCTCACGCCCAGAATCCAGCTCGTAGAGAAACAACGCCAGGGTGCCGCAGACCATCACCCCGGCCACCAGCAGCAAACGCATCCCCAGTCCAGCCGGTATCAGCGGGGCATTCGTTGACCGCGGCGGACGGTCCATGACCGCATCCTCAGCCGGCTCAAACGACAGCGCCAACGCCAACGTCACGGCGCTGATCATATTCACCCACAGAATTTGCACCGGTGTTACCGGCAGAACCAGCCCGCCCAACACCGCAATGACCAGCAGTAACCCCTGCGCGGCGTTGGTGGGTAGGATGAACAGAATGGATTTGACGATGTTGTCATAGATCACACGGCCTTCATAAATAGCCGCTTCAATCGTGGCAAAGTTATCATCCGCCAGCACAACTTCGGAGGCCTCTCGCGCCGCATCGGTCCCCCCGCGCCCCATCGCAACACCCACATCGGCGCGTTTTAGTGCCGGCGCATCATTCACGCCATCGCCAGTCATGGCCACCACTTCACCGTGGGCCTGCAATGACTTGACCAACCGAAGCTTATGCTCGGGAGTCACCCGGGCAAAAACCGAATGCTCACGAGCCGCGGCATCAAAATCCGCCTCGTTCATGGCATCAAGATCATCCCCAGTCAATCCGCGCGGTCCTTCACCAAGCCCTAAAGCACGACCAATGGCCGCAGCAGTCACTGCGTGATCTCCGGTGATCATCTTCACGGCGATGCCGGCGCGCTGGCAGACCTGCACGGCGGCCACAGCCTCATCCCGCGGTGGATCCATGATGGCGACCAAACCCAGCAGCACTAACCCCTCAAGCCCCTGCTCGCCATGTATGTCAAAGGCATCCTGATCAAGCCGACGCTCAGCAACCGCCAATAACCGCAGCCCGCGTGCTGCCATGGCCTCGGCCTCTCGATGCCAGCTGGATTCATCGAGTATGGCAAGCTCATCGCCGCTGCGAACATGAGAGCACCGTGGAACAATTGCCTCAGGCGCACCTTTAACGATCAGGCGCTGCCCATCCTTATCCTTATTGACGCTGGCCATGTACCGGTGCGCCGCGTCAAAGGGAATCCCATCCACCCGCGGCGCTGCCGCCCGCAGGGCTTCGACATCAACCCCGTGATCAATGGCGTACTGCACCAACGCCACCTCCATGGGATCTCCACTGACCTCTGGATCGCCCTGTTGTTCGTGATGCACGGTGGCATCACTGCACAACGCCATGACCTCGGCAAGGTAACGGGCCTGGGTATCACCCGCTGAAGGTGGCTGCAGCACTTCCTGCACCGTCATTTCATTGCGGGTCAGTGTCCCGGTCTTATCCGAGCAGATCACCGTAATGGCACCTAGCGTCTCCACAGCGGGCAATCGCCTGACAATGGCATTGCGCCCAGCCAATCGCTGCACACCCAGCGCCAGCGTAATGGTGACGACGGCGGGCAGCCCCTCCGGAATAGCGGCAACGGCCAGCCCGACGGCCGCCATCAGCATCGCCACCCAAGAGAAATCATGCAGCACAACGCCTGCGGTGGCGGTGATGAAAGCAGCCCCCAAAATCACCACCGCCAACCGTCGACCAAGCCGATCCAAATGTCGCAGCAGCGGCGTTGTCAGTGTCTCAACGTCGGACAGCATCTCAGTCACCTGGCCAAGCGCTGTCTGATCCGCCGTCGCGACCACCACGCCGGCGCCCTCACCACGGGTGACCAATGTTCCGGCAAACGCCATACACTGCCGGTCTGCCAGTGCACACCGCTCACCCACGGGATCCAACTGTTTGGAAACCGGCACCGATTCTCCCGTCAATGCGGATTCATCAATGGCTAGCCCACGCGCATCGATGAGGCGTACATCGGCCGTTAATTTGGCTCCTGGCTCTAGTAGCAACACATCGCCCGGCACCAGCGCCTCGGCATCAATGGTTTGACGGCGATTTTCTCGCCGCACGGCGGCATCGGGCGAGAGCAACCCCCGAATCGCCTCCATCGCCCGCTCGGCCTTGCCTTCCTGCAAAAAGCCGATCAGTGCATTCACCAGCACTACGGCGACAATCACCGCGGTATCCACCCAATGGCCGAGCATTGCCGTCACCACCGCACCGCCAAGCAGAAGATAAATCAGCAGGTTGCGAAACTGGCTAAAAAATCGTGCCCACAGGCTGCGCTTGACCGGCGGTCGTTGCCGATTCGGGCCATATTGCTCGAGCCGGGCATCCACCTGCTCCTGGTCAAGCCCGGCATGACCGGTTTCAAGGATTTCCAGCGCCTCATCGACATCCAGCCCGTGCCAGTTTGGTGTATGCGGATTTTGCATGTGACCTCGTTTCGGTTGTCTGCTTCGGCAGTCAATTGCTTCGTCTGACTGTTGGGACCAGCAGCGGTGCTGTCTGTTTTATCGGGTCGCTGCTGCCTCCAACACACGCGCCCGCAGCCACTGCTGCATGGGATCCACATGATTGCGCTGATGCCAGTAGAGATACATCGGCATGGGCTGAGCTTTTAGCGCATCGGGCAGTGGACGGGTGACCAACAATTCATCACGGGCCAGCCGTTCAGCAAGACGCTGCGGCAAGGCAAAGACCACATCGCTCTCGGCACAGGCATCCGGGACATTCAGAAAGCTGGATAGGTTCAACACCACATTGCGCTTACGACCCAGCGCCTGCAGGCGCATATCCATGATCGCCGGCCCCTTGCCGGTAATGGAGACCACACCATGATTGGCGTCCAGGTAGCGCTCCAGCGTCATCTCACCAAAGGCTAGCGGATTATCCGCCCCCATCAGGCATTCAAGCGCGCTGCGGTCGATAACCCGACGGTGAAACTGATCGGCCTGGGCGCCAGGATCGAGGGCACTGATCACCAAATCCAGATCACCAGCAGCCAAGCGGGCAAAGAAGTCATCGGGATGCGAGTAGATATCTAAATGCATACCCGGGGCCTCACTGCGAATCATGGGCACCAAGGCACTTAAGTAGATCGCCGCCTCCAAATCCAGACAGCCTAAGCGAATCGTTTGCTTTGAGGCAGCCGGGTCAAAACTCACCGGCGCCATGAGCTGCCGCACACCGGCTAAAACCTCCATGAGGGCAGGTTCGAGTTGTCGGGCACGCTCAGTGGGCACCAACCCGGAGACACCGCGCACCAGGAGCGGGTCTTCAAAAACATCCCGCAATCTTGCCAAGGCGCGGCTGACCGCCGGTTGACTCATGGCCAGGACCTCGGCGGCGCGTGTGACATGACGCTCGGCCAACAACACCTCAAGCACGACCAGGAGATTGAGATCGACCGTTCTTAAATTCGTTTTGTGCATAGCGATAATATAAATGATTCATTAGACGCATTGAATGCAGGCTGTCATTCTCGGTCCACAAGTCAGGATAAGGCCAAATCGAGGTCAAAGATGTCAGGCATTCGTTGGAGGAACACAACAAAGGGTTATGGGGTGGCGGCCATCAGCGCGCACTGGCTTACTGCCATCGCTGTGCTCATCCTCTATCCACTGGGCTTGTATATCGTTTCACTGACCTACTATGACCCGGCCTACAGAATCGTGCCGCATTGGCATAAAAGCCTAGGCATCCTGCTGCTGATGGGCGTTACAGTGCGGTTTGCTTGGCGACTGGCGAATCCACGACCAACACCTCTTGAGAACCATAAACCTTGGGAACGACGGCTGGCCCATGCGGTACACGCCCTACTCTACGGATTCCTTTTTACGGTCCCGTTGACGGGTTACCTCATTTCAACCGCTGATGGCCGTCCAATTGATGTCTTTGGCTGGTTTTCAGTGCCGGCGCTTGCCCCGGTAGTCGTGACCAACCAGGAAGACGTTGCCGGGTGGTGGCATTTCTGGCTGGCCACCGCACTGGTTGTCCTTGTCGGACTGCATGCAGTAGGCGCTCTCAAACATCATCTCATCGATCGTGATCTCACTCTAAAGCGAATCATCAAACCGACTAAGGAGTCATAAACTATGTCTTATTCCAAGATTCTCCGCCCTGCCCTGCTTTCCATGGTCATGGCAGGCAGCCTGGCAGCGACACCAGCCATGGCGGCTGACTATGTCATCGATACCGAAGGGGCCCACGCCTCGATTAATTTCCGGATAAGCCACCTGGGCTATAGCTGGCTGATCGGTCGGTTCAACGAGTTCACTGGCACATTTACCTACGATGCCGACAACCCTCAGGCTTCTGAGATTAATGTCACCATCAACACAGCCAGCATTGATTCAGCGCACGCCGAGCGCGACAAGCATCTTCGCAGCGCTGATTTCTTGGATGTTAACCAATACCCCGAAGCCCAATTCGTCAGCACCGCCTACACGCCCAACGGCGACGGCACCGCCACACTGGACGGTGAGCTGACCCTGCACGGCGTGACCCGCCCGATCAGCATTGATGTGGAGAAAATCGGTGAAGGCCAAGACCCCTGGGGTGGCCATCGGGTTGGCTTTAGCGGTGAAACTGAGCTTCAGTTAAAAGATTTCGGCATCGACTACAACCTGGGCCCGGCCAGCGAGACCGTCTATCTAGGCCTCGAGGTTGAGGGCATCCGTCAGTAACACTGGGAGCATTGCAAAATGGCAAAAGTATTAGTGCTTTATTACTCGATGTATGGGCATATCGAGACGATGGCGCATCGGGTAGCCGAGGGTGCAAAAAGCATCCCGGGCACCGAGGTAACCGTTAAACGAATCCCGGAGACGATGGATGCCGAGGCATTCGCCGCAGCCGGCGGCAAGACCGATCAGGCAGCCGACATCGCCAAGCCCGAAGATCTGGCTGACTATGATGCGATTATTTTTGGTACACCCACACGATTCGGCAACATGGCCGGTCAGATGCGCACATTCCTCGATCAGACCGGGGGGCTTTGGGCCAAAGGTGCGCTGGCCGGGAAAGTGGCTAGCGTATTCACCTCCACCGGCACCGGTGGCGGGCAGGAGCAGACGATCACTTCAACCTGGATCACTCTGGCTCACCACGGAATGGTAATCGTGCCGCTTGGCTACACCAATCCAGTGCAGTTTGATATCTCAAAGGTCAGCGGCGGAACGCCGTATGGGGCCTCGACACTGGCCGGCGGAGACGGTTCACGACAGCCGGATGATCGCGAGCTTGAGATTGCACGCCATCAGGGCGAATGGGTGGCGAAGATCACGAAAAAAGTCGCCGTCAACTAACTGACCCAGCAATTTGCCGCCATCAGCAGACCCGGAGCGATCAGCGCATCGCTTCGGGTTTTTCCATGCGTGAGACGATCACTCCGGTGCCTGGGTCATGCCCTCGTAGGTGATCAGGCCGGCGAGTTCCGGCGAGGTCAGGCTGAGTGACATCGGGCAGAGGCTGCCGGGAATTACTTCGACGTCGTAGAGCTCGTCGGTACGGAGGTTAACAGCCAGAGCTCGCCATTATGCAGCCGCGGTGCATGCGGCATGGACAGCCCCTCGCAGACGATCTCGGCACGGCGGTCGCGCCAGCCGTCGATGGTGTCCGAGCGGCTGACGGCAGTGGCATAGGCGGGCTCATCGCCATCCATGGCAAGCCCGTTGAGATGGCAGCGATCCTCATTAACCAGTGCGCTCAGAATCTCTTGTACTACCGACAAAGAATAACTCCTCAGCACTATGGAGTTGTCCGGTATCCGACAACTAGAAGCTTACCTTGAGGCCAATGCTTACCCCCCAGCTTTCGTCGCTTTGGTCGGAAGTCATCCCCGAAACTTCCGCCATTACGGCCGCCCCCTTTTCAAGCGACTGCCGAATACCAAGGCGCAACGAACCACTCGTTTCCGAATAAACACCCCCGCGGTAACTCACCTCTTGGCCATCGATGGTGTAGTCAGCTTCAACGCCAGCAAGATTCCCGCGGTGCCATCCGCCCAGCTGTCCGTATAACTCAGTCGCGTCGGCGGCGGCATACTCGAACCCAACATTCACCAACGCGTGTCCCTGCGCGACGGTACGTGAATCCCAAGAGAAATACTGATCCTCGGAATATGCTCCAATGTGCTCCACTTGTG
>CBFIIM010000051.1:0-10541 GCA_965662395.1 Spiribacter sp. | reverse complement strand
GACAAATTAAGCAAAAAGACCAAATATGACCGAGGCTTTTGTCACAAACTCCCTGCTATGTCGCATGAATGATGAAGAAACTGCAAACTCATCTTCCGGGCGATTTGCGCTTCGGTGACTCAAAACGAGATGCGGCTAAGTACCGATCCAAGGCATCAGCAAAGCGCTTGCGATCTGTGGCTGTGAGGCTTGGTGGGCCGCCAACATGGACTCCGCTGCTACGCAGCGTCTCCATGAAATCGCGCATTTGAAGCCGGGCACGGATATTCTCACGCGTCTGCGCCTCCCCACGCGGGGTTAGGACAAAGGCATCCCTTTCGATGACCTCTGCGGCCAGTGGAATATCACTGGTCACCACCAAATCACCAGGGCGCACCCGCCGGACAATCTCATCATCAGCAACATCAAACCCCGAGGGAACCTGAAGCGAGGTAATTAACGGCGACGGCGGTGTCTGAATGGTTTGATTGGCCACCAGTGTGAGCCGCGCCTGGACCCGCTCGGCGGCCCGAAACAGAATCTCGCGAATCACCACCGGACAAGCATCGGCGTCCACCCATAAATGGCTTGGGTAACCGGTTATATCGGGCTTTGTCATTCGACCATGATATCAGGGCGCACTTGCCACCCAAGCACTGGCTCAACATCAACACTTAGCATTTTCACTGAACCTTGGCAGCCGTCTTGCGTCTTACCCGCAGGACGGTTATACCGATTGAGTCAGGGCTACGAACAAACGCAGCATGGATCATTCACGACGACGACTACTCGGCGGACTCGGCGGGGCTGGGTTGATGGGATGGACTATAGGGCCGGCAGGCCTCCTGCCCACCTCCACGGGCATCGCTGCTGAGCACATCGTCCCTGAAAGTGCCAAGATTGGGCTCGCCCCGGATATCCCACTTACCGCTGCACCGACGAGCATTCAGCTGGCCTCGCCGGAATACGCACAAACGCCGGTGTGGGCCTACAACGGCAACACTCCCGGCCCTGTTTTGCGCTACCGTCAGGGCGAGACGCTGAACCGGCTACTGGTGAACAACCTCCCGCAGCCCACCACCATTCATTGGCATGGCATTCGCCTGCCCAACGGTATGGATGGTGTCCCCAATATGACGCAGGCACCGGTTGATACCGGCGGCGGGCAGTTCCGCTACGTCTTTGACCTGCCCGATGCCGGCACCTACTGGTATCACCCCCATGCCAAAAGCGAAGAGCAGCTAGGCCGGGGGCTCTATGGCGCGTTGATTATCGATGAAAAGGACCAAGCTGCCTGGGAGATAGAGAGTGGTGTTGAGGATGATCAAGTCCTGGTCTTGGATGACTGGCGGCTTACCCAAAATGCCTCTCTCAGCGAACCCTTTGGTCATCGCCATGACCGCTCGCACGGCGGACGGATCGGCAACTGGATCACGGCAAATGCACTCGCAGAATGGCGCTATCCGGTACACGCCGGCAAACGCTTTCGCCTGCGGCTGATCAATACCGCCAATGCACGGATCTTCTCGCTGCGTAGTGAAGGATTAGGCGCCTGGGTTATTGCCCTGGACGGCATGCCGCTGGCCGATCCGACGCCGGTTGATCAGATCCTGCTAGGCCCCGCTCAGCGCGTAGATCTGGTGATCGACATTACCGCCGAGGCTGGAGAGGCCATGTTGATCAGTGAGGAGCGGGATGGCGGCTATGCGGTGGCAACTTTCCCCGTCACTGAAGTGGGATCCAGCACCGCTCATCGCGGCAAACCCGCACCTTTGCCCGGTAACACCGTGCCGGCCATCAGCGATTTAGCCCGCGCAAAAACCATCGACCTGCTGATGGAAGGCGGTGCGATGAGCGGCGGGGCAAGCCTGACCCGCGAGATGATCGATGCCGGCATGTTCTGGACGTTCAACGGCAAAGCGCACATGCAAATTGACCCGCTGATTGAGGCCGAGCGAGGCGAGACCGTTCGCATCCGCATGAACAACCAAACCCGCTGGCCGCACAGCATGCATTTACATGGACATCACTTCCAAAAGGTTAAAGAAACTGGTGTGGGGCCGCTACGCGACACCATCCTAATGGAACCGGGCGAGTCCTTTGATATTGCCTTTGTGGCCGACAACCCCGGGGACTGGATGATGCACTGTCATATGTTGGGCCATCAGGCCGCAGGCATGATGACTTGGATAAAAGTCAGTTAATCACCGGCGGGCGGCAAAACTGAGCGCTTCGCGCCAACGTCGATCGGCGCGGTTGAGCTGTTGTCGTTGTCGCAAGGCACGGTGCTGCGCCCGGGTTTGGGCCAAACGAATCAATAGACCTGCACTTTTCTCACGCCACCGCGGATCAGTCCAGAGACGAGGTAGCCAGCGTTTTGCCATCGGCAGATGATCCAATAACAGGGAATCCTGAGCACTAACATAGGTGAACACCTCACCGGCTTGGCCCTGGCGACCGGTGCGGCCATAAAGCTGCCAATCAACGCGCGCGGCTGAATGCGGCTCGCAGAGCATCACCACCAGACCGCCACCTGCCTCAACTCCCGAATCAATGTGTATATCGGTACCCCGGCCAGCCATATTCGTGGCGACAGTCACCTGACCGGAACGCCCGGCAAGGGAGATGATCTGCGCCTCATCAGCAGGATGTTTGGCATTTAGAAGCTGCGCTGGCACGCCGAGAACGGCTAAACGGGCCTGCAAACGCTCACTATCTTCCACCCGGCGTGTACCAATCAGTACCGGACGACCCGCCCGATGCAGCCGCTCTGCATCAGCGGCAATCGCTTCCCATTTATCTTCAGCGCAGAGAAAGACCCGTGGCGGATGCATAACCCGGCGCAGTGCCATGCGGGTCGGCACACGCTGAATAGCGCCGCCATAAACCAGAGCAAGTTCCCGCTCAAGATTCTGTAATGTCCCACTGGCGCCAGTGAGCCTTGCGTAGCGGCAGAAGAAATTCTGAAAACTCATTCGCTCGACAGTCTCGGTCGGTGGCGTCATCTCAACCCCAGCTGCGCACTCGACCGCTTGATGCAGCCCCTGACTCCAGCTGCGGTTAGGCATCTGCCGCCCAGTCCTCTCATCAACGATCACCACCTTGCCATCCTGCACAATGTAGTGCTCATCAAGGCGATAGAAATCGCGGGCCAACACACTTTGCTTGAGCAAGTGCTCAAAGCGTCGCTCATTGCGCCAAGGGCCTGGCATCGCTTGCCGCTGAGGGGCCAATCGCCCCCAGGCATCCTCATCAAATTGCACGTCGCGAAACAGCCGATCCAGACGATAATCACGCCCTGCTTTGAGTGACTCCACCACTGAATGCGCCCGACGGACAGCCTCAAAAAGCTCCGGATCTGGTCTAGGCCCAGAGATGATTAACGGCGTATTGGCCTCATCCACCAAAATACTATCAGCCTCATCAACAATGGCACTGCCCAGCCCACGCATCGCAATGCTGGGTGGTGTCTTTCGCATTTGCGCAAGGCCAATCTCCCGACGCTCAAGCTTTGCGCCCAATGCAATTTGATCGCGCAGATAATCAGCCAAAAACTGCTGAGCTGTTCCATACACCACATCATGGGCATAGACCGGCCCACGCGCGTCTCGCTCAATCTCATCATCTAGCGTCGCCACACTCACCCGACAGGCTTGAAAAAGCGGCGCCATTAGCTCCGCATCTCGTCCAGCCAAGTAACTATTAGCGGTCATGACATGACAAGGCCTGCCAAGCCAGGCATTAATAATCGCTACCAACGCGATTGTCAGCGTTTTTCCCTCACCAGGGGCCAGCTGCACGAAATGCCCATCAACCATCGCCAGCACGGCCATCAGCTGGACATCATAGGGGCGCATATCGACCGACCGAGCCGCTAGCGTTTGCAACAAGGCAATCCCTTCGTAGAGCGCCGCGCGATCACCCTGTCCTGAGATGATGAATCGGCGAAGGGCTTTGCGAATCTGGTAAAGCCGCCCGGCAACCTCAGCGGCATCAACCGCAAGGCCGCGCTCCAGCGCATGGATCTTTTTGACCTGCGCGTGATACTCCCGGTTGCGCTGCGGTTCACGCGATGCCATATACAGCGCCCAAGGCCAGCGCAGCCAGCGATGCGCCTCACTGGATTGAGCCTTGGCAATCGGCTCAAACCAGTGGGTATCAGAGGCCATAACGGCGTTGCAGCGCCTGACGTAGGCGACGATAGAGTTGGCTGGCGAGTGGCGTTCGATCAAGCTCAAGCCTCATCACACCCGTCATACCATGGGCAAGGGCAATATCCAGTTGCGCAGGCAACTCAGCGTGGAGCTCAAAAAATGATTCCTGGGCAAGCGTTCGACCCTGTTCATCCACGATGGTGGGGATCGGGCCATTGCCGGCAAGCCCCAATGCGGGCGAGGGCAGCTCGCGCTTTTGAAAAGGCACCAGGTTCAATGTCTCCACCGCCATGGGCTCGGCGTTCTGACTCCAAAGCCTAATCTGTGCGCTATCCAGCGTGCGACCAAATAAGGCCGCAGCCGCAGCCTGACTGATCACCGCGGTAAATCGGTAATCCTCGGTATTGACCAGCGTCCCCAGGGCCTCTCCCATCCCGACGTGCGTGCCTAATCGCTCGGTCAGGCGCTGTCCTTGCCATAGCCCTGCCCCTTCCGCCCGCACATCCATTGCTTGCAGTCGATCGGCCAGCGTTGCCTGACGATCGCGCAATGCCTGGGCCTGCTGACGAAAGCCCTCCGGATCCAGTTCATTCACCTCTAGGGCTTGGCGGTAAAGCCACTCGGTCTCTCGGAGCTGCTCGGCCACCAAGCGCAATTCCTGACTCAGCGATTCGCTCTCCAGTGTGACAATGGCATCGCCAGGCTCAAGCCACTGACCGTCACGGACATGAACATCGACAAGCCGAGCTGCTGAGCGGGTGTAAACCGGATAGGTCTGATTGGCAAGGATGACCCCTGGCGCTTTGACCGTATCACGAATCGGCAACACACCCAGCAGGATGACCAATGCTGCCATCATCCCCAGCGTCACCGCGATGGCACGGCTTCGATTGCGCATTAGCCTTGGACCATGTGCTAAATATTTCAAAAGCCGCGACCCCGGAATCAGAATCCAGATAAAGGTCATCATCACAACCATCATCAACCCGAAGCCCAGCCATATATCGGCAACCAAAAAGCCAATGGCCAACATAATAAAGAGCCGGTAGATCACACTCAGAATGCCGTAGACGCTGTACCAAACTGCCTCGCGCGGGGTGCGCGCTGGCGCCTCAGCACGATCAGTGCCAAACAGAAACCGATCACCGTAGTAAAACCACTGCTGCGAGGCTTTTTGGTAGAGATTGGGAAGCTCCACCAAATCGGTCAGAATGTAATAGGCATCAAAGCGAAGAAGCGGGTTACCATTAAAGAGCACCGCTGAGATGGAACCCGCGACCATCAGATTAAAGGCCAGAGAGTTGACAAAGCCCGGGCCGGTATAAAGCCACACCCACCCGGCAATGCTTGCCAGGAAAAGCTCCATAATCATGCCAGCGGCACCCACATAAGCACGTTGCCAGCGCCCACGCATCGACCAACTGGCACTGGCATCGATATATGGCAGCGGGGTGAAGACGATAAACATCACGCCCATTGAGTGCACTTCACCGCCATAGCGCTTGCAGACAATGGCATGCGCCATCTCATGAAAGATCTTGAGTCCAAATATACTGAGATAAAGCAACGGCAAATTGCCCGGAGCCAGTAGGCCCTGTCCGGTAGCCCAGAGCGTGTCCCACTGCTCGATGACAAGCTTGCCAAAAAACAGCATCGCCACCACCCAAAGGATTAGCATGGGCGGGGCAAAGATTGGCGTCAGCCAGCCTCGAGTGCGGTTTAGAAAGCGATCCGGATTCCACAGCGGTACGCGCAAATAAAGCACCGCCATCAGGTGGCTTAGGCGTTCGCGGCCTCGCTGCTGCAAAAACCGCTTAAAGATTGCATCGTGATCACCCTGAGTGCGGAAGAAAAGCAGATTGGCGTGATGCAGCTGTGAGAGCAGCTGTACCACCTCCTCCTGATCAGGGGCGTGTTCCGGATACTCCGCATTGGCCCGATACCAAGTTTCCGCCACGGTTTCATTGGGATTAAGGGTGCAAACAAATCGGTAGGCATCAGGGCGCAAGCGAAAAAATCTTCCGGAGCCAGGTTCTTGGAGCACATACCAAGTCTCACCGCGGTAGGCCTGCTTATGCACCTCGACACTCGGTAGCAGGCCAAGATGCAGATCCGCTACCCGATACCAGGATTCGCTAAAAGGCAAGGTTGGAGTCTCCTGACATGAACCCTACCACCACAACCAGACTCGCAGTCGATTAACCAGACGATGACCCAGCACCCAAAGCACCGAACGACGGCCTTGATCGATTCGTGCCACACCCTCCATGCCAGGACGCCACCAATCACTGGCTTCCCCTTCCGGCTCAGCGATCACCTCAAAAAAAGCCCCCCGCCCACTCTCAACCCGAGCCATGGGCACGATTCGTGTGACGGTCAGAGGCAACACTTCACCCGGGCGGCTAAGAAAAACAAATTCACCGCGCTCACCTGGTTCAACAAAGTGAATGCTCTCTTGTGGAATATCCATGCGCAGGTACATACCATCGAGTTGGGCCAACCGATACAACGCATCACCCTGACGTACCGGGCGACCCAACAGTGCTTGGCGCTCTCCCTCAACGACAATGCCATCGAAGCTTGAGATGATTTCGGCCTGAGCCAGTCGTGCTTCAATCCTCGCCAGGCGGGCGCGAGCCTGCTCAACCCGGGCGCTGGCGATTTCGGCATCAACTAACTCACCGACGGCACGCGCACGTCGCACCTCAGCCACCTGGCGCCGCAGATCAGCCTGCAGCTCGCCGCGCTGTAACAACAAATCCTCGATATCCATGCGCGCCAGAACATCACCGGTGTCCACCGGCTCACCGGAGCTGACCATCGCCTCTTCAATACGGCCCTCAAAAGGCGCAGCAAATACCCGCACCTCATCGGTCACCAGTCGGGCATTGCCCTCAACCCGATGCGGCAAAGTACCGAAAATGCCGTACAGCAGGGCCAGTGAAATGACTAAAATACCGCTTTTAAAGGCTAGCCGATCCGATCCCAAAGCCCAGCTTCCGGCTGCTCGGGCAGCAGCCTGCGCACGCTTTAGCAATGAGGCCTCGCGCCGACGCAGTCGACAAAGAATCGGGTAAATCAGCTCCACTAACAGTTGCAGTCGTCGCGCCCGAGCCTCACCCAGCATCCCGTCGTAGCTCAGTGCCAACAAGACCATCTCACCATCACCCGCCAGCTCACCGGTGGGAATGCTGAGCAGGCCCTCGGCTCCGCTTTGCACTTTCAGCTGTTGATGAGCCCGGGTCAGCAAAGCGGCATCCGGATCAGCTAGCGGGTATTGAATCGGCCTGTCCTGATCGGCGGCCTCCTCAAGCGCTGATTCAATGCGCTTAACCCACTCAGTGCGCCGCTCAAATCGATCATGGTGACTGAGGGCCTTAACCCGAATATAGGCACCCTCGCGCCATCCCATCGCCGCCAAGCCAATACACTCATCTTGGCCCACCAGTCCGTTGACCAACGCATAGGCGGCCGTGGCAAATCGATCATGGGTGTTAATTTGAGCGACTAGCTGAAGGTACTCATTGAGCAGCGCATCGCCAGCCGCTCCCGAACCATCTGGGCCATCCGGTGCCATATCCGCCACCAGCCGTGCCCGCAGCATCAGCTCATTGGCACGCCCGAGCTCTTTGGCATTTAGGCGAAGCACAAGGTAGCCGGAGTTGAGCTGAGTCATCGGGACGACTAATCGGGCACCAGGACGGTGAGCATCCCCCTCGGGGCTGATGGCAAAGCCCTTGGCCTGGACACGCTCGAGCATTCCAGCGAACCAAATAGGCACTTCGCCGTTATGCCCGGCCCCCTCACCATCACCGTCGCTGGCATAACCCAGAATGGCGGTGGTTTTCTCGCCCGACTGGATAACCCAGACCTCGCAGGCCACGCAAAGCTCCCTGACCAGTCGACAAAATGCCGACCAGTAAGCACCTTTTGAGGCAACATCATCAGAGGCGCGCAGCGCTTGAAGCCCTGCGATCACCTCACTGACACGGTCGCTCAAGAGCCTATCCCCAGCTCAACACTGCCTTCCATGCCCGGTCGCAGGCCAAGCCCTGAGTTATCAATATGAAAGCGTAGTTCAACCAGGCCGGTCGCCGCATCGGCAATGGGCGCAATCTCTGTGAGCACGGCAGGTGCGCTGCGCCCATCGGTCAATACCACAGGATATTCATCACCCCGCATCAATCCACGCACCGTCTGCTCAGGCACATTGACCCGCAGAACTAGCGCCGTTAAATCGACGACCTCCGCGGCCGCCTCCCCGGTGGAGAGCCACTCCCCGGGCTTGCGTTCAATACGCGCCACAATCCCGGCAATGGGTGAGCGCAACTGGCGGTCCTCGTAGGCCGCTTGTGCCAGTTGGTACTCCAATTCTTCGCGGGCCTCACGCAGCTGTGCCTGGCGATACGCGGTTTCCGCTCTGACCCGCTCAAGCTCCGAGGAGAGCAGCTGTTCACGGCTCACTGAACGACCACCCTCGTGCAGCTCGGCAAGGATCGCGTAGCGGTCGCTGGCAATCTGCATCTGCCGCTCGAGTGCTGTCAGTTCACTGCGATCCTCTGCCTGCAACCGTCGGCGCTCGACCTCAATACGCTCGGCATCACTGTTAAGGCCAAGAAGCCGATCGCCCGGTGCAATCGATTGGCCCACACTGACGTGCACCTCGGCCACCACGCCGCTCGCATCCAAGGCCAGCGAGCGACTGGAGATGCCTTCAAAGACCCCTGAGAAAGTGCTCGCCCCCGCAAGAGCAGGGGCGCACATCCATCCAATCAATAAAAAGCGTGTAAACCGCAATGATCGCCTCACAAATTACTGGCCTCTAAAAAGTCGAGCCGTGGCGGATTGGCCGGTGCGGCAAACTCATCGGCCAGGTCATCCAGGCCGTATTCGGCGAACAAGCTACCCTCAACCAATCGCAGCGAAATCAACGCTAGCTGATAAGCCACACGGGCATCCACGGCTTTGCGCTGCACATCGATGAGGTCATCCATCGCATCATGCAGGGCATTGGCCGGAATCTGACCCGCTTCAAAGCGACGCTCCTGCTCATCATAGATGGCTTGCTGCAACGCCTCACGCTGGCTCATTAACTGCATTTGCTCATGCGCTGATTCCGCCTGCTCAAGGCGGGTTGCCAAACGATTGCGAACATTTACACGTACCGACTCGGCATCGATATCGGCCTGCATCATCCGCATCGTGGCGGCGTTCGCCTGCGCCCTCGCCTGCTCATCGGCGCCAAGTTTCACATTGAGCTCAAAGCCGACATACCAGCTCGGATAGCGCCCGGTGAAGCTATCATCCCATACCGCGCTGCTGTCGCGATCAAGCGCTGAGGTTGAATAACCCAGCACCAAATCCACCGCAGGTTTTGCCGTCTCTTCGGCCAGATTCAACTGCAGTGACTCGATCTCACGCGTCAAACGTGTAGCCCGAAACTCAGGCCACTGAGCAAGCACACGTGTTGAGTAAAGCATCAGGCTATCGGGCCGGCTGATCAGACGCGATTCGGGCGTATCAACCACTTCCACTTCTGTTTCATCGCTTTGTTCAAGATTGAGCAACGTCGCTAGCTCGGCCTGAGCCTCGGCCAATGCGGTTAATGAGCGTCGAAGCTCCGCCCGCCGCTCGATGACCCGTGCTTCCACCTCCATAGCAGCCAACGGTGGCTGAATACCCGCATCCACTAACTGCTCAGCGACCTCGACCGTTTGCTGCGCGGTCTCAAGCGCTACGCTGTCAATGTGGTGAAATTCAGCCCGTCGGTATACCAACCAGTACTGACGAAGACCTTGGAAGGCCACTTCCAAAAGGGTCTGGCGACTCTCAATGGCGCTTTGTTCATGACCTACCCGTGCCTGATCAATGGCAAGCTCTGTTTCTCGGGCCATGAAATTGCGCCACAGCGGCTGGCGCAGACTCGCATCGACACCGCCGACATACTCCGAGGCACCGTCTGTCAAATCAGCCACCTCGGTAAACGTATTATCACGCTCGATACCATTGAATGAGACGGAAAGCTCACCACCCGTTATGAGCGGAGCGAGCACGCCAAACTCCAGTTCAGCACGTTGCTCGTCGAATGTCGTTGTATTTCCCAGCTCGCTGCGCGTCGATTCATCTTCAGCTGAATTCGCCACCTGCTGATCGCTATAGCGCAGCGTTGAGAAAAACGAGGGCTGATAGACACCCGACTGAAAATCCACCTGCGTCCCCGCGATATCGGTCTGCAGGCGCGAAAAGCGGGCTTGGGCATTGTCACGCATCAGCTGCTCGAGCAGGTTTTTTTGCGTCAGCATCACTCCCGCACCGCTCTGCGAGGTATCGGCAAGCGCCGGGCTGCTTGCTAAAAGCGGCAGTCCAAGCAGCGCCACCACAGCACTTGATAGGAAATAGGGTTTCATC
>CBFIIM010000050.1:0-11034 GCA_965662395.1 Spiribacter sp. | reverse complement strand
AGCCAATGATGTGCTGGCTGGAGAATCCATCAGCTTCGCACTCTGCCGCCCACCCGGACACCACGCCCGCATCGATGCCGCAGGCGGTTTCTGTTATCTGAACAATGCTGCCATTGCCGCCGAGCATCTGCGCTGTCGATACCCTCGGGTGGTGGTGCTGGATACCGACGTGCATCACGGTCAGGGCATTCAGGAAATCTTTTACGCCCGTGATGATGTGCTCTACATCTCAATCCATGCGGATCCCACCAACTTCTACCCGGTTGTCAGCGGATTCGAGGAAGAGCGCGGCGAGGGCCCAGGGCTTGGTTACAACATCAACTTGCCACTGCCGCATGGATCAGGCGCCAGCGCTTTTTTTGATCAGCTGGAGCAGGCCATCACCGCTATCCAGCTGTTTTCACCCGATGCGCTGGTGTTCTCAAATGGCTTTGATATCTACCACGAAGACCCGCAGGCCCGAATCGGCGTCAACGCCGAGGATATTCAAACACTGGGAGCGCGCATAGCCGCCCTCTCATTACCTACGGTGGTCATCCAGGAAGGTGGATACCACTATGAAAGTCTTGCCAGTAATACGCATAAGCTGATCACTGGCCTGCGCCAGCGTGACTGATCGCAAAGACACGCCAGCGGTTCTTGCGGCCACCACTGTAGCACTGACTTTCTCCGCGACCACTGCGCTGTTTCCCTCGGCTATTGCGCCTGAGATTGCCGCAGGTCTCGGCGTATCGCCCTCGCTGATCGGGGTTCAGGTCAGCGTGCTTTATCTAGGCGCCATGATTTCGTCGCTGCTAGGCGGTGGCATCTCTCGACGTCTTGGAGCCTGTCGAACCACCCAGTGGGCCGTGATGATATTTGGCCTGGGCGGCCTGTTGGCGGCTGCACCCAATGGGTTAGCGTTCATGCTGGCCTCGCTGATGATCGGGCTGGGTTACGGCCTGACCAACCCAGCTGCCTCCCATTTACTGGTGCGCTTTACCAACCCGGCAAGACGCGGACTGGTCTTTAGCATTAAACAAACCGGAGTTCCCCTTGGTGGCGTGATCGCCGGCGCGGCGGCACCCCTATTGGCAGTCAATTATGGCTGGCAGGCCGCAATGGCGGCTCTGGCGGTACCAGCAATCCTTGGGCTGATCGCGCTTCAGCAGCGCCGCAACCATTGGGATGATGATCGCGATCCCGCGGCCCAGTGGATTGCCTCGCCCCTGTCGGATATCCGCTTGGTCTGGGAGACACCGGCGCTTCGTTGGACGGCGTTAGCCTCGTTTTTCTTCTCAGCCACTCAGCTGTGTTTGACGGTATTCACGGTAACGCTGCTGGTTGAGGACCTAAATATCGCATTGGTCACCGCCGGACTGGTGATGGCTGCGGTCCAAATCTGCGGAGTAGGTGGACGTGTGCTCTGGGGATGGGCTGCCGATCGACTGGCCAATGGCTCGCTGACACTGCTGGTGATCAACTCGCTGGCGGTCTTACTGGCACTGATCGTTGCCCTCATGCAGCCGGACTGGCCACTGATCGTGGTAGCCGCTGTATTATGCGTCTTTGGGGGGCTGGCACTGGGCTGGAACGGTGTTTACCTAGCGGAAATAGCACGCAATGCACCGTCAGGTCATGTCGCCCGCGCCTCCGGCGGATCGCTGTTTATTACCTTTTCGGGTGTACTAATCGGTCCTGCAGCATTCACCGGGCTGCACCTGCTGACCCAAAGTTATAGTCAGACTTTTTTTGCCGTGGCTGCCTGCAGCCTGATTGGCGTTATTTTATTGATCGCAGCCCGACGCAGTCAGCGTCAACCCATTGCCGAAAAGTAATCAAGAATCACTAACAGCAGAATCAAGGCAAGCGTCACAACCAACGCGATCCGGCTATAAGGTGGGCGCGTATCCGACATCAGTTACTCATCCCGAATCGTGGCCGCAGCGCCACCCCGACAATTGAACCGGCAAACCCAAAGACAAACCAAATCCAGCCATGCAGACTTGCCGTTGAAATACCGCTAAAAAACGCCCCGATATTGCAGCCAAACCCCAGCCTCGCGCCGTACCCCATGCATAATCCACCGATAATCGCTGCTGAGACATTGGCCCAACCCAGTGTGTTTTGACTGCCAGCATTAAAGCGGCCGGCAAGCCCAGCCGCCAGCATGGCCCCCAGCAACAGACCAAACGCCATCACCGAGGTCACGTCGGTCAGCACACTCTGCTCGAGCACCTGCGCCGGGTAAGGCCAGTTCCAATAGGCAAACTGCGCCATATCAAGCCCGACGGCCGATAGCAGCTTTGCGCCCCACACTGCAAAGGCAAAGGTAATACCCCAGGGGGAACCGGAGACCAGCAATGTCATCAGCCCCAACAGGGCCAACGCAACAACCCCCCAAGCCAATGGCCAGCTGCCGGTCAAAAGAGTACGTCCTACCGGACCATCAGGCCGCAGGGTCAACGGTTCCGAGCTGCCGTATCGATCACGCTCAACGGCGGTGATCACCCAGGCAAGCGCCAGCAGCAAACTGACTTGAATAAAGATAGCGCCGAGCGGGTCGAGCGCGACTGCCAGACTGACACCGGCGCTGCCCGGCCCTGCCGCCAACCACCAGGGCAGATGGATCGTGCCCAATACCGATCCGGCAATAAATGCCACCAGCGTAATCAACATCCGGCGGTTACCGGCGCCCACAGTAAATAGCGTGCCGGAACCACAACCACCACCCAACTGCATACCGAGACCAAAAAGAAAACTCCCGATAACGATATGCCCACCCAGCGGGGCAATGGCTCCACGCGCCTCACCCATGGCGATGACTGGGATGAAAAGCACTGACGCGACAGCCAGTAATAGCAACTGAGCACGCAGGCCTCGGCTGCGCCGGCGCACAATAAAGTTGCGCCAACCGGCGGTAAATCCAAACGCGGCATGGTAGAGCGCAACGCCCAAACCGCCACCAATAATAAAAAGCCACAGCAACCGGGGCGAACCGATCTGCCAGACCATACCACCCAGCACTAATGCGGCAATCCCGGCGACGATCAATACAAATCGATCGACGCCGGGACCATGCTGAGCCTCACTGGCTGATTCCTGGTGAATGGCCTCTGCCAATGTCGTCATGCCGCTTATCCTGGACTGATTAGTTCAAAAGCTCGCTCAGCGCCTGCTGACCCTGAACAATCGGACGGGCCGTATCCTGCGTCCATTCAGTCATTGAACCATCATAAAGTGACACATCATCGACACCGGCCACCTCAGACAGGGCAAACCAGGCCGTTGCTGCCCAATGCCCGGTATTGCAGAACGAAATAGCCGGCTCGTCTTTGCGCAGACCCGCCACCTCGATCAGCCGATCAACTTCGGCACCATCGATAAAGAACGCGCTTCCATCCTGCACCAGCAAGCGCTCTTCAAGGCTTGCCGCACCCGGGATAGTGCCCGAGGCCAAAGAGGCCGGATGTTTGGCTTCACCGGAGTACTGCGCGGCTGGGCGGGCATCCACCAGCTGACTGCCTGCCTCTACTGCGGCGGCGACTTCACTGGTGTCCGCCAACAGCTCGGGGCGGGGAGCGGCGACAAACTCAGCGGCTGATGCCATTGAGTCCCCTGATTCCACAGCACCACCGGCTTCAACCCAGGCACGGTAACCACCGTTAAGAATGGCCACATCATCGTGACCCAGATACTTAAAGGTCCAATAGATACGGGCAGCACTGCCAAAGTCGGTGGAATTCACCCCAGCAGGGACCACCACGACGGTATCGTCATTATCGATTCCAAGACCGCCAATCAGCGCCTCAAGCCGCTCGATAGCTGGCAGCTTACCGGGAACGTTACCCTCAGCCACGCGCCAACCGGCTGCGGTGTAGCTCGCGTAAACAGCACTCGGGATATGTCCGGCCGCAAAACCCGCCGCATCGGTACCATCAATGCCGGAGCGCACATCCAGCACCACCAGATCATCGTCGCCCAGGTGCGCCTCAAGCCAGTCAACATCCACCAACGGGGTGACCGCCGGCCCGGCATAAGCGGCTGGCACCACCAAGAGCAGCGCTGTGAGCAATGGAATCGTAAAGCGAATGCCCGTCATGACAGAATCCTCGGCGTGGTTTCTTTAGAGAACACGCAGCTTAACGCAGCTTTTTGAAACTTTAAGGAATCTTTTGCTTTATCAATATGGCAAAAAAGAATAAGGGCTAGGGCCGCTTTATTTGTGCCCAGCCAGCACAGGCGGTCATCCTCGCCGGCTATTCCCTGATTAATCGGAAATTTTTATGATTGTCGCCAGTTCGAGAACAGATGTTCTCTATCGACTCTCCTCCTCTTGGCCGACAGCAATGTCGGCTTTTTTTTGCCCGCAATCCGGCTAATCAAACCAACCTAACAGCCGAGGCAAAAAGCGACCCAGCTCGGCGCTCATAATGGCAAAGTCGGCATCAAAGCGCTCTGCCGGAGACTCTGCCTCACGATCTGCCGCATCGCTTTGCACCAAATCCATAAATTTCAATCGCTTCACAGATAGATCCGCATCCAATACGCCAGCCAAACGGTTATCCCAAGTGAATGCCAGGCGACGCACTCGTTTACCGGCCTTGATATGGCCCCGCATCTCACCACTGCGCAGATCCTGACGCTTGCATCGCACCTCTGCGCCCTCCGTGCGCGGGTCATCAAACACCGCCTCTTCTCCAGGTTCGAGATCACTCGGGAAGCGATCATTGGCCAACCAATCCGTCATAATCTGCTGTGGCGCGCTGTCGGTTTGCAGCGGTCGTATCGGCAAGGTACCCAGCAAAGAGCGCAGATCGTCTGTCAGCAACTCCGCCTCGCGCCAACTCGAGGCATCCACCACTAACCACCGCCCCGCCAGATCAATATAGGCATAGGCGCGCTTGCTACGAGTGAAGGCCCGCGGCAACAGGTCCATTGTCACCTCTTCTTTCAGCCGCGCTTTCTCACGACGCCCCATGGGCCGACCCATAGCCGTCTCACGCTCAGAAATTCGCTCCTCGACCTGCTCACGCACAACCGCCGCCGGCAACACTCGGGCCTCAGTCTGCAGACAGATCATTAGACACTGTCCGCTGACATGCACCCGCTGCTCGCCACCGGGCTGCAGTGGGGCGACCCAGCCTCGGGTTTCTGGATCATGAGCGCCAACCGGGCGAAAAGCACCGGCCTCAAGTCGTTCTTCCAAATGTTCAGGATCGATGCTGAAGGCATCCGCCAATTGATAGACACAAAGATTGCGAAACCACATGGATTGGTAAAATTCCCGGTTTAGTTGGTAAGGGCATTACGCGCGGCAATCGCCCGCCGAGCTGCATCGTCACGATCTGAGCCAAATGCTGTGATATGCCCCATTTTTCGGCCTGGCCGCGCACTGGCCTTGCCATAGAGATGAAGATTAACGGCAGGATCCTTTAGCGCCGCGGCCCAATCGGGCTGGCCGGCTGACCAAAGATCACCCAATAGATTGACCATGGCAACCGGCGCCTTGCGCTCAGTAGACCCAAGCGGCAGCCCACAAACGGCACGCAACTGCTGATCAAACTGACTACTCGGGCAGGCCTCTATGGTCAGGTGCCCAGAGTTATGAGGCCGCGGCGCCAACTCATTGACTAGCAAATCACCCGTGCGAGTGAGAAAAAGCTCAATACACAGCACGCCCACCACATCAAAGCTATTCAATACTGTTTGCGCAATCTCCTGCGCAGCCGCCTGCTGTGAAGCCGACAACGGCATATCTGCAATTGAGACATCAAGAATGTGATGCGTGTGTCGATTCTCGATTAAGCCAAAATCCACCACTGCGCCATCCAGCCCGCGGGCAGCAACGATTGACAGCTCGGCGGCAAAATCAACAACACCTTCCAACACTGCTGGACCACCACCAATGGCCTGCCAGGCGTCGGCCAGATCAGCATCGGCATCAATGCGCACCTGTCCCTTGCCGTCGTAGCCAAAGCCAGCGGTCTTTAGGATAGCCGGAGTGCCAATGCGCTGTAGGGCTGCGGCAAGATCCTCCTGCGCCTCGACTGACTCAAAGGGTGCCGTCGGTAAACCGGCCTTAGCCAATGCGGCTTTCTCGCGGGCGCGGTTTTGGGCAATGTGCAGCACTTCACCACGCGGGCGCACCGGAGCATGCCGAGCGGCCGCCTCCGCTGCCGCCGAAGAGACGTTCTCAAATTCAAACGTCACAACATCAACATTGCGGGCAAACGCCTCGATGGCATCCAAATCGTTATAGTCCGCAACCACTTCACGATCAGCGATCTGCCCGGTCGGCGTGTTGCACTCAGGCGAGAGCGTGTGGATGCGATACCCCATGCGCCGTGCTGACTGTGCCAGCATGCGACCCAACTGACCGCTACCCAAAACACCAATCACGCCACCCGGAAGGATGGGGCGCATCACGGCAACTCGTCCTCAATCACCTTTGCTGCCTGTGCCTGCCGGAACCCGGCCAGGCGCTCGGCAAGCGCTGCATCCTCATTGGCCAACATGGCAACGGCAAACAACGCGGCGTTGCGCGCCCCCGCCTCACCGATGGCAAACGTCGCCACCGGAACGCCCGCAGGCATCTGCACGATCGAGAGCAATGAATCGAGCCCCTTGAGCGCGCGACTTTGCACTGGAACCCCAAGCACTGGCAGTGTCGTCTGTGCCGCCACCATGCCGGGCAAATGTGCTGCGCCACCAGCTCCGGCAATAATGACCCGCAAGCCGCGGTCTCGGGCGCTGGCCGCATATTCATTCATCTGCTGCGGCGTGCGGTGGGCGGAGACAATGCGGCACTCATGCGGCACCTGAAAATCCTTGAGCACATTATCGGCATGCACCATGGTCTCCCAGTCGGAGCGCGAGCCCATGATGATGCCAACGCGCGCGGCCGCATCAACCATCCGATTTCTCCTGCACATAATGACCCGGTGCATCTTCGATGGGCTTTAACTTGCCACTGCCCGGCTGGCGGGCGGGCACTTCCCCACCGCGCTGGGGCTCAAGCCACTTCACCCAGTCCATCCACCATGACCCCTCATGATGTTTGGCAGCCTCGAACCAAGTCTCCGGATCCTTGGCCTTGCGGGCATTAATCCAGTAGCCGTATTTCATCTTCTCAGGCGGATTAATCACACCAGCGATATGCCCGGAGCCGCCAAGAACAAATCGCGTCTTACCACCCAACAGCTGCGAGCCGTTAAAGCAGGCATGCCACGGGGCAATGTGATCCTCTTTGGCCGAGACGAAATAGGCGGGCACTTTAACCTTGGACAGATCAATCGGAACCCCACCCAGCGTAATCCCACCCGGCTCACGCAGGCGATTTTCCAGATACATGTTGCGCAGGTAAAACGCATGCATGGCCGCCGGCATATTGGTCGAGTCCTGGTTCCAGAACAGCAGATCAAAAGGGAACGGATCCTCGCCCTTTAGGTAATTATTCACAAAAAACGACCAGATTAGGTCATTCGAGCGCAGGCTCGACATGGTCGCTGCCATCTGGTGGCCAGCCAAATAGCCGCGCTCGTTCATCTGCCGCTCGAGCATGGCAAGCTGTTCTTCATCAATGAACACTTCAAGCTCACCGGGGCTATCAAAATCAAGCAGGGTCGTCAGGAAGGTCGCGCTGTTAACACCCGGCTCACCGCGCTCGGCCATCCAGGCCAGCGTTGAAGCCAACAACGTGCCGCCCAGACAATAGCCCACGATATTCACATCGCGCTCACCGACCGCCTGCTCAACGGCATCAAGAGCAGCCAGGGGGCCTTCGCGCATGTAGTCATCAAATTGTTTCTCGGCCAGCGCGGCATCGGGATTGCGCCATGAGATGACAAACACTGTAAAGCCCTGCTCAACCAGCCACTTCACCAGCGAGTTTTTGGGCTTGAGATCAAGGATGTAGTACTTGTTGATCCATGGCGGGACAAATAAAATCGGACGTCGGGCGACTTCCTCGGTGGTTGGGGTGTACTGAATCAGCTGCATCAGCTCGTTCTGGTAGACCACCTTGCCCGGTGTGACGGCCAAATCCTTGCCCACCTGAAAAGCCTCGGGATGGGTTTGGCGAATACGCAATGTCCCATTGCCCCGCTCAAGATCCTCTAGCAGCTTGTTCAGACCATCCAGGAGGTTCTGCCCGCGCGTCTCTATGGTCTTCTCAAGCACCTCGGGGTTGGTGGCCAGGAAGTTCGACGGCGATGTGGCACTGACGAACTGCCGGGTGTAGAAGTCAATTTTCCGCCGCGTCTTCTCATCCAGACCTTCAACGGTATCAACGGTGTGATGAAGATAATCGGCGGTGAGCAGGTAAGACTGCTTAATGAAGTCAAAGAATGGATTATCTTCCCAACTCTCATGGGCAAAGCGCTTATCACCCTTAGCCGGCTCACGCACGGGTTCGCTTTCGACCCCCATCATGCGCAGAGTTTGGTTTTGCATCAGCGCCATATAGTCCTGCCAGAAAGCCATCTGGGCCTGCACAAGCTGCGCGGGGTCCGCCATCAAGCGGCCGTAGAGATCCTGAAACAATCGACTCATATGCAGCGCGTCATCCATGGACAACTGCTGGCCAGACTCCTGGCGGGCCAGAAAATCCCTGACCAACTGCTGGCTGCGCCCGGCAATCTCTGACAACGACCGCGTCAGTTCCTGCGGATCAATCTGCTCGGCTCCGGTATCCTTGGTATCAGTCATGGCTCGCTTCGCCTCCGGGCGTCAATGGTGATCTCGATCATACGGCACTGCGACAAAACCCCACAAACCCCACCGGTAACGCTGGTCATTGAGAGCGGTACCGAACGGGCTGACGAGGCCGCTGCCTTGGGCTCGAGACTGGCCTGTCCAATCCTAGACAACGCACCGGATTCAGGTTTATTCCTGAGCTTAAAACCCGACGGACTGTATCTGTATCAGGCCGATTCTCCAGTAATGGGTATGCGCGTTGATTTTGTCGCAGGACCGCAGGGCTATCGGATAGCCCAAAGCCCGCAACAACACGAGACGATTGCTCGGGCCTGCGGCCTGAACAGCAGCCAGCCACTGGATATTGTGGATGCCACAGCCGGCCTTGGTCGCGACGCCTTTGTACTGGCAACACTGGGCGCCAGAGTGCGAATGATTGAGCGATCCGAAGTCGTCTACGAGCTGCTAGCAGATGGACTGAAAAGGGCGACAAGCGCCGGACTGGCAGCCACCGTTGAGCGGCTTCACATTATTCACAATGATGCGATTGACTGGCTGGGCAAGCTCACTACAGAAGAGCGGCCGGATGTGGTCTATCTTGATCCGATGTATTCCCAGCCAAAGCGTGCCGCTGCCGGCAAGGAACTGACTCTGCTGGCAAAACTTTTGGGTGATCAGGCGGATGCCGATGATCTGCTACCGGCAGCGCTGACCGCCGCGCGAAAACAAGTTGTGGTCAAGCGTCACCGACGCGCGCCATCCTTGGCCGGCATGCCGCCAAGCCACAGTCTAACCGGACGCAGTACGCGTTTTGACGTCTATCGAGTGTCTTAAAAAAAGAAAGGCCCGAAGTTGCTAAGCAACTTCGAGCCTCTTCAGGGCTTGGGTGCCGTTACCAGGAACGACGCGGCCCACCCCCGCCACCAGGCTTGCGCTCTTGCGCCTCATTGATGCGCAGCGTGCGGCCATCCATCTCGGTGCCGTTCAGCGCTTCGATGGCGGCATCCGCCTCAGCTGGCTCCATGCGTACAAAGCCAAAACCACGAGGACGACCGGTATCCCGATCGGAAATCATACGAACTTCTTTCACATCGCCATGCGCGGAGAAAAGCTCACGGATTTCGTCCTCGGAGGCGGAAAAGGGCAGATTGCCCACATAAATCGATTTCATCAGTCAATCTCAACAATCGATGCCGGCCGTTGTATCGGACGCGACACGTCTAACATCGCAGAAGACAATCTGTCTTCCTTCGGACGGCCCGAACGTCGGGCCGCCGGGTATCACCACGCAATCGGGCGATTACCTAAGGTTGACAATACGTGACTCAATCGTTCCCGGCAATCAGAATCTTGCATGAGCAAAGGACAAACGCGTGCTTGAATACGTTATCCTTGCGCCATGAGCCAACCGATAGACAGCACAGACCCCATATTAGATCGACTCTCGCAGTCGACTCACTGGCTGCTGAGACTGCCTTTGGCCGCCGTATTCATCTATCACGGGGCGGAGAAATGGATCAGCGGCCCAGAGACATTTGCCTCGGCTATGTCACTGCCGCTAGCACTGGCAATTG
Organism: Spiribacter sp.; assembly: GCA_965662395.1. Taxonomy (GTDB): domain Bacteria; phylum Pseudomonadota; class Gammaproteobacteria; order Nitrococcales; family Nitrococcaceae; genus Spiribacter. Next base: position 784 of record CBFIIM010000050.1, on the reverse strand, counting down.
CCGTGGCCATCACTGAGGTAGCCGCCGGCATCGGCCTGATTGCTGGGCGCTGGCTGGGCGAATGGGTGACTCGCGCCAGCGCTTTGGCCGCCTGCCTGATCCTGATTGGTGCGGTGCTGCTGGTGCATTGGGGGCAATGGCATTTTATGCCGAGCGCCACCCATCCGCTGGGTGGGCTGGAGTTTCAGGTCACACTCCTGGGTGTCGGCATTTATCTGTTCGTGCGCGGCAACGCGGTCTAGAGGAAGTCCAATGTCGCCACCCAACGATTCACGCCAAACACTGAAGCAAAAACTCTCCCGCAGCGTGGTCTACACCGCGCCGCTTTTGGTGGCAGTGACAGGCGCAGCTTCTATGCACGCGTTGGTCAGCGACTTTCAAAACGGGTTAGGTGCAAATACCGGATCTGGCGCGCCGGAGGCTACATCACCCGCTGCGATACCTGAGGGAATGCCCGAAGGCATCCCGGAAGGAATGCCTGAGGGTATGCCGGAGGCTAGCCCCGAAGCGATGCCTGAGGCAATGCCCGAAGCTATGCCAGAGGCCATACCGGAAGCCATGCCCGAGGGCATCCCTGAGGGGATTCCAGAGGGAACAACCGGACAGTAACGCTATTTTGCGAAACGACGCGCCAGCGCTTCCTGAACGGCCGGATGCACAAACCGACTGACATCCCCACCGAGGGCTGCCACCTCTCGCACTAGACTGGATGAGATATACGCATACTGCTCGGCGGGGGTGAGAAAGACTGTTTCAACCCGAGGTGCCAATTGGCGGTTCATAC
>CBFIIM010000049.1:0-11090 GCA_965662395.1 Spiribacter sp. | reverse complement strand
GAGGCAGTGAATGAATGTTGGATCAGCGACCGCGATCGCTTTTCTTACGAGGGCATTTACAGCGCTGAGCGCCTGCCAGCGCCGCAGGTAAAAGAAAACGGCCAGTGGCATTCGGTTGACTGGCAAGCTGCACTTGAAGCAGCCGCCAACGGGCTTCGTGATCTGATCCAGCGTGATGGTGGGGAGGCATTGGGTGCCCTGTTGTCGTCCTCATCTACGCTTGAAGAAATGTACCTACTCGCGCGCATTATGCGGGCGCTAGGCTCAAATAATATCGACAACCGGCTGCGCCGCGGCGATTTTCGTGATGGCGTAAATCCGGCTGGGTTCCCCGGGCTACCGATTCCAGTCGCTGATCTGGAAGGCGTCGATAGCGCTCTGATCATCGGTGGCAATCCACGCCATGAGCAGCCATTGATCAATCATCGTTTGCGCAAAGCATCGCAACGTGGTGCCCGAGTGATGGCCATTAATCCTTGCGGCTTTGATTGGAATATTGATCTAGCCGCTGAGCAGGTCGTGAATGCCGGCCAAATGCCTGCCGTGCTGGCGCAGCTTGCGCGCGCGATTGCCAAACTCAAAGGCGTGGAGTCGCCGAGTGCGCTGAGTAGCTACGCCAATGATCAGGCCAACGACGACAGTGTGCAGTCAATGGTCGAGGCGCTGGTTGCTGCTGAGAATGGTGTCATTCTTCTCGGCGGGCTGGCTGATGCACATCCAGCGGGTGCCGAGCTGCGGAGCCTGGCGGCCACGATTAGCAATCTGCTCCAGATGCCTTGTGGCGAGCTGACCAATGGTGCTAATACCGCCGGCGGTTGGATTGCTGGTGCGCTGCCGAGCCGCCGGCATGATGGTGAATTAACTGATGGGTTGGATGCTCGCGCGATGGTTGAACAGCCCCGTCGCGGTTATGTGCTAATGGGCATCGAACCCGAGCATGATCTATTTAATAGTGCTGCGGCTTCCAGCGCATTAGGGCAGGCCGATCTGGTGATTGCGCTGGCAACCCATGATTCCGCTGCCTTGCGCGAGCATGCCGATATCCTGCTGCCCATTGCCACGCTGGGTGAAACGGCCGGCACCTTTGTCAATGCCGAGGGTCGTTGGCAGACTTTTGCCGGTGTTGCCCAGCCGCAGGGAGATGCGCGTCCGGGATGGCGTTTGCTCCGGGTACTGGCCAATATCCTTGAGCTGGATGGTTTTGATTACAACGCACCTGATGAAATTCACCACGAGCTGAAAGCCTCAGCCGGTGAATGTCAGCCTGCTGGTCCGGCCGTGATGGATAAGGTCGATCCGGTCAAACTGGACGGCATGCTGCGTATCGGTTACCCGGCCATGTTCAACATCGATGCGCTGAGCCGGCACGCCGCCTCGCTGCAGGCCAGCGATCACGCAGCGTCGGCAAAGGTTGTCATGAACCCCACCGATGCGGGTGATCTAAACGTGGCATCGGGCAGTGTGGTGCGCGTCACGCAGGATGGTGTCCAGCGACAGCTGACCGTCAGCCTGGATGAGGCCATACCGGCTGGCAGTTTCTGGATTGCCGCGGGTGTTGAGGGGAGTGAAGGTCTAGGTGCCTTAACGGGGCCGGCCACTGTTGAAGCGGTGGGGGCCAGCTAATGGATGCCTTGATCGAGCTTGCCTGGATTGTCACCAAGATTGTCGCGTTGGTCCTGCCACTTTTTGTGGCCGTCGCCTACATGACCTATGCCGAGCGTAAGATCATTAGCGCCATGCAGCTACGCCGTGGTCCTAACCGCGTAGGTTGGCATGGATTGCTGCAGCCGATTGCGGATGCACTCAAACTGCTGATGAAAGAAGTGGTGCTGCCGCAGAACGCCAATCGGTTTTTGTTTGTACTGGCCCCCATGCTCTCCATCATGCCAGCGCTGGCGGCCTGGGCGGTGTTGCCGCTCAGTGACGGAATGGTCATTGCCGATATCAACGCCGGGCTATTGTATGTGCTGGCTATGACCTCGATGGGGGTTTACGGCATCATCTTGGCCGGTTGGGCATCCAACTCCAAATATGCGCTGCTTGGCGCGATGCGGGCGGGCGCTCAGGTGGTCTCTTATGAAATTGCCATGGGGTTTGCGCTGGTCGGCGTGCTGATGGCTGCGGGTAGCCTTAATTTGGGTGACATCGTTCGTGCCCAGGAAGGGCCGATCTGGAACTGGTTCTGGTTGCCGCTACTGCCGCTTTTTGTTGTCTATTGGATTTCAGGGGTCGCCGAGACTAATCGCCTGCCGTTTGACGTAGCCGAGGGCGAGTCCGAGATTGTGGCCGGTTTTCATGTCGAGTACTCCGGCATGGCTTTCGCCATTTTCTTCTTGGCCGAATACGCCAACATGATTCTGATCTCGGGGCTTGCTGCCATCATGTTCCTGGGTGGCTGGTATTCGCCGTTTCATGGCATTCCACTGCTGGGGCCAATGTTTGCGTGGGTGCCCGGGATTATCTGGTTTGTCCTAAAAACCTGTCTTTTCCTGTTTTTGTTTATCTGGTTTCGGGCGACGTTTCCGCGCTACCGCTATGACCAGATTATGCGGCTTGGCTGGAAGGTGCTGATTCCGGTCACGGTGGTGTGGCTGATCGTGGTCTCATTGATGATCATCACCGGATTCGGGCCGTGGTTCTAACGCACAAGGTGTGAATGATGCAGTCAGTTAGAGAATTCTTCGGCACTTTCATGCTCACCGAGCTGATTAAGGGTATGCGGCTTACCGGCAAGCATATGTTCGATGCCAAGTACACGTTGGAATATCCCGAGGAAAAAGCGCCGCAGTCGCCACGGTTTCGCGGCCTGCATGCATTGCGGCGCTATCCCAATGGCGAGGAGCGGTGTATTGCCTGCAAGCTCTGCGAGGCAGTCTGCCCGGCACTGGCCATTACTATTGAATCTGAGCCGCGAGAAGACGGCACCCGACGGACAACGCGTTATGACATCGATCTCTTTAAATGCATTTATTGCGGTTTTTGTGAGGAGTCCTGCCCGGTGGATTCTATCGTAGAGACGCGTATCCATGAATATCATTTTGAGCAACGCGGTGAGCAGATCATGCACAAGCAGGATCTGTTGGCGATGGGTGATCAGTACGAGGCACAGCTGGCTGAAGATCGGGCTGCTGATGCCCGGTACCGGTAGTTGAGCGAGGCACGGGGATAATCGTGATCGAGAAAATCATTTTCTATGTCTTTGCCGCCATTCTGCTGCTTGCGGCATTGCTGGTGATCACGGCACGCAATCCGGTTCACTCGGCCTTGTCGCTGGTGCTGGCCTTCTTTACCAGTGCCGCGCTTTGGCTGCTGGTCGAAGCGGAGTTCCTTGGTATTGCGCTTGTCCTGGTTTACGTCGGGGCAGTGATGGTGTTGTTCCTGTTTGTGGTGATGATGCTGGACATTAACGTTGCGGTACTGCGTGAGGGGTTTGCGCGGTATCTGCCACTCGGCGCGCTGGTCGGTGTTGTCATGGTGCTTGAGATGCTGCTGGTGATCGGCGCCAGTCAGGTTGACCTGCCGGGGTTTGCAGGGGATGCAGCCGGGGCATCGGGTACTTTGTCAGATGTGGGCGGCAATAACGTGCGCATGCTCGGTAGTGTGCTGTATACCGTCTATGTCTATCCGTTTGAGCTGGCCGCGATTGTGCTGCTGCTGGCGATTATCGCGGCGATAATGCTGACGCATCGGCGCCGCGGTGGCACGCGACATCAGAATATTTCCGCTCAGGTACGCACGCGCAAGGCTGATCGCCTGCGCATGGTGCGCATGCCGAGCGAACGTAATAACGACTTATAACGACAACCGGGGCATTCATGTTAGCGCTCTCCGATTATCTGGTCCTCAGCGCGCTGCTGTTCTCAATCGGCATGGCGGGGATATTTCTTAACCGCAAGAATGCGATTGTCCTGCTGATGTCCATCGAGCTGATTTTGTTGGCGGTTAATTTTAACTTCATCGCCTTCTCATATTTCCTTGGGGATATTCATGGCCAGGTGTTTGTGTTCTTCATCCTGACTGTGGCCGCAGCGGAGTCCGCCATCGGGCTGGCGATTCTGGTGGTGCTCTTCCGTAATCGCAGCACCATCAACGTTGGCGATCTGGACAGTATGAAGGGTTAGGCTATGAAGACGATTTATCTCCTTATCGTGCTTGCCCCATTGTTAGGGGCCGCTGTCGCCGGGCTTGCCGGCGGGCGGATTGGCCGGGCCAACGCGCATCGGTTGACGGTAGCGGCAGTTGCGGTCTCAGCACTGCTTTCGCTCTGGGTGCTTTATCAGCATGTCTGGGGCGGGGTGGGGACCTTTAATGAAACCCTTTATCAATGGGCGGTGGCCGGCGGGATTCCCCTTGAAGTCGGCTTTATGGTCGATCGTCTGACGGCATTGATGATGGTGGTGGTCACCAGCGTCTCACTGGCGGTGCATGTCTACACCATTGGTTACATGCATGATGATGCTGGTTATCAGCGATTCTTCAGTTATATCAATTTGTTTACTTTCTCCATGCTGATGCTGGTGATGGCCAATAACTTCCTACAGTTGTTCTTTGGCTGGGAAGCCGTGGGGCTGGTGTCCTACTTATTGATCGGATTCTGGTACCGGAAGGAAACGGCCATTTTTGCCAACCTCAAGGCCTTCTTGGTTAACCGAGTGGGCGATTTTGGCTTCCTGCTGGGCATTGCGGCAGTGCTGATGTACTACGGCAGCTTGGATTACGTCGAAGTCTTTGCTGCCGCCAATGCCAATCCCGATATGACATTGGAGATTTTTGGCACGGAGGCGTTGGTTGCAACGGTTGCGGCGATATTGTTGTTTATCGGTGCAATGGGTAAGTCGGCACAAGTGCCATTGCACGTCTGGCTGCCGGACTCTATGGAGGGGCCCACGCCCATTTCCGCACTGATTCATGCAGCAACCATGGTGACGGCGGGTATTTTCTTGGTCGCGCGCATGTCGCCCGTATTCGAGCTCTCAGAAACAGCGCTGTCGGTCGTGCTAATCCTCGGGGCGGTCACCGCGCTGTTTATGGGGCTGGTCGGTTTGGTGCAGAACGACATCAAACGGGTGATTGCTTATTCAACCCTCTCCCAACTGGGCTATATGTTTGTCGCCCTGGGTGCCTCGGCCTATGCAGCGGCGGTTTTCCACGTAATGACGCATGCGTTCTTCAAAGCGCTGCTTTTCTTAGGCGCCGGTGCCGTTATCGTGGCTCTGCATCATGAACAGGATATGCGTCGTATGGGGAATTTGCGTCGCTATCTGCCTGTGACGCATATCACCATGTTGCTGGGCACACTGGCTTTGGTCGGGACACCTTTTTTCTCGGGTTACTATTCAAAAGATGCCATTATCGAGGCGGTTGCTCTGGCCGATCGATTTGGTGCCGGTTTTGCCTATTGGGCAGTGCTGCTTGGGGTGTTTATCACCGCGCTGTACAGCTTCCGGCTTTATTTTATGGTCTTCTGGGGCGAGGAGCGCATCGACCCCCATGCCAAGGCGCATATCTCGCATCTACCGCGGTATGTACTGCCGGTCATGGAGTGGCCGCTGATCGCATTGGCTGTGCCGTCAGTGCTGATTGGTTATTTCACGATCGAGCCAATGCTGTTTGGCGGGTTTTTTGGGGACGCCATTCAGGTGGCACCGGCTAACGATGTGCTGGCCGTGAAGGGCGAGAGCTTCCACGGTCCCTTAGCCTTTGGGCTGCATGCCGCGGTGAATCCTGCCTTTTGGCTGACCGTTGCTGGAGCGCTGACGGCCTGGCTGTTTTATATCCGGCGGCCTGACTGGTTACCCGCGGTTAATCAGCGCTTTGCCCCCGTTATCCGGGTGCTTGAGCGTAAATATGGTTTTGATGACCTCTACATCAAAGGCTTTGCCGGTGGCAGTCGCAGCCTCGGAGCGGTGCTTTGGCATCGTGGTGATCAGGGGATGATCGATGGATTAATGGTCAACGGGACCGCGCGCACTGTCGGTCGGCTCTCAGCCGGGCTGCGCGGGCTGCAGTCGGGTTATCTGTATCACTATGCCTTTGCAATGATTGTCGGTTTGCTGCTGCTGCTGACGATATTCGTGGGTAGCTGGCGGGGATGGTTCTGAGCATGTTGCATGGTTGGCCGTTATTGAGCCTGTTGATCTGGTTGCCGGTCCTCGGTGGTGTGGCCGTGTTGGCCGCCGGACGCGATAACGCGGACCGCGCCCGCTGGTCAGCGCTGGCGGTGGCGGGGGTAGTCTTTGTTCTCTCACTGGTTCTGTGGTTTGGCTTTGAGCGCGGCGTGGCGGATATGCAATTCGTCGAGCGGCTGGCCTGGATCGAGACTTTCCGGATTGAATATTTTCTAGGGGTTGATGGTATTTCAATGCCCCTGGTGGTTTTGACCGCGTTTGCCACGCTACTGGTAGTGATTGCTGCCTGGGACGTGGTCAAGTACAAGCCAGCGCAGTATCTGGCGGCGTTCCTGATGATGGAAGGCATCATGATTGGCGTATTCAGCGCGCTGGATGCCATTCTGTTCTACGTCTTTTTTGAGGCGATGCTGATTCCGATGTTCTTAATCATCGGTATCTGGGGCGGGCCCAATCGAATTTACGCGACACTGAAATTCTTCCTCTACACCTTCCTTGGGTCGGTGATGATGCTGATTGCGCTGATTTATCTGCGCACCGAAGCCGGCAGTTTTGCTCTGCAAGACTTCTATGGGCTGCAGCTGCCATTGGCTACCCAGACCCTGTTGTTTTTGGCGTTTCTGGCGGCTTTTGCTGTCAAGGTTCCGATGTTTCCGGTCCATACCTGGCTGCCTGATGCGCACGTCGAGGCGCCCACGGGTGGTTCGGTCATCTTGGCAGCCATCACGCTGAAGATTGGCGGTTACGGCTTCTTGCGCTTCAGTCTGCCGATTGCCCCGGAGGCTAGCCTGGCGCTCGACTGGCTGCTGATTGGCTTGTCGCTGATTGCGGTGGTCTATATCGGGCTGGTCGCGATGGTGCAGGAGGATCTCAAAAAACTCATTGCCTACTCCTCGATTGCACATATGGGGTTTGTCACCTTGGGGTTTTTCCTGATCTTTCGCATTCTGGATGCCAGTGGCAATCCGCAAGGGGCTCTGCTGGCGCTGGAAGGCGGGATGGTACAGATGATCTCCCATGGATTTATTTCAGCGGCAATGTTCCTGTGCGTGGGTGTGCTGTATGACCGCATGCATACCCGGCGTATTGCTGATTATGGCGGCGTGGCCAATCGGATGCCGGTGTTTGCAGGATTCTTTGTGCTTTTTGCCATGGCCAATGCCGGTCTGCCCGGGACTTCCGGTTTTGTCGGTGAGTTTATGGTCATTCTGGCCAGTTTCCAGGCGGGTTTTTGGTATGCCGCCATTGCGGGGCTGACGTTGATTCTTGGCGCGGCTTACAGTCTTTGGATGATCAAGCGCGTGGTGTACGGCGAAGTGCGTAGTGATGCCGTCGAAGCACTGACGGATATTAACCCCAGAGAGCGGCTGCTGCTGGGCACCTTGGCGGTCGTTGTGATCTTCTTTGGTGTCTATCCGGCGCCGTTACTCGAGGTGATGACGCCTTCACTGGATGCGCTGTTCCAAATTGTGGTGCCGGGTCTCTAGAACGGGTGCGAGGACAATAATGAATTTTGAGATGCCCCAATTCGCACTGGCCGCCCCCGAGATACTGCTCGGGATAATGATCTGTGTCGTTCTGATTGCGGATCTGTTTGACCGCAGCGGTGAGGCCCGTTTGGCCTTTATCCTGACCCAGCTGACGCTGCTGGCCGCGATCGGGCTTGCGCTGTTTACCCACTGGGGTGACAGCGGTCAGGTGACCTTTAACGGTATGGTGGTCAGCGACACGCTGGCAGGCGTGCTAAAAGCAGCCATAGCGGCGCTTTCGGCGCTCAGCATAGCCTATAGTCGGGATTACTTGCGGGAGCGCGAGTTGCTGAAAGGCGAGTTCTATCTGCTTGCCCTCATCGCAACGCTGGGGATGTTTGTGATGGCCTCAGCCAGTAGCCTGCTGGTGCTCTACATCGGGCTCGAGCTGCTCTCCCTCAGTCTTTACGCCATGGTGGCAATGGATCGGGACAATGTGACCGGTTCAGAGGCGGCCATGAAATATTTTATTCTCGGCGCGCTTGCCTCCGGCATTTTGCTCTACGGCATGTCGATGATCTATGGGGCAACAGGCAGTCTGCTGATTAGCGAAATCGCCGCTGCCGCTGTGATGGGTGATAACGGTCTGCTGCTCGCTTTTGGAATGACATTTGTTCTGGTGGGCGTGGCCTTTAAATTTGGCGCAGCACCGTTCCACATGTGGGTGCCTGATGTCTATCAAGGTGCCCCCACCGCGGTTACCGCCTTTCTGGGCAGCGCTCCCAAAGTAGCGGCATTGGCCCTATTCCTCCGGCTGCTGGTCGAGGGGCTGGGTGCACTGCACGAACAATGGCAGTTGATGGCGATTATCTTGGCGGTAGGCTCGCTGGCCGCCGGCAATCTGTTTGCCTTGGTGCAGACCAACTTTAAGCGCATGCTTGCCTACTCAACCATTTCGCATGTGGGCTTCATTTTTCTGGCTCTACTCGCCGGTAATGACGAGGGTTATGCAGCGGCGCTGTTCTATGCAATCAGCTATGGAATTATGTCGGCCGGTGCATTCGGCATGGTGATCTTGCTGTCCCGGCGTGGCTTTGAGGCCGAGATGATTGAGGATCTGAACGGACTCAATGATCGTCATAGCGGCTATGCGCTGGTGATGCTGTTGCTGATGTTCTCAATGACCGGTATTCCCGGGACCGTTGGTTTTTATGCTAAGTGGCTGGTGCTGCAGACCTTAGTTGAGGCCGGACTGGTCTGGCTGGCGGTATTGGCCGTGATCTTTGCGGTTATCGGGGCGTTTTATTATCTGCGTGTCCTTAAAGCCGTTTATTTCGAGAGAATTCAGGCCCCGGCGCCACTCGAGGCATCGAGTGGGCCGCGTGTTGTCGTTGCTGCCAATGGCGCGGTGGTCCTGTTGCTCGGGCTTTTTCCGGATACCCTGATCGCCATCTGTCGGGCGGCTTTCGGGTTGTAGGTCGGCAATGACAACGGGTATTGCCATTCTGCTGATGTTGTTGATTGCTTTGCTGGCCGCCAATCTGCCGTGGGCCAGTGATCGGGTGGCTTTCATTTGGTCACCGCCGAGTGGGCGTAAGTCGGAGTGGATTCGTCTCTTGGAATGGTTGGTGCTGTTTGCCCTGGTGGGATTGATTGGCGCGGGGCTTGAATTCCGGACTCAGGGCGAGTTGCAGGCACAGGGTTGGGAGTTTTGGGTGATCGCTTTATCGCTCTTTGCTGTCTTTGCCTTGCCGGGATTTGTCTATCGCCATGATCTGCGACGGCGGCTATTAAAGCGGCAGCGACGCTGAGCCGGTGGGGCAAGACGTTTCCCCTTGAAAAATCAGCCCGTCATCCCTATCCTATGCGGTGTCGGTTGCGGGGTGGAGCAGTCCGGTAGCTCGTCGGGCTCATAACCCGAAGGTCGCAGGTTCAAATCCTGCCCCCGCTACCAAATAGGCATCTTCGAGAAGGCCGCTTGCGGTCTTTTTTTTTGCCGGGGCCCGAATGGGTGGCTGGCAGACGAAATGGGCCCTGGGCCCATTTTTTGTTCCGGTGGACCGGAAGTGGGATGAATGAGAGCGCCTGAACGCGTGACAAAGTTGTTAGAGCCTGTTGTTGAAGATATGGGCTATGAGCTTGTCGGGGTGGAATACCTCCCTGGCGGTGGCCGGGCGGTTTTGCGCATCTTTATCGATCAAGAGACGGGCATTGAAGTCGACGACTGTGCCCGCGTCAGTCATCAGGTCAGCGGAGTGCTCGACGTTGAGGACCCTATTTCCGGCGAATACGTTCTGGAGGTTTCCTCACCGGGGTTGGATCGGCCGCTTTTCAAGGAAAGCGACTATCAACGCTTTGCGGGAGAGACCATCCAGCTTCGCCTCAGAGGGCTCGTTAATGGCCGACGTAAACATCATGGTCAGCTGATCGGTCTGGCTGACGGGCAGGTAGTGATCGACGAACAAGGTGAGCGTGTCATGGTCCCGCTATCAGAAGTGGACCGTGCGCATGTGGAGCTTGAGCCCTGAAGCCCAGGGTATTTCATCGGGAGAACGCAAGACGATGAGTAAAGAAATTCTGCTGGTGGTCGATGCCATCGCCAATGAAAAAGGCGTGGAGCAAGAAGTGATCTTCGAGGCGATCGAAGCAGCACTTGCATCGGCAACCCAAAAGAAGCACGAAGGCGAGATCGGGGCCAGAGTGGTCGTTGATCGGCGCACGGGTGATTACGAAACATTTCGCACCTGGCAAGTGCTTAGCGATGACGAAGAGCTTGAGTTTCCGGACCAGCAGCTCTACCTCGATCAGGCTCAGGAGATTGATCCCAAGGCTGAGATCGGTGGCACGGTCGAAGTGCCTATGGAATCGGTGGAGTTTGGCCGCATTGCCGCTCAGGCTGCTAAGCAGGTAATCGTCCAAAAGGTCCGAGAGGCCGAGCGGGCGCAGGTTGTTGAGGCCTACCAAAGCCGGGTGGGCGAGCTGATTACCGGTATCGTCAAACGCGCCGAGCGCGGCAACGTCTACCTGGATTTGGGCGGCAACGCCGAGGCGTTTATCCCGCGTGAGGAAATGATTCCGCGCGAAGCAGTCCGTCTGGGTGATCGGCTGCGCGCATGGCTGCGTGAGGTCCGCGAAGAGGCCCGCGGGCCGCAATTGTTCGCCAGTCGCTCAGCACCGGAATTCCTGGTGGAGTTGTTCAAGCTCGAAGTCCCGGAAGTGGGGCAGGATTTGCTTGAGATTCTGGGCGCGGCACGTGATCCGGGCATGCGCGCAAAGATTGCTGTGAACGCCTTGGACAGTCGTATTGACCCTGTGGGGGCCTGCGTCGGTATGCGCGGCTCGCGAGTGCAGGCGGTGTCTAATGAGCTCTCCGGCGAGCGCATTGACATCATTCTTTGGAATGAAAATCCGGCGCAGTTTGTGATTAACGCCATGGCCCCGGCCGAGGTCGAGTCGATTGTGGTCGATGAGGATCGGCACAGTATGGATATCG
>CBFIIM010000048.1:0-11676 GCA_965662395.1 Spiribacter sp. | reverse complement strand
ATCAGCGTTTTAACATGCTGGTGCTCATCCAACTCAGCGGCCAGTGGCTCCAGCCCTTCGGCGTAAAAAAGCCCCTCTTCAGTGGCTTTAATCACCTCTTCATGGTTGCGGGTATAGGCCGGTGAATCCACCATGCCCTTGCGGTAGGCCACCGTGACGCCGCCCCAGGCGCGCAGTAGCGCGGTAAAGTCAGGATCACGCGCTTCGGCTGCTGCCGCTTCGCGCTCGGCACGCACGGCCTGACCATGCGTGACGAACTCATCAAGCGTGGCCTGGTCCTCGGGGTTCATGCCGGCGGTCACGGCCTCTTGGCCTAAGCGATCGCATAGACGCTCATACCGATTAAGAATCTTCTCGACCTGTTTGATGTAATAGGCCTGGACTTCGGTAGCCGTATCAATGCCGGTCAGCCCGCCGCCGACCACCACCGCGGGTAGGCGGACCTGCAGACTGGCTAGGCTTGAGGCCTTGGCCGCACCGGTCAGCTGCAGAGCCATTAAAAAGTCACTGGCCTGGCGCATACCACGGGCCAGACTATTGCCCATCGGCACCACGCGCGGCAGCCCGGCGCCTGTGGCATTAACCACATGGTCAAAGCCAAGCGCCCAGGCATCCTCCAACGTCACCGTGCCGCCCAGGCGTACCCCGCCAAAAACGCGGAAGTTATGCCGCCGGGCCAAGGTTAAATAAATCAGCTTAAGAAAGTTTTTATCCCAGCGAACGGTAATGCCGTATTCGGCAACACCGCCAAAACCAAGCAGAATGCGCTCATCCAGGTCCTCTTGCAGATCTTCCCAGCGCGCGACGGGGGATTTAAGCAGCGACTCGGGCAGCGGCTCGATCTTCAGGCCATCGACACCCACCACGGCCGTGCCGGTCATGGTCAGATGGTGCGCCATAGTAAAGCCGGCCGGACCCATACCAGCGACCAATGCCCGGCGGCCGTTATCCGGTTGCTGGATATACTGCTCGCGGCGCAGGGGATTCCAGCGTGTGAGCAGGTGATACAGCTCCACGCCCCAGGTCAGCTCTAAGGAGTCGGTCAGTACGCGGGTTTCAATTTGCGGGATGTTGACCGGGTCTTGCTTTTGGTAGATGCAGCCTTTCATGCAGTCATTGCAGATGCGGTGCCCGGTGGCTGGAACCATGGGGTTGTCGACCATAATCATGGCCAATGCCGCCAGGTTATAGCCATCGCGCCGCAGCAGATGCATTTCAGAGATTTTCTCCTCAAGCGGACAGCCGGTCAGCGTGACGCCCAGCGGGTCTTTCTTAAACCCCAGCTCAGGCTCGCCCTTTTTCTCCGGAAATCCCTTGGAGCAGAAATCGCCCGCATGATCGTGGCAGTAGATGCAGTAGTGCACCTCGCTGGCGACATCGCGAGCATTCATGCGGGCATCGGTCAGTGAGAACCCATCGCGCGGGCGCCAAGTCTTGGGTTCGGCCTGGCGCCGCGCCACGCCATCGAGCTCGACGGTTTCAGTGGGTACTAGGTCAAAGTGGTCAATCCGCTCGGGCAGCTTAAAGCTGGCCCAGCCGGCCACGTGGGCCGCTCCCTCTGGAGTGGTGCGTGCTAACTTGCACCAAGCGGTGAGCGCGTCGATCACCTCGGCATTGCCCTGCTCATCCTCAAGCAGCGCCATGGCAAATTCGGCGACTGCCCGCTCTTCATCACCATCGCCGACATAGCCCAGGCCCATGCGCAGTCCGGCGGTCAGTCCGTCAAAAGAGGTTTCAATAGGCTTGCGGTATTTTTTAACCCGTTTTTGCACAAACGCCTGTTTGAACTGCATGACGATGTCATCGGCCAGGATGGCCTCTCGCCGGGCGGCAAGTTCGGCTTCAATACCAAAAAGCTGGCCTAAAAACACTTCGACATAGGGTGCGATGGCCAGCAGCAATTCGCTATTTTCGGTGCCAGGCAGATCGGTGTCGCGACCGCGATAGGCTTTTAAGCGCTCGGCAAGCGTGGCATCGGCTTGTGCCAGCTCATGCAGAAATGCTTCATCCAATTTCTGAAGTCCTTCGGGCGATTGAAGTGCTTCAAAATCAAGATTATAGCGTTTTAATGTAAGGTTAAGGTCGAGGTTCATGGGTGCTCGATCAGGCCTGTGTTTTTGCATAACTGACCATGATGCGCCTATGCGCAGGCGCCAACAAGCCAGCTATGCTGCGGTTTTGCTCAAGATTATGTGTCAGCCGGTGTGATGGTCTCAATACGTGCGCTTAGCCGGCCCCGATCAAGTGTGGCCTCCACGGTATCGCCAACAGCAAGGGTCGCGGTGTCGCGCAAAATCTCCCCGGTGTCAGGGTTGCGCACAATGGCATAGCCACGGTGCAGGGTGGACAGCGGGCTGACCGCATCCAGTGCTCTGCTGGCGTGGGTCAATGCGGTGCGCTGGCGCTCGATCAGCTGGTTCATACGCGTGATTAGCCGCTGCGGTAATGGGTCCAGCTGCCCTCGGCGTTGTTGCAGACGCTGGCCGGCGGCATGGGTCAGCCGTTGCTCAAGCTCATCGAGGCGCTGCGCACGCTCCTGAAGCCGCCGGCCCGGGTGTTGTGTTTGCAGGCGGCGGGTCAGCGTTGCGACTTGCTCGTGTGCCCGGGATAACCGTCGCGTCAGTCCCTGGTCTAGGCGTTGCATCCGACTGCGAATGCCATCAAACAGCGCCTCGCCATCCGGTGACAGTCGCTCAGCAGCAGCTGACGGAGTGGCGGCCCGTTCATCGGCCACCAGATCGGAGATGGCAATATCGACCTCATGCCCCACGGCGCTGACCACCGGTAGTGCGCAGGCAAAGATGGCGCGGGCTACGGCTTCTTCGTTAAAGGCCCAAAGATCCTCCAGCGAACCGCCACCACGGGTAACCAGTAATACATCGACCTCGGCGCGGGCATCGGCCAAGGCAATGGCCCGGACAATCTCCTCGGCCGCTCCTTCACCCTGTACGCGGACTGGATAGATCAGTACTGCCATCGCCGGGAAACGGCGCTTGAGCACACTTAAGACATCACGAATGGCCGCCCCGGTGGGCGAGGTGACGACGCCGATGCGCTGCGGCAGGGCGGGCAGGGGTTTTTTGTGCTCGGGCGCAAACAGCCCCTCGGCACCAAGCCGCGCCTTAAGGGCCTCAAAAGCCTGCTGCAGATCGCCGGCTCCAGCCGGTTCCATATGCTCAGCAATCAGCTGGTATTCACCGCGTGGGGCATACAGCCCGATGCGCGCACGAAGGCGCACCTGATCGCCGTTTTGTGGGTCAAAGCGCAGGCGCAGCGCACGGTTGCGAAAAAGCGCGCAGCGCACTTGGGCCCCCGCATCTTTCAGGGTGAAGTAGAGATGCCCGGATTGCGGCCGGGCTAAATTGGAGATCTCCCCTTCCACCCAAACTAGGGGGAAGGCCTGCTCGAGCAATTGGCCGACTTCGGCATTGAGCTGCGAGACCGAATAGATTTCCTGATCGAACGGGGTTTGCATAGCGCAAAGCCTACCAGTGATTGTGCATTGCTGCCCGGCATCGCAGGCGCCTATAATGTTCGGTTAAATCAAGACCGGTATAAAGAGGACGTCGCTATGAAGATTGCCCAGGAAGCACTCACCTTTGACGACGTCCTGCTGCTGCCCGCCTACTCAGAAATCATGCCCCGCGATGTGGATCTCAAGACCCGCGTATCGCGTGAGATTACGCTCAACATCCCATTGCTCTCTGCCGCGATGGATACGGTCACTGAATCCCGTCTGGCCATTGCGCTGGCCGAGCAGGGTGGGCTTGGCATCGTGCACAAAAGCATGAGCATCGAAGAGCAGGCCCGCGAAGTGCGGTTGGTAAAGAAATTTGAAAGCGGCGTCATCAAAGAACCCATCACCGTTGGGCCGCAGGCCAGTATTCGTGAGGTGTTGATGCTGATGGGCCAGCACGGTATCTCCGGGGTGCCGGTGGTCAGTGGTGGCAAGCTAGTGGGTATCGTCACCAGCCGTGACCTGCGCTTTGAAACCCGGTTGGAATTGCCGGTCACCGAGGCGATGACTCCTCAGGATCGACTGGTGACCGTGCAGGAAGGGGCCGAGCGGGATGAGATCCTCACCCTGCTGCACCGCCACCGCATCGAGAAGCTGCTGGTGGTCAACGCCGCCTTTGAGCTGCGCGGCATGATTACCGTTAAAGATATTCAAAAGGCCGAAGACTTCCCCAATGCCTGCAAAGATGAGCATGGTCGCCTGCGTGTCGGAGCAGCAGTCTCTACGGGCGAGGGTACTGAGGAGCGGGTCGAGGCGCTGGTGGAAGCTGGTGTTGATTTGATTGTCGTCGACACCGCCCATGGCCATAGCCGTGGCGTGATCGATCGGGTGCGCTGGATTAAGCAGCACTTTGCCGATGTGCAGGTGGTAGGCGGCAATATCGCTACCGGTGATGCTGCGCTGGCGCTGGCCGAGGCCGGTGCCGATGCCGTTAAAGTGGGTATCGGCCCGGGTTCAATCTGCACCACCCGTGTCATTGCCGGTGTCGGCGTCCCGCAGATCAGCGCGATTGATAACGCCGTGACGGCGCTTGCCAAGCAGGATGTGCCGATTATTGCCGATGGGGGTATCCGCTACTCAGGGGATATGGCCAAGGCCATTGCCGCCGGTGCCCACTGCGTGATGATGGGTAGCATGCTGGCCGGCACCGAAGAGGCGCCGGGTGAGATTGAGCTGTATCAGGGCCGCAGCTATAAATCCTATCGCGGGATGGGGTCGATCGGGGCCATGGCGCGCACCCAGGGATCATCGGATCGTTATTTTCAGGAAAACAATGGCGATGTGGACAAACTCGTGCCCGAGGGCATCGAGGGTCGTGTGCCGTACAAGGGCGCGATGAGCGCCATTGTCCATCAGCTACTGGGCGGGCTCAGGGCCAGTATGGGGTATTGCGGCTGTGCGGATATCGAGCAGTTTCGCACGCGCACCCAGTTTGCCCGAATCACCAACTCAGGGGTTCGTGAGGGGCATGTGCATGATGTCAGCATCACCAAAGAAGCCCCCAACTACCGCAGCGACTAAAACCCCATGGCACATGATATCCACGCCGAGCGGATCCTGATCCTGGATTTTGGCTCGCAGTACACCCAGCTGATCGCCCGGCGCATTCGTGAAGTCGGTGTCTACTGCGAAATTCTGCCCTGGGATGTGCAGTCATCACGCATTGCTGATTTTGCCCCGCGGGGTGTGATTCTCTCAGGTGGGCCGGAGTCGGTGCATGCCGATGCTGAGGCAACGCCGCGCGTGCCAGAGATTGTGCTCGAGCTTGCCGTGCCGGTGCTGGGCATCTGCTATGGCATGCAGGCGCTGGCGCATCAGCTCGGTGGAGTGGTGGAGCCTTCTAGCACCAAAGAATTTGGCTATGCCGAGGTGCGAGCCCGAGGCCATTCCGTGCTGCTGCGTGATATCGAGGATCGCACCAACGCCGAGGGTCATGGACTGCTGGATGTTTGGATGAGCCACGGCGATCGGGTGGCTGAATTGCCGGATGGGTTTAAGGTCATTGCCAGCACGCCCAGCGCACCCATTGCCGGCATTGGCGATGACCAGCGCGGCATCTATGGCCTGCAGTTTCACCCCGAAGTCACTCATACCACCCAGGGCCATCGCATCCTTGAGCGGTTTGTGCTTGAAATTTGCGCCTGCTCAGGTAGCTGGACCGCCGGCAATATTATCGAGGATTTGATTGCCCGCGTGCGTGAGGCCGTGGGTCAGGACAACGTGCTGCTGGGGCTCTCCGGCGGTGTAGATTCCTCGGTTGTTGCCGCACTGCTGCACAAGGCCATTGGTGATCAGCTGACTTGCGTGTTTGTGGATAACGGCCTGTTGCGCCTGAACGAAGGCGATGAGGTCATGCAGACTTTTGCCCGGCACATGGGCATTCGCGTGATTCGCGCCGATGCCGAGGGTCGCTTTCTGAATGCGCTGGCCGGGGAGGCCGATCCGGAGGCCAAGCGCAAAATCATCGGCCGCACATTTATCGAGGTCTTCGATGAAGAGTCCGCCAAGCTTGAGAATATCCAGTGGCTGGCGCAGGGCACGATCTACCCGGATGTTATTGAATCGGCGGGTGCCAGCACCGGCAAGGCCCATGTTATTAAATCCCACCACAATGTCGGTGGCCTGCCCGAGCGAATGAACTTAAAACTCCTCGAGCCGCTGCGTGAGCTTTTTAAAGACGAAGTACGCCGTATTGGACTTGAGCTGGGTCTGCCCGCGGAGATGATTCACCGGCATCCCTTCCCCGGTCCCGGGCTTGGGGTGCGCATCCTGGGCGAAGTGCACAAGCGCTACGCCGATTGCCTGCGCCAAGCCGATGCCATATTCATCGAGGAGCTGCGCGCCGCCGCCTGGTATGAAAAAACCAGTCAAGCCTTTGCCGTTTTTCTGCCGGTGAAATCGGTTGGGGTCACCGGCGATGGCCGGCGCTATGAATATGTCATCGCGCTGCGCGCGGTGGAAACCGTCGATTTTATGACTGCGCGCTGGGCGCATCTGCCCTATGACTTTCTTGATCATGTCTCGCGCCGGATTATTAATGAAATCGAGGGTATCTCGCGGGTGGTCTATGACATTTCCGGCAAGCCGCCGGCGACCATCGAGTGGGAGTGACGGTTACAGTTCAGACTACCTAACCCCATGAATTAGGTATGTAAGTTTTCGTCAGAATGGGCAAACTACTTCCATTCTTGGCCAATTTGAGCGTAACTACCGGCCGGTCATTAATGCCTTCTTTGTTCGTGCTACAGTTTTCACCTTGATCAGCCAAAGTTCTTGCGCCAGTGAATAGCCGGGCACTGTTGAAAGGGCAGCCTCCACGGGTCTTTGCCCCAGGTTTTGTTTGGGTTATCGCCGCCGCGGTGGCGGTTGCGCATGCCGGCATTTTTGCGTGGCTGCATCGCCTACCTGAAGATCCGCCGAATCTTGATCGGATTGCCGAGATATCGGTGGAGATCGTTGCCAATCGTCCTTTAGCGGTGCCGACAGAGCCTATTGAGCGGCCGGCTGAACCCAGCGAGCCACTGCCACCCATTCCTGAGCTAGAGCCAGAGCCAGAGCCAGAGGCCGAGCCTGAGCCTGAGCCTGAGCCAGAGCCAGAGCCCGAGCCCGAGCCTGAGCTTAGGCGGGAACCACGGGCCGAACCACAGCCGGAACCTCAGCCACTACCCGAGCCCGAACCTCGGCCCCGGCCGCGTCCATCGTTGCCGCTGGATGCGCCGGTCGCCGATATGCCGGCCCCCATCGAGGCCTTTTCGGTCCCGATTATGGATGCAAGCCACGAGGGTGAGGGGCTGAACAACCCTGTTCCGGTCTACCCGCCCGCCGCCTACTTCGATCGACTGCAAGGCACTGTGACACTGCGCGTGAAAGTGTTACCCAGCGGGTCAGTGGGAGAGGTGGTCATCAATGAGTCGAGCGGGCATCGAATACTGGATGATTCCGCCCGAGACACGGTTTTGAAATGGACTTTCAGCCCCGCCCAACAGGATGGTCAATCCATTCTGCAATGGGTGGAGATTCCGATTACCTTTCAATTAATAGAAGAGTAATGGCTATGGCCTCTGACTTTGTATTTGATTTGACCATTTATGTGCTGGTCGCGATGTCGGTTCTAACCTGGACGATTGCGATCGCCAAATCGGTCCAGCTGCGATTAGCTCGGCAGCGCTCGATGCTCTATGAACAATGGTTTGAGAATCAGCGTGACTGGAAAAGCGTGCAAGAAAAAGCCGAGCGTAAGCCCGATAGTGATCCGGCCTATCTGGCACAGACATTGCTGTCGGTTTGTCGGGAATACTCAGCTCCTGTGCATGCAGGCTATACGTTTGAGCAGCTCCAGGAATTGCTATCCCGTGATTTGCAAAGGAAGCTTGGCCTGATTACTCGGCAGAAAGAAAGCTGGCTGAATGCGCTGGCCAGTATTGGTTCAACGGCCCCTTTCCTTGGCCTATTTGGCACGGTCTGGGGCATTATGCAGGCGCTGGTGATGATTGGTGAGACGGGGGCGGCCAGTATTACCGCGGTGGCGACGCCCATTGGTGGGGCGTTGGTGACAACGGCCATTGGCATTGTGACGGCCATCCCAGCGGTGGTGTTTTTCAACCTAATCAGCCGGTTTGTGCGGCTGCATACCGGCCGGCTTGAGAATTTCTCAGAACGGCTGTTGCGTTTCTCGTTGGATAACAGAGATCGATGGGGGGAGCTGAGCTAATGCTTCGAGATGATAATGAACATCGGCCGATTGCGGATATGAACGTCACACCCATGGTGGATGTGATGTTTGTCTTGTTGGTGCTGTTTCTGGTGTCGATGCCGTTACTGATCCCACAGACGCTAGGGATTGATCTGCCCGAGGCCCAAGCGCATACCGTACCGGAACCGGACCCGGAAGCGCCAAATCGGATTAGCATTCATGCCGACGGTGGGGTTGCGCTGAACGGGGAAGCGGTCAGTCGGGAGCAGTTATCTGTGCGGTTGGCCGCGCTGGCGAAGGATCCTGAAGCTCGACTGCTGCTTGAGGCCGATAAAGCGGTTCGCTATGAGCGGGTTGCCCAAGTGATGGTGGATGCCCAAGTCTCGGGTATCGCTAGGATCGGGTTTTTAACCGAGGCTGAGGTCGACTAGCCGGATGATGGACCATCAGGTCTTTATGCAGCGCGCCATTGCCCTGGCGCAGCAAGCTGCCGCCGCCGATGAGGTGCCCGTAGGTGCTGTCGTGGTGCTGGATGGACAGATCATCGGCCAGGGACACAACCAGCCGATCGCCACCCATGACCCCAGTGGTCATGCCGAGATCATTGCCCTGCGTGATGCTGGTCGCCGGGTGGGCGCCTATCGCCTGCCTGAGGCCACCCTGTACGTCACGCTAGAGCCATGCCCCATGTGTGTCGGGGCGATGATTCATGCGCGGGTGGCGCAGGTGGTCTTCGGTGCATCGGATCCTAAGACAGGCGCCTGCGGAGGCGCGTTTTCCCTGCATCAGGAGCCTTCACATAACCACCGACTGCAAGTAACCGGCGGAGTGGAGGCTGAAACCTGTGGCGCGCTGTTGCGGGATTTCTTTCGCAAGCGACGTGCTTAGGCATCTAAGGCCGCTCTAAAATCCAATCCGGTGCAATCCCTGAGGCCTCGATGGCCGCGTCGATATCACTGCCTGCCATTACGCCCGTATCCGTTACCAGAGCAGTCTGAATGCCAGCGGCCAATCCCCCTAGGATATCGGTGTGTAGCGTATCGCCGACCATCAGCATGCGCTCGGGGTTAAAGCCGGCGCCCAGATGCTCAATAGCAACCTCGAAAATATTGCCAAATGGCTTGCCGAAAAAACGCGGTTCAACGCCGGTCAGTTCGGCAATTTCATGCCCGTAGTGCCCCGGTTCGGTGGAAAATCCATACTCCTGTGGCGCCATCAGGTCGGGGTTGGCGACCAGTAAAGGTCTCGGGTGCTCTTTAAGGCTTGTCACCAGGCGGGCCTGGCGCTCGTCATTCCAGCCCGATACGCCCATGAATAAAAAGCCCTCGGCGCTGGCATACGTCTGTGGGTCATCTTCAAGCCGGGTAAAGGCCAAGTCTCCAAACTCATCTGGCCCAAAGACTTTGCCGGCCGCCATGCCCCAGAGCCGGGGCGCTTCCTGGTTCAATCCCGCCAGTAAGGCCTTGCGGCTGGTGATGACGTCATCGGCCGCAAACGCATAACCCAATCCAGCAAGCCGATCGACGATAGCGCTGTGCGGGAAGCCGGCGGCGTTGGACACCACAATGGCGCGTTTGCCGGCAGCCTGCAGTGAGGCAATACGCTCTGGCGCTCCGGGAACGACGTCCTTGCCGACGTTCAGTACCCCAAAGGCATCGAGCATTACCACATCAAAGTGCTCGATGATGTCGCTTAAGTTTTTTGCTCTGTGACAGGCGCCCTTTCGCGGTGCGGTGGGCAGGCGATGCTGGACTGCCTGGTAGCGATCAAAGACTAGAGCTAGATGATCGCGTGTCGCATTTTTGCCGAGATCCATTCGCTGATTACAACCGTTGCTAGAATCAGAAGCAGTATAACCGTCACCTGCCCCCAAGCCAGGGTGTTCAGCGACCCCTGCAGCTTGAGACCGATGCCTCCAGCGCCTACCAGTCCCAGAATGGTGCTCTCGCGAATATTAATATCCCAGCGGAATACCGAAATGCCCCAAAAAGCCGGCATGATCTGCGGGACGATACCGTAGTTAATGACCTGGGCGCGGCCGGCACCGGTGGCCGAGACGGCCTCAACCTGTAGCGGGTCAATTTCTTCAATGGCTTCATAGAGGAGCTTGCCGACAAAACCGATCGAGCGAAGCGCGATGGCGACCATGCCGGCCAGTAGTCCCGGGCCGATGATGGCCACCAGCAGCAATGCCCAGATCAGGGCATTAATCGAGCGCGAGGTGACGATAATAAAAAGCGCAATAGGCCGCAGGAATTTTGCGGACGGCGTAGTGTTGCGTGCTGCCAGAAAGGCTACGGGTACGGCCAGCAGTACGCCACCAATGGTGCCGATGGTGGCGATATTAATGGTGTCCCACAGCGGTATGAGTAACTCGGGCAAGTATTCCCAACGCGGGGGCCACATGCGCGAGCCGATATCAGCCGCCTGGCGGGGCGCATCAGCGACAAAAAACCAAATGGTGTCGCGGTTCATCAGCTGCCAACACCAGAGAAAAAGGGCGACCAATGCCAGCCAACCCACCCACATGAAAAGCCGGGTCCGCGGGGTGCGGTGATGCCAGATGTCGCGGTAGTGATGAATCTCAGTCATTGGACGAACTTCCGTATAAAGCTCGAGCTGTATTCGGCCAACATCACAATTGCGATGATAATCAATAGGATGGCGCCTGCGCTGTCGTATTCGTAACGATCGATAGCGGTATTCAGGGTGGCGCCAATGCCACCGGCGCCCACAATGCCTATAACCGCGGATTCGCGGAAATTAATATCCAATCGATAGAGTGAGAGGCCGATTAGGCGTGGCATTACCTGCGGCTGAACCGCGTAGTTAATCAGCTGCCACCAAGTCGCGCCGGTAGCCCGTATCGCATCGGCCTGGCCTGGCTCAATTTCCTCGATATCATCGGCGAGGAGTTTGGCGAGAAAGCCGATGGTGGCAAAGCTCAGCGTCAGGAATCCGGCGAAAGGGCCAAAACCAAACATGGCGACGAAGAAGATCGCAATGATCACCTCCTGTAAGGCTCGGCTGACCGCAATAATCCCGCGGCAGACCAAATATACCGGCCGGGGGGTGAGGTTGCGTGCCGCACCAATCCCGATAGGCACTGAGATAATCACGCCAATGACCGTTGAGGTCAGCGTCATGGTCAGGCTCTCAATCAGCCCCTGGGAGATATCCCGCCAACGGCTGGCAAAATCGGGCTGTAAAAACCCCATGACAAACCGCTGCCCGCGCTCAAGGCCCATGGCCACGCGTTGCCAGTCCACCTCAATGGAGGCGCCGGCCAGTATCAGGTAAGCCAGAATTCCCAGCTGGATGCCTATGCGCCACCCGCGATGAGTCAGAATCTGCGGCGGCCGCCGCCAGGTGCTGGGGTAGGTTGGGGTCGCTGCCATTAGACCTTCACCTCAAGTGCTTCGGCAGCTGAGGAATCGGTCATTGACCCGGCTCTGGGCTTTTGACC
>CBFIIM010000047.1:0-11710 GCA_965662395.1 Spiribacter sp. | reverse complement strand
GACCGTGGCCAGCCCGAGCATTAGGGCCGCACGCATTCAGACCACCCCCGCCTTTAGCAGGTCATGCATGTTGAGTGCGCCGAGCAGCCGCCCCTGCTCATCGGTCACTAATAGCGCATTGATGCTGTGGCGATCCATGAGGGCCAGGGCCTCGGCGGCCAATCCGCTTGGCCCGATTGAGCGGGGCGCAGGCGTCATCACTGTGCCGATGAGGGTGGTGCGGATGTCATGGCCTTCATCCAGCGTCCGGCGCAGATCGCCATCAGTAAAGATACCTGCCACCGTTTGATCGGTGCCGATGATGGCGGTCATGCCAAGGCCCTTGCGTGTCATCTCCAGCAGGGCATCAGCTAGTGGGGTGTCGGTGCTGACCTGAGGAATGGCATCGCCGGTGTGCATCAGATCGTCAATATGGAGCAATAAACGTCGCCCAAGCCGTCCGCCGGGGTGAGAAAGCGCGAAGTCCTCTGCGGTAAAGCCGCGCGCATCAAGCAGGGCAATGGCAAGCGCATCGCCCATGGCCAGGGCTGCGGTGGTGCTGGCCGTGGGTGCGAGCCCCAGCGGGCAGGCCTCATTGTCGACGCCGGCATTCAGATGCACATCAGCTGCCTTGGCCAAGGTTGACTCGGTATTGCCGGTGATGGCAATCAGCGCGATTTCACGACGTTTGATCAGCGGCAGCAGCTCATTGATCTCATCGGTCTCGCCCGAGTTGGACAGGGCAATCACAATGTCCCCATCGATGATCATGCCCAAGTCGCCATGTCGTGCCTCGCCGGGGTGGACGAATAGCGCCGGAGTGCCGGTACTGGCCAGCGTAGCAGCCAGTTTGCCGCCAATATGACCTGATTTGCCCATGCCTGTGACAACAACCCGGCCGCGACACGCCAGCAATAACCGACAGGCGCTGGCAAATGCTTGATCAATCCGATCCTCAAGTGCTCGGACCGCTGCTGCCTCAGTGGCAATCACGGCACGCCCTAAGCGGATGAAGTCGCTGCCTTTGTAATCGCTGTGTTGTGTCATGACGGCCCCATTACCAAAAGCATCACCTGGTAGGCGATAAAGCCCATGAGCAAGATCATTCCCTGGACTCGACCTAGCTGGCCTCTGCCGCCTAGCGCGAACCCCAATATCACCATGGCCAGCATAAACAGCGTCATGATGCCGTAGTCGCGCACCAGACTCACGCCATCCACGGCAAAAGGCGCGATGACGGCTGCAATACCCAATACTGCGAGCAGGTTAAAAATGTTTGAGCCGATGATGTTGCCGATGGCCAGGTCCGATTCTCCTCGGCGCGCGCTGGCGATTGAGGCGGCCAGCTCGGGCAGGCTTGTGCCAATGGCAACGATGGTTAGTCCGATGACCAAATCACTTACGCCGAGTTGGGTGGCCAGGGAGACGGCTGCCCAGACCAGCGCACGAGAGCTTGCCAATAACAGAATCAGCCCAATGGCCATCCACATCGCCGCTTGGCCGCGGGGCATTTCATCGGGTAGTGAGGCTGCGATTTCGCGAACAAGGATGTCACCCTGTTGGCGGGCGGGTCTTGCCTGATAGGCCATCCAGGCGATCACTCCGGACATACCAAGCAGCAGAATAATGCCGTCCAAGCGTGTGAGCTTGGCGTCGGCAAGGACTAGCGCTGTGCCAGCGACAACCAGCATCAGTACAGGAAGCTCGCGCCGTAGCAGCGTTGAGTGCATGGTCAGCGGGATTAATAAAGCGGTGGACCCAAGGATCAAACCAACATTGGCAATGTTTGAGCCAAGCGCATTGCCAAGGGCCAGCCCCGGTGTTCCCTCGGCTGCCGCAATAGCGGAGACCAGCATCTCTGGTAACGAGGTGCCAATGCCGACCACCGTCAGTCCGATCAAAAGTGGTGAGATTCCCATGTGGCGGGCCGTAGCCGATGCCCCATCGACAAATCGATCAGCGCTCCAGGCCAGTACGACAAAGCCCAGAGTAATGACGGCCAGCAATAAAAACAGATTCATGTGATTGGGTGCTCAACTCACGAATTTCGCACAATACCGCATTTGACCGGTTTGATGGCTTCACGGATACTCAATCGCCTGATTTTTGCGCTTTACACAGCAGTAGCCATCTCATGCTCGCAAGCGATCCCAATGTTGAGTCTCAGGCGCTCATCGATATCCAAGATCTCGTCTTTCATCGAGGCGGACGCCGGCTGTTTGACGGTATTGATCTATCGGTCCGACGCGGTGAGGTGGTGGCGATTATGGGGCCGAGCGGCACTGGCAAGACCACGCTGCTGCGACTGATCGGCGGTCAGCTAAGAGCACGCTCGGGCAGCGTTCGAGTGGCCGAGCAAGAGGTGGGCGCGTTGTCACGAAGGGCGCTCTATCGACTGCGACGACGGATGGGGGTGCTGTTTCAAAGCGGTGCACTTTTCACGGATATGACCTGCTTTGATAACGTTGCCTTTCCTCTGCGTGAGCACACAGATCTGCCAGAGACGTTGATTCGCACCGTGGTGCTGATGAAGCTTGAGGCGGTGGGGCTGCGCGGCGCGCGTGATTTGTATCCAGCTGAGCTCTCCGGCGGCATGGCCCGGCGGGTTTCGTTGGCACGTGCTTTAGCGCTCGACCCCGAGATTATGCTCTATGACGAGCCGTTTGCTGGCCAAGACCCCATCTCCATGGGTGCGCTGATGCAAGTCATTCGGCAGCTTAACGACGCACTGGGGCTGACCAGTATTGTCGTCTCTCATGATGTCGATGAGACATTGGCCATTGCTGATCGCGCCTATGTGATTTCCGAAGGGCGTGTGGTTGAATCGGGAACGCCCGATGCATTGCGGCAGAGTCAGTCCGCTTGGGTGAATCAGTTTGTTCATGCACTCCCCGATGGCCCGGTGCCGTTTCACTATCCGGCCGCCTCAATGGCGGATGATCTGGGAGTGAAATCACCATGACCGGGTTTTTCCAGTCACTGGGTGCCAATACCCTGCACACGCTTGCCACGCTAGGCCGGGCCATGCTGTTTTTGTTGCGAGTGTTAGTCGGCTCGGGAGAGATGCTGCGGCGCCCGAAGCTGCTGATTCGCGAGCTGTATTCGGTGGGCGTCTTGACTCTGGTCATCGTCATTGTCTCCGGGCTTTTTGTCGGTATGGTGCTGGGGCTGCAGGGCTATTACACGCTGGTTGACTTTGGTGCCGAGCAGTCGCTGGGTGTGCTGGTTGCGCTGTCGTTGACGCGCGAGTTGGGGCCGGTTGTCACGGCGTTGCTGTTTGCCGGCCGGGCGGGTTCAGCATTGACCGCTGAAATCGGTTTGATGAAGGCCACTGAGCAGCTCTCCGGTATGGAAATGATGGCCGTCGATCCGGAACGGCGCATTGTGGCTCCCCGGTTGCTTGCGGCGCTGATTTCTCTGCCGCTGTTGGCGATGATCTTTACGCTGCTGGGCATTGTGGGCGCCTATGTGGTGGGCACCGCTCTACTGGGTATTGACGGTGGTGCTTTTTGGTCACAAATGCAGGCCCAAGTCAGTTTTTCCGATGACGTCATGAACGGCGTGATCAAAAGCGTACTGTTTGGCCTAGCAGCGGGTTGGATTGCGGTTTTCAATGGGTATGACTGTTTGCCAACATCGCAGGGCGTCAGCCGGGCCACGACACGCACCGTGGTAGTGACCTCACTGGTGGTGCTGGGGCTAGATTTTGTCCTTACCGCATTGATGTTCGATTAACGAAAAGGAGTGGCTGGTGGATAACTCGCGCACAATGGAGATCACGGTGGGGGTGTTTGTCGCCGCCGGGTTTGCGGCACTTTTTGTCCTGGCCATGCAGGTGAGCAATATCACCGCATTCCAGCGTGCTGACGGCTACACCGTCTATGCCTATTTTCAGAATATCGGCGGGCTGCGTGACCGTGCCCCGGTCAGTATGGGCGGCGTACAGATTGGACGGGTCACCGAGATTACGTTGGATCCCGCGCGCTTCGAGGCTCGCGTCGCGTTGACC
Source organism: Spiribacter sp. (assembly GCA_965662395.1). Taxonomy (GTDB): domain Bacteria; phylum Pseudomonadota; class Gammaproteobacteria; order Nitrococcales; family Nitrococcaceae; genus Spiribacter. Next base: position 7,722 of record CBFIIM010000047.1, on the reverse strand, counting down.
ATCGATGCCCGCTACGATGATCTGCCCAGTGATACCGCAGCCAGCATCCGCACCTCGGGCCTGCTGGGTGAGCAATATGTTTCTTTGGAGCCCGGCGGGATGCCGGATTCTCTGGCTGCCGGTGATGAAGTCACGCTGACCCAGTCTGCCTTGGTGCTCGAAGATATTGTTGGACAGTTTCTCTACAACCAGTCGGGCAGTAACAACTAATGGTTTCTGATGGTGAGTAAAGGCTTGGCATCCGTGCAGGTGGAGGCAGACGGGGCGGGAGGTTTTCGGCTGGCCGGTATTTTGCGTGCCGCCGATGTCAGCCATCTGCTCGGTCAGCTGCCGATCAGCGCTGCGCAACTCCGGGTTGATCTCAGTGGGCTTGAAGCCGTGGACAGTGCGGGGCTTGCGCTGCTGGTTGAGTGGCAGCGTCGTTTGAGGGATGCCGGTGGTGCTGCGGAATTTTTACAGCCGCCTGCGGGGTTAAAGCGGCTCGCACAGATGGGTGGCGTTGATACACTGTTGGGGTGGACCCCCGAATCTGAAGGAGATAGCTGAGCGATGATGGAACCTGAGGCCATTCGGGCCTTGCTGCAGGCAGGGCTCAAGGATGCCGACATCGATGTTATTGGTGATGGGCGACATTTCCAGGCGCGAATCGTTAGCGCCGAATTTGAAGGCTTGCCGCTTTTACGTCGTCATCGCTTGGTGTACGACCTATTGCAGTCGCATATCGACAACGATGTATTGCACGCCATCTCCATGCGCACCCTGACGCCGGCGCAAGCCGCCGAAGAGCAGGGCTGAGGCGGTGGAGCGATTATTAATTCGCGGCGGTAAGCCGCTCTCCGGTGACATTCGGATATCGGGTGCCAAAAATGCAGCCCTGCCGATTATGGCGGCCACGCTGCTGGCTGATACCGCCTCGGTGATTGGCAACATCCCCGATTTGCATGACATCACCACCACCATGGAATTGCTCGGGCGCATGGGGGTCAGGCTGACAGTGGATGAGCGCATGCGCGTGGAACTTGATCCCTCGCAGCTGGATAACTGTCACGCTCCATATGAGTTGGTCAAGACGATGCGGGCCTCCATTCTGGTGTTGGGTCCCTTGCTGGCCCGTTATGGTGAGGCGGACGTCAGCTTGCCCGGTGGTTGTGCCATTGGTAGTCGGCCGGTCAATCTGCACGTCGAGGGCCTGCGGGCGCTGGGTGCTGACATCACCGTGGAGAACGGCTACATCCGTGCGCGCTCCGGCCGGCTTAAGGGCGCCCGTTTGGTCATGGACATGGTCACGGTGACCGGCACCGAGAACCTAATGATGGCCGCAACGCTTGCCGAGGGGACAACGGTCATTGAAAACGCAGCGCGCGAACCTGAGGTAGTCGACCTGGCCAACTGTCTGAACAGTATGGGCGCAAAAGTCAGTGGTGCCGGCACCGATACCATTACCATCGAAGGGGTGAGAAGGCTCTCTGGTGCCCATTATGATGTTTTGCCGGACCGGATTGAAACCGGTACTTTTCTGGTGGCGGGTGCAATGACTGGCGGGCGCATCCGATTAAGGAACACCGCCCCACAGTTGTTGGATGCCGTGGTGGCCAAGCTGCGCGAGAGTGGGGCAGAGATTACGGTGGGTGATGACTGGATGGCGCTTGACATGCAGGGTCGACGGCCCAAAGCGGTCAACGTTCGCACCGCCCCCTATCCGGCTTTTCCAACCGACATGCAAGCGCAGCTTTGCGCGCTGAATGCGGTGGCCCAAGGCGTGGGTATGGTCACCGAAACCGTTTTTGAAAACCGTTTTATGCATGTGCTCGAGATTCAGCGTATGGGCGCTGATGTTCGTCTCGAAGGCCATACTGCCATTAGTAACGGTGTGGAGCGGCTGACCGGCGCACCGGTGATGGCGACGGACTTGCGCGCCTCGGCCAGCCTGGTTCTGGCCGGCCTAGTCAGTGAGGGCGATACCTTGGTTGATCGGATTTATCACATCGATCGGGGTTATGAGTGCATCGAGGAGAAGCTCGCCCAGCTGGGAGCCAATATCCGACGGATGCCAGGTGAGAATGCCCGTAGTCATGCCTGATCAGTTGACGCTCGCCCTATCAAAGGGCCGAATCCTTGCCGAGACGCTGCCATTGTTAAAGCCGCTGGGGATCGAGCCGCTTGAGGACCCAGAGCGCAGCCGACAGTTGGTTCTGCCAACAACGGATCCCAATCTGCGACTGATAATCGTGCGTGCAACCGATGTGCCAACGTATGTTGCCCACGGCGGCGCAGACATGGGGGTGGCGGGGAAGGATGTGCTCATGGAGCAGGGCGCCCGCGGGCTTTATGAGCCCATCGATTTGGAGATCGCGCGCTGCCGGTTGATGGTGGCTGGCCGGCCAGATGCTCCGCTTGATGGTGGCCGTCTTCGCGTGGCGACCAAATTTGTCAACATCACGCGGCGCTATTTTGCGGCACAAGGCCGCCAGGTCGATTTGATTAAATTGTACGGGTCCATGGAACTGGCGCCGCTGGTGGGGCTTGCCGATGTCATTGTTGATTTGGTGGATACGGGCAACACCTTGCGGGCCAATGGATTGGCGCCGCTTGAATCAATTGCGGATATCAGCTCTCGACTTGTGGTCAATAAAGCATCGATGAAGCTTCGACATCAGACGCTTAAGCCAATGCTTGCGCGCATCGCGCAAGTGGTGGCCGAACGTCGCAACGGGTGACCAACGTGGTGGATATTCAAAGACTCAGTACCGCTCAGCCTGACTTTGCCGAGCGCCTGGACGCATTAACCAGCTGGGACGATGGCGCGACCCACGCGGTGGAAGCAGCGGTTGCTGAAATTCTAACGGCGGTGCGTCGCGACGGCGATGCCGCACTGCTTCAGTTCAGCGCACGCTTTGATCAGCTTGAAGTGGGTGATGTCGCCCAGCTTGAGGTGCCGAAACTGCGCTGGCAGGAAGCCCTAGAGAGCTTGTCGCAACCTGATCGGGAGGCCCTCGAGACGGCGGCGGCACGGGTGCGTGAGTACCATTTGCACCAGCGCCAAGACGATTGGGAGAAAACCGAGGCCGATGGCACACGTCTTGGTCAACGTATCCGTCCGCTCGAGCGGGTGGGGATCTACGTGCCTGGCGGAAAGGCGGCTTATCCCTCATCGGTGCTGATGAACGCGATCCCTGCCCGTGTTGCCGGGGTGGGGGAGATCATTATGGTGGCACCGGCGCCGCGGGGCGAAATCGCACCGATGGTGCTGGCTGCTGCCGCGGTGGCAGGCGTGGACCGGCTTTTCTTGCTGGGCGGCGCCCAGGCCATTGCGGCACTTGCCTATGGTACCGATACGATTCCCGCCGTGGACAAAATCGTGGGCCCGGGTAATGCCTATGTTGCAGAGGCCAAGCGCCGGGTGTTTGGACATGTCGGCATCGATATGGTGGCCGGCCCATCTGAGATTTTGATTATTTGTGACGGCCAGACTGATCCCGATTGGATTGCGATGGATCTTTTCTCACAGGCTGAACATGACGAGGATGCCCGTGCGCTTCTGATCTGTCCGGAGGCGCGGTATTTGGACGATGTGCAGGCTGCCATGGAGCGTTTGCTCCCTGAGATGAGCCGTTCTGAGATTATTCGTGCGTCACTGGCCCGACGCGGCGCGCTGATTTGTGTGCGTGACTTGGCCGAAGCAGCCGTCTTGGCCAATCAGATTGCGGCTGAGCATCTTGAGCTCTCAGTGGTTGAGCCGGAGCGGCTAGCAGCAGCCATTGATCATGCCGGCGCTATCTTCCTTGGCCGTTACACGCCGGAAGCCTTAGGCGATTACTGTGCCGGGCCCAGTCATGTGCTGCCCACCTCGCGAACGGCGCGGTTTGCCTCACCACTGGGTGTCTATGATTTTTGCAAATCGACCAGCCTTGTTGCCTGCAGCCCCGAGGGTGCTGCATCACTGGGTGCTGTGGCGGCCCGTCTGGCGCATGCTGAAGGGCTAACCGCCCATGCACGATCTGCCGAATACCGGATTGAGCATCTCAAGAGCAGCCGCAATACCTAGCGGATTGGCGGGCGTTGTGGCGCACTGGCTCCCAAATTGGTGGGCCGCTCAGCGATATTGACTGTCCAGTTGGCAGGTTGGCCATTGCGGCGGCCCTGAAGTTGGACTTGGCTGCCCGGGTCTTCGCGGGTAATCCGATCAAGTAGTTCTCGTACCGAAGCGATGGCCTGCTGATCCACTCGGTCAATCACATCGCCGGCGAGCAATCCCGCTTGATCTGCCGGGCTGCCGGGCAAAATATCTCCCACCAGAATGCCGCCTGCGGGGCTGGCAATTACCTGTGCGCCGATCCAGCCACGAATGACACGCCCGTAGTCGATAATGTCAGTTAAAACGGCGCGGGCAAGGTCACCCGGGATGGCAAAGCCAATTCCCATGGAACCACCGGACTGGCTGAAGATGGCGGTATTGATGCCGATGACCTCACCGCGTGCGTTAACCAACGCACCGCCGGAGTTACCCGGGTTGATCGCTGCATCGGTCTGTATGAAATTCTCAAAGGTGGCCAGTCCGAGTTCACTGCGCCCCAACGCACTAATAATCCCCTGGGTCACGGTCTGCCCCACGCCAAAGGGATTGCCAATGGCAAAAACAACATCACCGACCTGCAGACTTGTGGATGGGGCTAAGCGCACATGCGGTGGGTTGACGATGGCCACTTGTAGCACAGCAAGGTCCGATTCCGGATCTGTTCCGACGACAGTAGCTGGTGCGGTGCTGCCATCGGCCAACATGACTTGAATCTGTTCGGCGCCGCGGATCACATGATGATTGGTCAGTAGATGCCCAGCATCGCTAACCAAAACGCCCGAACCAAGCGAGGTGTCGAGCCGGGCATTGGTCGGCGAGCTGCTGTCGCCAAACAAGTCGTTGAAAAGCGGCGGGTCTAAAAACGCATTTCGAGGGTCTGGGGTGCGCGTCGCTGTGTAGATATTGACTACTGAGGGTGCTGCCCGCGCTACGGCATCGGCATAAGAGAATGGATACTCACGCTCAATATCAACTGAGCGCTGCTGCTGCAGTGACTCCGGGGCAATCCACACAATCGCCAACGCCACAATCAGGCCAACCAGGGCATAGCTCAGCAGAAAGCGGATGAATCGTCGAATGGCCATCTCGTATACTCTGGCAACTTCAGCACAGTCAGGGTTGCGCCTATGGTACACCGTCAGGCATTGATCGCTTACATCGATGAGCGGCTCTCTGCGCAGGGGATCAGTGATTATTGTCCCAACGGGCTGCAGGTTGAGGGCCGTGCTGAGATTAAAAAATTGGTGGTCGGCGTGACCGCCTCTCAGCGTTTTCTGCGGGCAGCTCTCAATGCCGGGGCCGACGCGGTACTGGTGCACCATGGATATTTCTGGAAATCCGAGTCGGCGGTTGTGACTGGAATGAAGGCCGAGCGCTTGCGGCTTTTATTAAATAACGACGTCAATTTGCTGGCTTACCACCTTCCGCTTGATGTGCATCCCACCCTGGGTAATAACGCGCAGCTTGCACAGCTGCTGGGTATTGACGTGGCCGGCACGGTCACTGCGGGCGGAATCCCCGGGCTTCTCTGGCATGGTGATTTGGCCAAGGCACAGAGCGTGGCGCAGTTGGCCAAGATGCTTTCTCAGTCGTTGGATCATTCGCCAGTGGTTGTTGAGGGTGGATCACATCCGGTGCGGCGGGTTGCCTGGTGCAGCGGCGGTGGGCAGCGGTTTATTGTTGAGGCGGCGCGACTGGGGGTGGATGCCTACATCAGCGGTGAGATCTCTGAGCCAACGGCGCATGAGGCCCGGGAGTTGGGTATCCACTATCTGGCGGCGGGCCATCACGCGACCGAGCGCGGCGGGGTGCAGGCGCTGGGTCGGCACCTTGCCGAGCACTTTGGTCTGGCGGTTGAATTTATTGATGATCCCAATCCGGCATAATCTTAGGCCTTGATTGAAAGCAAGTTTTAGGTCGGTGAAAGGCGGTTTTGACGGGCTTTCCGCCTTGACGAAATCAGGCGGATGTTGGATTCTACGCCTCGCAGGTGGCCGGTTGGTCTAAATTGATTACCAATGTTGGCTGGTCTTTGAGTCCGTTACCCATGTAGGGGAATCCAGATGTCCCAGGAAGGCGCTAACAATAGTCGACGCCGTTTTCTTACCGGCGCGGTTTCCGTTGTCGGCGGTGTTGGTGCGGCCTACACGGCGGTGCCCTTTCTTGCTTATTGGAATCCGAGCGCTACTACTCGCGCTGCCGGAGCTCCAGTTGAAGTCGATGCCAGCACGCTCCAGCCGGGGCAGAAGGTCAACATTACTTGGCGGGGTCAACCCGTTTGGGTGATCCGCCGGTCAGAGGCAGCTATAGAAGCCCTCGAATCGGTGAATGACGAATTGCGCGATCCCGAATCAGCGGTGGTTTCGCAGCAACCCGCCTACGCGCAGAACATTCATCGCTCAATCGATCCGGAGTTTCTGGTGCTCGTGCCGATTTGCACCCATTTGGGCTGCATTCCGTCCTTCATGCCCCAAGCCGGATCGCTCGATGCTGACTGGCAGGGTGGATTTTTCTGTCCATGCCACGGGTCGAAGTTTGATATGGCCGGGCGCGTCTACTCGGGTGTGCCGGCTCCGACCAATCTTGTAGTGCCTCCGTACCGCATCGCCGATGATGGCTTGATTGTGGTCGGAGAAGACCAGGAGGCTGCCTGATGAGTGACGCCACAACGAAGGCGCAGGGTGGGATGCTGGGGTGGATTGACGCCCGTTTCCCGCTGACCAAGATGTGGAATGAGCATGTTGGTGAGTATTACGCGCCCAAGAATTTTAACTTCTGGTACTACTTCGGGTCGCTGGCCCTGATTGTGTTGGTCAACCAGCTGCTGACCGGTATCTGGCTGACCATGAACTACAATCCCTCCGCAGAAGGTGCATTTACCTCTGTGGAATACATCATGCGGGATGTCGAATGGGGCTGGCTGATTCGCTACATGCACTCAACCGGCGCTTCGGCGTTCTTTGTGGTGGTCTATCTGCATATGTTCCGGGCAATGCTCTACGGCTCTTACCAAAAGCCGCGTGAGCTGATCTGGATCTTCGGCATGATTATTTACCTGCTGCTGATGGCAGAGGCCTTTATGGGCTACTTGCTGCCTTGGGGGCAGATGTCCTACTGGGGCGCGCAGGTCATCATTTCTCTGTTTGGGGCTATCCCGTTCATTGGCGAAGACCTGGCGTTGTGGATTCGGGGTGATTTCAACATCTCGGGTGTCACGCTGAACCGCTTCTTCGCTTTGCATGTGGTGGCGCTACCCTTGGCGCTGGTAGGCCTGGTGGTGTTCCATATCCTGGCGCTGCACGAGGTGGGTTCAAACAACCCGGATGGCGTGGATATTAAGAAGGTCAAAGATGAGAACGGTAAACCCAAAGACGGCATCCCGTTCCACCCCTACTACACGGTTAAGGATACCTTTGGCCTGGGTGTGTTCCTGATCTTCTTTGCCGCGGTGGTATTCTTTGCCCCGGAGATGGGCGGGCTGTTCCTTGAGAAGCCTAACTTCGAGCCGGCTAACCCGCTGCAGACACCTGAGCACATCGCCCCGGTGTGGTACTTCACTGCATTTTACTCAGTCCTGCGCGCAGTGCCGGATAAGTTCGGGGGTGTGCTGGCCATGGGGGCAGCCATCTTCCTGCTGTTCCTGCTGC
>CBFIIM010000046.1:0-11978 GCA_965662395.1 Spiribacter sp. | reverse complement strand
CGCTCCATGAGGGTTTATCTCAACCATTGATTGAGCGGGTCGGTGAGCATCTCGCCGCCGATGGGCAGGTGCTGCTTTTCTTAAACCGCCGAGGGTTCTCCCCAACGCTGCTGTGTCATGAATGCGGCTGGGTAGCCGAGTGCGATCGATGCGATGCCCGCTACACCTATCATCAGGGGCGCCGGCGACTGCATTGTCACCACTGTGATCACGAACACCCGATCCCCACCCATTGCCCTAGTTGCGGCAGCGTCGATCTGCGTCCCATTGGACTGGGCACCGAACGTATCGAACAGGCACTCGAGCATGCGTTTCCGCAAACCTCATTAGTCCGAATTGATCGCGACACAACGCGCAAGCGGGGCGGCTTTGAACAACAGATGGCAGCAGCCATCAGGGGTGAGGCTCGACTGCTGCTTGGCACACAAATGCTGGCTAAGGGACATCACCTGCCCGCTGTCACGCTGGTCGCCATCCTGGATGCGGATCAGGGGTTGTTCGGTGCGGATTTTCGCTCATCAGAGCGTCTTGCCCAGTTGATCGTACAGGTGGCAGGAAGAGCCGGGCGAGCCGAGCGCCCCGGTGAGGTGGTCATACAAACACACCACCCTGAACACCCACTGCTACAGACACTGGTCCATGCCGGCTATCCCGCTTTTGCCAGCAGTGCTCTGGCCGAACGGGAGGCGGCCGGATTGCCACCCAGCCGCGCAATGGCCCTGCTACGGGCGGAAAGCCTGCAGCGCCATGCGGGACTTAACTTTCTGAACGCCGCGCTGGCCTTGGCCCCCAGATATCGGGAAGTGGAGTACCTGGGCCCCTACCCAGCCCCTATGGAGCGGCGCGCCGGACGGTTTAGGGCCCAACTGATGTTGCAATCCGACCAGCGGGCTGCCCTGCAAGCATTACTCGAGCGTTGGATCCCTGCAATCCAGGGGCTGCGGGAGGCCCGCCAGGTTCGCTGGTCGGTGGATGTTGACCCGGTGGAGACACTTTAATGATCGACACAATACGTTAGCGCTTGAACCCCTCCAGCGAGACGGGATAATGAGCGCCCATGAAAGAACAACTTGCCGACCTGCTGCGCCAATCCCTCAATGCCCTGCTGGACGCCGAGTCGCTGACGCTGCCGGCCGAGCCAGAAATCCAGATCGAGCGGGCCCGTGATGGCGCCCATGGCGATTACGCCAGCAACTTGGCCATGCGTCTTGCCAAACCGCTTAGCCAGCCACCGCGACAAATTGCCGAGCGCCTGATTAACCATCTGCCAGTGCACCCACATGTGGCACAGGTCGAAGTCGCAGGGCCTGGATTTATCAACTTTTTTGTCACCCAGGATGCCGCCAACGCTGTTATTGAGCGCATTCATCGCGACGGCGCGGAGTTTGGCCGCTCCAATGAGGGCCAGGGCGAGCGGGTGATGATCGAATTTGTCTCGGCCAACCCCACCGGGCCTTTGCATGTCGGGCATGGTCGCGGCGCAGCCTTTGGTGCAGCACTGGGCAATCTGCTCGAAGCCGCGGGCTATGACGTGCACCGTGAATACTATGTCAATGACGCCGGCCGCCAAATGCACATCCTCACCGTTAGCGTGCTGGTGCGCTATCTGGAGCATCGCGGAGAGGCCATCGACTTCCCAGTCAATGGTTATCGGGGTGATTATATTCACGATATAGCCCGTGACCTTGAAGCCAAATCCGGCGAGCGGTATCGGCTATCCGCGGCTGATCTGACGGCCGGATTGCCCGCCGATGCCAATGCCGGCGGCGATAAAGAGGCCTATATCGATGCATTCATCGCCCGGGCCCGCGAAATGCTGGGCGATGAGCGCTATCACGAAATCCTGCAAACGGCCGTAGATGCCATCACAGGCGACATCGAAGAAGATCTGGCGGCGTTCGGCGTGCACTATGACCGCTGGTACAGCGAGCGCAGCCTAGTGGACAGCGGTGCTGTGGAGCGTGCACTCGAGCGACTTCAGGCCAGCGGCACCCTCTATGAAGACAACGGAGCCATCTGGTTTCGCTCCAGTCACTACGGTGATGACAAAGACCGGGTGGTGCGGCGTGCTGATGGGCAGATTACCTATTTCGCCTCAGACATCGCCTATCACCTGGATAAATTTGAACGCGGCTTTGCCAAAGCGATCGATGTTTTCGGCGCGGATCATCACGGCTATATGGCGCGGGTACGGGCAAGTCTTGAAGCGTTCGGCCATGACACCGATCGTCTTGAGTTCCGACTGGTGCAATTTGCCATCCTCTACCGCGGGCAAGAGCGGCTGGCCATGTCTACCCGCTCAGGCGAATTCGTCACCTTGCGCGAGCTGCGTGAAGAAGTCGGCAACGACGCCGCACGCTTTTTCTATGTGATGCGGCGACCAGAGCAGCATTTGGATTTTGATTTGGAGTTGGCCAAGTCACGCTCTAATGACAATCCGGTTTACTACATTCAGTACGCCCATGCCCGCGTCTGCAGCGTGCTTTCGCAACTCGATGACCGGGGGCTGGTGCATGACTTTGACAACGGACTGGCGCATCTTGGCAAACTCACCGAAGAGCATGAGCAGGGTCTATTGCAGATGCTCAATCGCTACCCGGAGATCCTGCAAAGTGCTGCCAGCAATCACGAGCCGCATCAGATTGCACAATATCTGCGCGAGTTGGCCGGCAGCTTCCACACCTACTACAACGCGCATACCTTTTTGGTCGAAGACCCGGGATTGCGTGATGCTAGGCTTAACCTGATTACAGCTACCCGTCAGGTGATCCGCAATGGCCTGGGCATTCTGGGTGTATCGGCACCGGAGAGCATGTAGTCATGAGCGATGAGGACAAGCCCAGAAAGAAAACCGGCAAAGGCCTGCAGGCAAGCCCTCGCTCGGAGACTGCAACGGCCAATCGAAACCCCTTTATTTGGTGGTTAACCGGACTTGGGATGGGCCTCCTTGTCGCCCTGCTGGTTCATCTAGAGCACACGCGACCCGACACTGATGTCACCGCATCCATGACAGAGAACACGGCACCGGCAGGCGATGAACCAGGGCAACCGCGCTTTGAGTTCTACCGCCTGTTAAGCGAGCAGGAAGTTGAAGTAGCCAATCAGTCTTCAGCAGGTACTGACAGCGGCGTTGAAAATCCAGGCGCTCTGCCACTTGCCGATGAGGAGGGTGCCCCGATAGCCAGCTCACCGCAAACGCAGGCCACCGACGAGCCAACCCCATCGACTGCCAGCACCTCACAATCCCAGCCAGCCACTGCCGCTAGCGACGGTGCGCGCTATCTTCTGCAGGCCGGTTCTTTTCGCCAGCAACAGGATGCCGATGCGTTACGTGCCAACTTAGCATTGCTCGGCATCGATGCCCGCATTGAGCGGGTTGAATTACCGGGAGGCGAGACTTGGCATCGCGTGCGGATCGGCCCATTTGCCTCCCTGTCTGGTGTCAATGAAGTCCGGGCAAGAATGGCAAGCCAACAAATCGACTCCATTCTGCTTCGCTCCGGTGGCTAAAACACGCTAGAGGCTGCGCCGATTGCCGGTCTCAAAAAGCTCCCGCTTTAACTGATACAGCGCTGTCATATCCTGATCTCCCAATCCGCGCGCTAACAATCTGTCGTAGTGCTTCAGCGTCATCTCCACGATCGGTAGATTGACATCTAATGACTGCAACAGCCCACGGCAGAGATGCAGATCTTTGTGGTGCAAAGCCAACCGAAATCCGGGTGCAAAGTCACCGGCTAGCATCCGCTCACCGCGTCGCTCCAGTAACCGACTGCCCACTGCCCCGTTACTGAGTACTGGCATTAGTCGATCGGTATCCAGACCGCTGGCATCCGCAAAAGCCAGCGCCTCGGTGATTGCCTGAACCATCCCGGCGGCAAGGACCTGATTGACTGCCTTGGCACGCTGACCAAACCCCACTGGACCGAAGTGTGTCACTTGGCTTGCAATGACCTCCAGGATCGGGGTGACCTGGTTGAGCACAGACTCATCACCCCCCACCATCACCTGCAGTGTGCCGGCCTCAGCACCTTCGGCGCCGCCGGTAACGGGCGCATCCAAAAAGCGCACGCCCAGCTTGGACAGCCGATCACTAATCGCCTCCACGGTCTCGACAGCCACGGTTGAGGTGTCTATAACGATCTGCCCATTCCGCAGTCCCGGTTCTATCGCGCTGATCACCTCTTGCAGATCTTCATCAGCACTGACGCAGGTGATCACGCTGTCACAGCGCCGTGCCAAGTCCGCCGGGCTCTCGGCAAGGGGAACGTGGAAAGATGCTGCAAAAGCCTGCGCTTTAGAACGGGTCCGATTCCAGACACCGCCTAGGCAACCGGCGCGAGCCAGGTTTGCCGCCATTCCCTCGCCCATCACGCCCAGGCCGATGACACCCACTTTCATGCTTGATCCTCTTGTTGCTGGCGCGGATAAAAAAACGGGCGCCCGAAGACGCCCGTTGCTGAGATTCGGTCAAAAGACCGCGGAGATCAACTCTTGGTGAACTCCGGATAGGCTTCGATACCACACTCAGTGATGTCGAGGCCGGCCATCTCTTCTTCTTCGGTCACACGGATACCCATGATGCCTTTCAGGACACTCCAGAGTACAAAGCTGGTGACGAAGGTCCAGATAAAGATAGCAGCAAGGCCGATCAACTGCGGACCAAAGCTTGCGCCATCTGACCACAGCGGCACAGCCAACACACCCCAGATACCTGCCGTACCGTGGGCTGAGATGGCACCGACCGGATCGTCCAGCTTGAGCTTATCAAGACCGATGATCGAGAAGACCACCAGCACACCACCGACAGCACCGATGAGCGTCGCCACCAGCAAGCTGGGGACATTCGGACCGGCAGTGATGGCAACCAGACCAGCAATACCACCGTTCAGCGCCATGGTCAGGTCGGCTTTGCCAAACATCAGACGGGCCGTGATCAGTGCAGCCACCACACCACCGGCAGCTGCCAGGTTGGTGTTAGCGAATACCAGCGCCACCGCATTGGCGGAGTCAACGTCAGAGACTTTAAGCTCCGAGCCACCGTTGAAGCCGAACCAACCCAACCACAGGATGAATACACCCAGCGTTGCCAGCGGCATGTTGGAACCCGGAATCGGCTTGACCTCACCATTCGGGCCGTACTTACCCTTACGCGGACCCAGCACGATAACAGCAGCCAAGGCCGCAGCGGCACCAAACATGTGCACGATGCCTGAGCCGGCATAGTCAGAGTAGCCAAGCTCCGAGAGGAAGCCACCGCCCCAGCTCCAGAAGCCCTGGATCGGGTAGATGACGCCCGTCAGCACAACGGCAAATACCAGGAACGTCCACAGCTTCATACGCTCAGCGACCGCACCCGAGATAATGGACATGGCCGTTGCCACGAACACTACCTGGAAGAAGAAGTCAGAGACGTTTGAATAATACGCATCGCTGCCGGCCAGGATTTCGGCTGCCGAGTTATCGGCGGCACCAACGATCAGGCTGAACGACGGAATCATCGAGCTGACGCCACCGCCATACATGATGTTGTACCCCATCACCATGTACATAATGCAGGCAATCGCATACAGCGAGACGTTCTTGGTCAGAATCTCAGTCGTATTTTTGGCCCGAACAAGGCCCGACTCGAGCATGGTAAACCCGGCCGCCATCCACATGACGAGCGCGCCGGAAATCAGAAAATAGAAGGTATCCAGCGCGTACGCCAGGCCTGCCAGTTCGTTTACTTGTTCCATTTGTCAAAACTCCCAATATGATTCCACGAACCGATGACTAGAGCGCGTCCTTGTCGGTTTCGCCCGTGCGGATCCGAATGGCCTGCTCGACGGTTGAGACGAAAATCTTTCCATCTCCGATCTTGCCGGTATTGGCCGCTTTGGTAATGGCATCGGTCGCGCGCTCAACGAGTTCATCCTCGAGCACGACTTCGACTTTCATCTTCGGTAGAAAATCAACCACGTACTCAGCACCCCGATACAGTTCGGTGTGGCCTTTCTGTCGACCGAAGCCTTTGACTTCAGTCACGGTAATGCCCTGCACGCCGATCTCCGAGAGTGATTCCCGGACATCATCGAGCTTAAAGGGCTTGATAATGGCGGTGATTAGCTTCATGCCTGGTCTCCCTTGGGGGCTCAACAACTGCGTTGAACCCGTGGACGGTAATAACCCGCCCATAACGTATGCAGAGACCGTGCCAATTGTTGCGACGCGTCATCATAAGCGGCTTTCCGGAGGCTGCCGGACTCAGAAAAAGGCGGTAAAAAGTGGCCAGGCTGGCAAACAGCCAACGCGCGCACTTAATTGGTGCGCCTGCCGCTCATCGGATGCACTAACTTAGTGCGGATAATGGATTGGGAAATTAACGCAGAGCCCTTACACTGGGATAAACCGATGGAGGTATCCGCATGCTCGATCCCAAGCAATTCGATGAGATGACCAAACGCTTCTCCGAGAGCCTCCCGAGCGGACTGCGCGACTTTCAACAAGAGGTCGAGAAGAACGCACGGGTTGCATTGCAGAGTGCATTCAGCCGAATGGAGCTAGTCACTCGGGAAGAATTTGATGCCCAAGCCAAAGTCCTTGCCCGCACTCGCGAGCGCCTCGAGGCGCTGGAGGCACGGATCAAGGCACTCGAGGCCGGTTCGGAATCAACGACTGGGTAACCCACCGCCCCGACAGACCCGTCCGATTGTTCTAACGCACAGGGAGGTGCGTTGTTATGTCACTCGCCGTCGTACAGGCACGGGCCGCATTGGGTATCGATGCACCGCCCGTTAATGTTGAAGTTCACCTCGGGGGCGGTTTGCCCTCACTATCCATCGTAGGACTGCCCAATACAGCGGTCAGAGAAGCACGCGATCGCGTCCGGGGCGCACTGACCACCAGTGGCTACGACTTTCCAAAACGCCGAATTACCGTCAACCTGGCACCAGCCGATCTGCCAAAAGACGGGGCGCGCTTTGATCTAGCGATTGCGCTCGGCATTCTGGCAGCCTCTGGACAAATCGACGCCAGCCGACTGGAAGGCCACGTCTTTAGCGCTGAACTGGCCCTATCCGGTTCACTGCGACCAATTGCCGGCTCCCTACCAGCGGCACTGCGCTGCGCGCAGGCAAATGAGAAACTCATCGTCTCCCAATCCAATGCCGGCGAAGCCGCGCTAGCCGGCGGTGACGTGCTGGGCGCCCATCATTTACTCGACGTCTGTGATCACCTAGCTGGCAAACGGACGTTGGCCCCGCCCATAATTACCCCCGGACGTCCAGAGCATTCCCCACTGGATCTGGCAGATGTCATCGGACAGCAGCGTGCCCGACGCGCCCTGGAGATAGCGGCAGCCGGCAATCATAGCCTGCTTTTTCGAGGGCCTCCGGGTAGCGGCAAAAGCCTGCTGGCCGCTCGATTGCCGGGGCTGCTACCCCCGATGACCCAAGATGAAGCCATGGAATCGGCCGCCTTGCGCTCCGTCGCCGATGGCGGATTTGACACCCGGCACTGGGGCGAGCGCCCGTTTCGCCATCCTCATCACTCGGCCTCGCCAAAGGCACTGACGGGGGGCGGAAACCCTCCGCAACCTGGTGAGATATCATTGGCTCATCATGGAGTGCTGTTTTTAGATGAGTTGCCGGAGTTTCCGCGCGCCGCGCTAGAAGCCTTGCGCGAACCGCTCGAGACCGCAGAAATCCATATCGCCAGAGCCACCAACCGGTTGCGCTTTCCGGCACGCTTTCAATTAATTGCTGCCATGAACCCCTGCCCCTGTGGCTATCGCGGCGACAGCCATCATGATTGCCGATGCACACCCAACCAGGTGCAGCAGTATCGCAATCGCATTAGCGGCCCATTGCTGGATCGCATCGACCTGCATGTAGAGGTCCCGCGGTTGACGCCCACCGAACTGGAGCATCTGCCAACGGGTGAGACAACCGAGGTGGTCAGCGAACGGGTTTGTGCGGCCCGAAGCCGTCAACAGCAAAGAGATGGGATACCCGCAGCCGGGCTTGCCGCCAGTGCTATTCGCCGCGTCTGCCGACTAGACCGCCATAGCCAAATACTGATGACTCAGGCCACCGAACGACTCGGCCTTTCAGCACGGGGTTGGCATCGCTGTCTGCGAGTGGCGCGCACCATTGCCGACCTAGACGCCAGCCAGCGCATCAACCAACAACATCTGGCCGAGGCGCTGGGTTACCGAGAACAGACAGAATAGCCCCCGAGAGGATAAGATAATGGCTCTCCCGGCTGCTAGGAGTCATCGTGCGAGTCGTTGTGATCGGAGGCGGGCTCGTCGGAGTGACCACCGCCTGGTACCTGTTGCAGGACGGACACCAGGTCACCCTGCTAGACCGGGCCAGCGAACTGGCCGCCGAGGCAAGCCATGCTAACGGCGCAATGCTGCACGCCAGCCACACCGAGCCATGGAATACACCACGAGCCATCGGTCAGTTTTTACGCTGGATCGGACGGGAAGATTCGCCGCTGCTCTTAAGGCCTCGTGAAATACCCCGTCTGGCGCGCTGGGGACTGGGTTTTTTGCGCTATAGCCGACCGCATCATCATGCGAGCAATACCGCCGTTAACGCGCGGCTAGCTGTCTATAGCCTGCAGCTGATGCGCAAACTCGAAGCCAGCATCGATATTGATTACACCCAGCGCCATGACGGCATTGTTAAAATATTCCGCAAAGCATCCGAGCTGGCACAGGCACAAGCCGATACCCGCTTAATGAGTGAGGCTGGCGTTCGCTATGAGATGCTGACTCCTGCAGCGGTGGCCCGTCTTGAACCGGCCCTTTCCGACATTGCCGAGACCCTGAGCGGTGGAATCTTTTATCCGGATGATGCTAGCGGCGATGCCAGACGCTTCTGCCAAGCGCTGGGCGCTCATGCCATCAGTCAAGGTCTGGAGCTAAAGATGAATGCCACCTGCCGGGCGCTGATTACTCACCAGGGCCGATTGCGGGCGATCGAAACGAACAGCGAGCGTATTGAGGCCGACGCCTTTGTCCTTGCCACCGGCGCCGAGGCGCCCCGGCTTGCCCAACAAGCAGGCATCCGACTGCCCATCACACCGGTCAAAGGCTATTCAGCAACGATTGATATCGCTGGTCAACCGGCTGCCCCGCACCTACCCATCATCGATGATGAACAAAAGGTGGTCATCACCCCGCTAGGCGATCAACTACGGATTGCAGGGACGGCGGAATTTGCCGGCTATGACACGACAGTCCGGCCCCAACGGGTGCAGACGGTGATTGATCAGGGCCTTGCCAACTTTCCACGCTTGGCAGAGCGCATTGATGCAAACCGTATCGAGCGCTGGGCCTGTCTGCGGCCCATGACCATGGATGGACCGCCCATTCTGGGCGAGACCGGCGTGCCGGGGCTTTTCCTCAATACCGGGGCGGGCCATCTTGGCTGGACATTTGCCGCCGGCAGCGGGCGCGTGGTTGCTGATATGATCACCGGCAGATCACCGGAGATTGACCCGACCGGACTTACCCTCTCACGTTATCGGTAGCACAAATGCACGGTTTGCATAACGTCCTGATCCTCCTCGCTGCCTCTGTCGCGGTCGTGGCGCTGTTTAGACGACTCTCTCTGCCACCCATCATCGGCTATCTGGCGGTCGGCATGGCGATAGGGCCCTCAGCATTCGGACTGGTTGATGATATAGAGGGCGCTCACCTGTTGGCCGAATTTGGCGTGGTGTTTTTGTTATTCACCATCGGCCTAGAATTCTCCTTTCCCCAGCTGCGGGCCATGCGATGGGCGGTCGGTGTCCTCGGGGCCAGTCAAGTCACAGTCTGCGTTGCGCTCTTCGGGTTGATCACTTGGTGGCTCACCGACTCTGTGGCCGTTGCGGTTGTGCTGGGCGGAGCGCTCGCGCTGTCTTCAACCGCTATTGTTACCAAACAGCTCACCGAACAGTTAGAGATTCATACCCGACATGGGCGACGCGCCGTTGGCGTACTACTTTTTCAGGATCTTGCGGTAGTCCCACTATTGATCGCCATCCCGATCCTTGCCGGTGATAGCAACGAGTCACTGGCCGGAGAGCTCGGCTTTGCACTCCTTAAGGGCATTGTGGTGTTCGGCGCCA
Source organism: Spiribacter sp. (assembly GCA_965662395.1). Classification (GTDB taxonomy): domain Bacteria; phylum Pseudomonadota; class Gammaproteobacteria; order Nitrococcales; family Nitrococcaceae; genus Spiribacter. Next base: position 1,874 of record CBFIIM010000046.1, on the reverse strand, counting down.
TGGTATGGATCGGCCGTAAGGCACTGCGTCCAATTTTCCACGAGGTTGCCGCGGCACGCTCCAATGAGCTCTTTACCCTGACAGTGCTGCTGATTGCCATTGCCGCGGCCTGGGCAACTCATCTGGCCGGTTTATCACTCGCACTCGGCGCATTCCTTGCCGGCATCATGCTGGGCGAGACTGAATATCGGCATCAGATCGACGCTGACATCCGACCGTTCCGTGATGTTCTGCTTGGGTTTTTCTTTATCACCGTCGGCATGGTGATCGACTTTGCAGTCCTTTTGCCCAACCTGCACTGGATTGCATTAATAGTGGCCGGGATGATGAGCTTCAAGCTCGTTCTTATCTATGCCATTGCGCGAACCGTTGATAGCCGACAGGATGCCGGGCGCACCGCCATTATTCTGGCCAACGGGGGAGAATTCGGCTTTGCACTCATCGCATTAGCCATCAGCGCCGGAGTCACAACATCAGAGAACAGCCAATTAGTTCTGGCTGCCATCGTGGTTAGCATGGTTGCTGCACCACTACTGATCAGGCACAACCTAGGCCTGGTTGAGCGATTTCTCGGCGCCCCACCCAGCCCAATTGATGCCGGCCAAGTCGATGCTGACATCAGCCGAGTCGCCAATGCGCTAGAAAACCACGTCATCCTATGCGGCTACGGTCGCACTGGGCAGAATATCGGCCGTTTCCTGGAACAGGAGGGGTTGCCCTTTGTCGCCCTCGATCTTGATCCGCAACGGGTTCAGGAGGCACGCAGCGCGGGCGAACCAGTCAGCTTCGGAGATTGCGAGCGCCGAGAAATCATGCAGGCTGCCGGGCTAGATCGGGCGCGGATGGTGGTCCTAAGCTTTGATAGCCCGGCGACTTCGCTGCGGGTGCTCGAGCACACCAAAACTGAGCGCCCAGATATCCCCGTGCTGGCACGCACTCGTGATGATCGCTGGATCGAGAGGTTTGAACGCGCCGGGGCCACTGCGGTCATCCCAGAGGTCCTAGAGGCCAGCTTGATGCTGGCATCCCATGTCTTAGCCTTGCTTGGCGTACCAATGGCTCGCGTGTTTCGCCATGTCCGCGAGGTGCGGGGCAACCGGTATCGGCTACTCAAAGGGTATTTCCACGGCGCTGAGCGAGTGGACATGGAAAAAGCGGACCGCTTTCGCGAACAACTTCATGCCGTCACATTGACTGGCGGCGCAGCGGCCATTGGCAAAACATTGGCCGAAGTACACCTTGAGGATAAATCCGTTGAAGTGACAGCGGTGCGCCGAGGCGGCATTCGGGGCCCTGAACCAGAGCCCGATACAATCTTAAAAGATGGAGATGTGTTGGTGCTCTATGGCACCCCAGAGGCACTTGAAAGCGCCGAGCACCGTCTGCTAAGTGGCGATGCTTAGGCGCTTCAAGAAACGGATCAGGACTCCGGAATCGTCAAGCCGGTTTCAGCCTCGATCATCCACTCAATGGCGGCCCGAATTTCCTCTTCGCTGGCTGATGCTCCCTGCGCGGGCATATTGCCATAGCCATTGACCACGTTATCGACCAGCGTCTCCCAGCCCTTACCGATACGCGCATTCCAACCGTCAACATCACCGATGCCCGGTGCATTCAGGAAATTACCCTGATGACAAGCAATGCAGACCGCCTGGGTGACCTGCTCGCCACTACGCACTTCGACAATGCCATCGTCAGCCGGGGCCTCAGCCGAGGCTAACGCAGGGGCCGGCTCACCGGTTAAGCGCACCGCAAAAGGCGGCGCCAAATTAGCAGCGGCCCGCTCTTCGGCAAGCGCTACCCGTTCGGGATCATCATCACCAAACAGGGAATTAGCCATGACAATTAACAGAACGGTAATCGCGACCAGACCG
>CBFIIM010000045.1:0-12022 GCA_965662395.1 Spiribacter sp. | reverse complement strand
TCCAGTAAAGCCCGAGGTTTTCAATGTAACGCTTTGAAAAAGCGAACCAATCAACCTCAGGGTAGGCGCTAATATGGGCATTAAAGTTACCTACCGCACCGTTGATTTTGCCCTGAATTGGAATCGCGGCCAGTTGTTCACGCTGGCGGATCAGTCGGGCGGCGACATTGGCTAATTCCTTGCCCAGTGTGGTGGGTGAGGCGGGTTGGCCGTGGGTACGTGCCAGCATGGCAACATCGGCATGCTCGCCGGCCATTTCACGCAGGCGCTGAATAATTTGATCGATGGCCGGCAGTAGCACGTCTTTGCGCGCTGAGCGCAGCATCAGGGCATAGGCAAGGTTGTTAATGTCCTCGGAAGTGCAGGCAAAATGGACAAATTCTGTGATGCCCGCCAGCTCCGAGTGTCCGGCCATCTGCTCCTTGATGTAATATTCCACCGCCTTGACGTCATGATTAGTGACCGACTCGATGGCTTTGACCCGCTCGGCAGCGGTTTCATCAAAGCCGGTGGCGATGGCAGTCAGGGCTTTGGCCGCTGCCTCCGTTAGGGCGGGAACCTCGGCAATGGCAGGTTCTGCGGCCAGTGCTTTGAGCCATTCCACCTCAACGAGGATGCGATGGCGGATCAGCCCGTATTCGCTGACCAGTGGCTTGAGCGACTCGGTCTTGCGACCATAGCGGCCGTCGATAGGGGAAATGGCGGTAAGTTGACTAAGCTCCATGGCCTCCGACCTGTCATGGATGTGAAACCCAAGAGTTTACTGGAAACGGAGAGACGATGATGACTAGCGCGGGATTTCGTACCGAAAAAGACAGCATGGGTGAGTTGCAAGTCCCTGCTGATGCCCTTTATGGCGCACAGACCCAGCGTGCGGTGGATAACTTTGGCATCAGTGATCTGACCATGCCGCGCCGGTTCATTGAAGCACTTGGCCTGATTAAGGCGTCAACCGCTGAGGCCAACCGTGACTTAGGTGATCTCGATCAGAGGATTGCCGCGGCCATTATCTCCGCAGCCGAGGCTGTCGCTAGCGGTGCCCATGACCAGCACTTCCCGGTGGATGTGTTTCAGACCGGCTCGGGCACTAGCAGCAACATGAATGCCAATGAGGTCATTGCCCACCTGGCCACTGAAGCGCTGGGTGATACGGTCCACCCGAACGATCACGTCAATATGTCGCAGAGCAGCAACGATGTGATTCCAACCGCTATTCACGTCTCCGCAGCGGTGGCTTGTGCCGAAGAGTTGCTGCCGGCGTTGGATCATTTGGCCAAAACGCTTGAGTCGCGGGCGGCTGAGTTGGCCGATGTCACCACCACGGGACGCACCCATTTAATGGATGCGATGCCGGTGACGCTTGGCCAAGAGGTTGGCGGTTGGGCCTACCAGATTCGTATGGGCGAGGCCCGTGTGCGCGATGCGCTGGCACGCGTCCATGCCCTGGCGCAGGGCGGTACGGCCGTTGGCACCGGCATTAATGCACGTCCTGAGTTTGGCGCTAAGGTCGCCGAGGTCCTGGCCCGTCGCACCGGTATTGCCTTTCGTGAGAGCCCCAATCGGTTTGAAAGCTTAAGCAGCCAGGATGCCGCGGTAGAGCTCTCCGGCCAGCTGAAAGTGGTGGCCGTCAGTATTATGAAGATGAGTAATGACCTGCGCTGGATGAACTCAGGCCCGCTGGCAGGGCTTGGTGAGATCGCGCTGCCGGCACTGCAGCCGGGTTCCAGCATTATGCCGGGTAAGGTCAATCCGGTGATTCCAGAGGCTGCCGCCCAAGTCGCCGCCCAAGTCATTGGTAATGACGCCACCATTACCGTGGCCGGTCAGTCTGGTAATTTCCAGCTCAACGTCATGCTGCCGGTCGTTGCACACAACTTGCTGCAGAGCATTACCTTGCTGGCCAACACTGCACGCGCGCTGGCCGATCGGGCCGTGGCTGGGTTTACCGTCAACGAAGAACGCTTAAATGAGGCGCTGGGGCGCAACCCAATTTTGGTCACGGCACTGAATACGGTCATTGGCTATGAGCTGGGGGCGAAGATTGCCAAGACTGCTTATGCCGAGGGCCGGCCGTTAATGGACATTGCCCGGGAAATGACGGATTTGTCCGATGCCGATCTTGAGCGCCTGCTTGATCCTAAGGCCCTGACCCAAGGGGGTATTCCGGGGTAGGGCTCAGCGAGCGTTAGATGGATGCCCTGATGGCGCGGTCGTAGCGGGCAAAGCTTTGACTGCAGCCATCGGGGCCATCCAAATCGTGATAGAGCGAGGTCAGTTGGAAATCCCCCGGGGTGGCCAGTAGTTCACCCTCGCAGATGCTTGAGAATGGCCCGCCGCCGATAATTCTGTGCACCGTCGTGAGAAACAGTGCATCCAGCAAATTCGATTGCATCAGCGTGTGCAGCACATAGGGGCCTGTGACAGCATAAACGCGCTGATACCCAAGGCTGGCCATGGCTTTGCCCAATACGCTGCCCTGAGGGCGGCTGACGCCGGCAAGCGGCATCACTTCAATGCCGGCTGCCTCATGGGTTTTGACTTGCACCGGGTCCGGCGACTGGCCGGTGATGACAATCACTCGTCGACCCTGCTCCAGGAGTTGATGCGGTACCGCAAAATCAAGGCTTACGCTTAACACCGCGACATCGGGTTGAGGTGTAAGGCCCTTGGCCAAGCGATGCGAGCGAATATCAGCAAAAGCCTCACCGCTGCCAATGGGCAGAATGTCTTGGGCGCTGCCGGCATCGAGTTCGCGTAAATAACGCCCTGAGCTCAACAGCAGATCAGCATGCCCGGCCAACTCCTGCAGCAGTCTCCAGTCGCGAGCATTGGCGATATTGCCTGGGACTTTTTGCTCGCCCATCGCATTGGGCACACTAATACGCCCATCAAGACTTGCCACATAGTTGGCATAGACGAACGGTCCGGCCTGCCCACGGTCGGGGAGTTCGGTGTCCAAATACAGCCCGGTCAAGGCGCGTTCCGGGCCCGGAGTGGGGTAACAGGGGATAATCGGATGTTTCATGGGCGCAGACGATACGGCAACCGCTTGCGTGAGGCTAGAATAACGGTATGACCCAGACCGAAGCCTTTAACGTTGACCCAATCCTGAAGACTCTGCCCAGCGGGCCGGGTGTGTATCGCATGTTTGATGACAAGGGCACGGTCATCTACGTGGGTAAGGCGCGCAATCTCAAGCGCCGGGTCAGCAGTTATTTTCGAAAGGGCGCACACAACGCCAAAACCCAGGCATTAGTGGGCCAGGTGCGGGATCTGCAGGTCACGGTGACACATACCGAGGCCGAGGCGCTAATCCTAGAGAACAATCTGATCAAAGAGCACCGCCCGCGCTATAACGTGCTGCTGCGCGATGACAAAAGCTATCCGTACATCTATCTATCGACACAGCAGGATTTCCCACGACTGTCATTCCATCGCGGCCAGCGCAAAGGGGAGGGACGCTATTTTGGCCCGTTTCCCTCGGCGGGTGCGGTGCGCGAGACGCTCAATCATCTGCAAAAGGTTTTTCCCGTGCGCCAGTGCCGGGATAGCTTCTACTGTCATCGCTCCAGGCCCTGTCTGCAACACCAAATCGGCCGCTGTACAGCGCCCTGCGTGGGGCTGATTAACGAATCGGACTACGCCCGGGATGTCCGGCATGTGGAGATGTTCCTCTCCGGCCAGAGCAATGAGGTGATTGATGAATTGGTTGGGCGGATGGAAGCCGCCGCCGAGGCGCTCGATTTTGAACGCGCGGCCATGCTGCGCGATCGCATCACCAGCCTCCGTCGCATTCAGGAGCGCCAGTATGTGGCCGGTGCCCGAGGGGATGTGGATGTCATCGCCTGTGCCGTGCGTGAGAATTTGGCCTGCGTGCAGGTGTTTGTGATTCGCGAAGGCCAAAACTTGGGTAATCAGACGTTCTTCCCCCGTGCGCCCGCCGACACACCGGCTGAAGAAATTCTGCCTGCGTTTATCGCCAGGCATTATTTGGGCCAGGAAACCCCTGCTGAGTTGTTGGTCAGCCATGAGCTGCCGGATACCGAGGTGCTGGAAGAAGCCCTAGGCAACGATGCCGGCCATCGGGTGCATGTCAGCGCCCGCCTGCGCGGTGAGCGCCGGCGCTGGATGGATATGGCCAAGCGCAATGCCGAGCATGCTTTGAGTGCGCGCATGGATAGCGAGGCCATTATGGAGCGGCGTTTTGAAGATCTGCAGCAGGCCCTTGGCCTTGATCAGATGCCAGAGCGTATTGAGTGTTTTGACATTAGCCACACCCAGGGTGAGGCGACAGTGGCCTCCTGTGTTGTGCTGGGGAGAGAAGGCCCGATTAAGGATGATTACCGGCGCTTTAATATTGATGGGATTACCGGTGGTGATGACTATGCGGCGATGCGCCAGGCGCTTGAGCGGCGTTATCGGCGTCTTCGCGAGGGCGAGGGGGTGATGCCGGATCTGCTGTTAATCGACGGTGGCGCGGGGCAGCTGAAACAGGCCGAGTCCGTGCTTGAGGCATTACAAATTGATGAGGTGATCGCCGTGGGTATCGCCAAAGGACCGCGTCGGCGGGCCGGCGAAGAGGTGCTGATGATGGCTGGGCGCGCGGGCAGTATTCGATTGGCGCCTGAATCACCGGCTCTGCATCTGTTGCAACAAGCCCGGGATGAAGCGCATCGCTTTGCCATCACTGGCCATCGCAGTCAGCGTGGCAAGTCACGCACGCGATCGAGCTTAGAAGAAATTCCAGGGCTTGGACCCAAGCGCCGTCAGGCATTGATGAAACAGTTTGGCGGGCTCAAAGGCATTAAGCGGGCGGGAGTCGAGGATCTATCGCGTGTTGCGGGGATCAGCGTGGCCCTTGCCGAGCGCATTCATGGGCATCTGAATGGCTGATTGCCGGTCTTTGGGGTAGGCTCGCGTTCATGGAAATGACACTGCCCAACATCCTGACCTGGGCGCGGATCGTGATGATCCCGGTGCTGGGGCTTTTATTTTTGCTCCCGGCCCCGTGGGCCAACTCCGCTGCTGCGGCCGTCTTTGCATTGGCGAGCTTTACCGATTGGCTGGATGGTTACTTGGCGCGGCGCTGGAATCAGACCTCGCCGTTTGGCGCCTTTTTAGATCCGGTGGCCGATAAGCTCATTGTCGCTATTGCACTGATTATCGTGGTGGTCGACACCCCCACCGCGCTGGTGGCGATACCCGCGGCGGTCATTATTGGCCGAGAGATTGCCGTCTCGGCCCTTCGTGAGTGGATGGCCGAGCTGGGCCTGAGATCGAGTGTGGCCGTTGGTATGGCGGGAAAAGTCAAAACCGCCGCGCAGATGGTAGCCATTGCGTTATTGCTGTATCGGCATGATTTTCAGGGCTTTCCTATTTGGGCGGCCGGCATGGTGCTGTTGTATGTGGCGGCGGCACTGACGCTTTATTCGATGTTTTTATACCTGAGCGCGGCGCTCAAAGGCTTGACAGAAAACGGGCGCTCACTAGAATAGCGGGTCTGATGCGGGAATAGCTCAGTTGGTAGAGCACAACCTTGCCAAGGTTGGGGTCGCGAGTTCGAGTCTCGTTTCCCGCTCCAAGACATAGCCCCGATCGCCCGCGGTCGGGGTTTTTTGTTCGGGCTAGGTGGCAGAGTGGTGATGCAGCGGCCTGCAAAGCCGTGTACGCCGGTTCGATTCCGGCCCTAGCCTCCAGTCTTACGCCCGGATGGCGGAACTGGTAGACGCACGGGACTTAAAATCCCGAGGCCTTAGGCCGTGTGGGTTCGAGTCCCACTCCGGGCACCATTCCGCGAAAGAAGTCGTTATCGTCAGTCCGGCTGGTGATCTCAGGCAATCCCTAGAAACACGGTAAGCAATCGGTTAATGGCCAGTAATTGCGATTGATCGATGCACCCGATGCGTTTTCCGATCCGTTCGCGCTTGACCGTCGTCGGTTTGTCCAACATGACCTGAGAGGGTAAGCGCAGCCCATTTTCAGGTTCTGGCTCGATATCAAAACGCATCAGCGGGGCATCGATACAGGTGCTAGATAGCGGCAGCACAGTCACCGTATGAGTTTGCAAGAACCGGTCCGATTGGATGATTAAAGCAGGGCGCGGTTTGCCTAGATCACCGGGTAGGGCGATCGTGACGATGTCACCTCGATTCATTCGATATCGGCTAGAGCGGCATCCAAAAAGGAATCGAGTGCCTTATCAGCTCGATCCGCCTGGGCAACCCGACGAGCTTGGCGATGCTGTCTTACCCGTGAGGCAGAATTATTTAAGCCAGCCATGGCCGCTCCTCGCTACAATGTTACATGTAACAAGGTTAACCAGCGGGTTTGTGGCTGGCAATGCCACTCATTGGAGCTAGTGGCCCCTTTATCCAAGAGGCCCTAGAGCTTAGCGCAAATAGATCAGGCCGGCTTCATACAGCCTGCGGCAGTCAGCGGCGTCATGGAAGCGGTCGGACTCCACCAGGATGTCCGCCATGCCGGGGCCAGCAAAGCGATCATCGTCACATTCACCGTCATTGGCCCAACGGCTGGTGTTATCGCCCCACTCAACGGCGGCGCGGTTTAAGCTTGTGGTGCCCCAGGTGGGGGAGGCTTCAGAGATGCGCAATGTAGCGCTGGCCATATCACCGCGGCTGTAGCTGCCGATCCAGATGTTGTAGTTGCCCGACGGCGGGTTATCCCAAACGATGCCAGGGTTGAGGCCCGATTCGGTGGAATAATCATCGTTGCAATGCCATTCGCCAGCGGCATCGAAGACCACTAGGGTGGTGTCACTGTCGGAGACGGCTGAAATGCTGAGCTTAAACTTTCCGCCGGTGTAGTTCAGGTCATAGTCGGGGGCCGTGGCGATAAATCCCGCGCAGGCGCCACCGAGCATCGAGGCGTCGTTGCTGCCACCGGAGGTGACGGGGACTTCATGCGGATCCGGTCTGAAGTTAGATTGCAGGGTGATCGTGCCGAATGTTGGCTGTGCCTGCCAATTAATGGCCCCAACGCTCGTCACGGCGATGAGTGCGCCTAGCGTAGCAAGCGTAGCGAATCCAAAAACAATGCGTTTAATCACCCGAGATCCCCCATTTGACCGTCACGTTAAAAAACCCCGCCGGTATTAAGCGCCCGTTTGCGAGCGAAATCAACGTTTTGGTCAAGGGGGGTAGGGCAGGCGCTGCACCTAGGGGTTAAAGCGCTGGAAAGCCAATGTCGCGTTGGTGCCACCAAAACCGAAGCTGTTGCTGAGTACCAGATCTAGCTGCTGGTCGCTGAGTGTTTCAGTCACAATCGGCAGGCCCTCGGCATCAGGGTCCAGATGATCGACATTCAGCGTGCCGGCAATGAAGTTGCCCTGTTGCATCAATAGCGAGTAAATCGCCTCTTGCACGCCGGCGGCGCCTAGCGAATGCCCGGTCAGTGATTTGGTGGAGGAGACTGGTGGCATCGACTCACCAAACACCGACTGCAGCGCACGCAGCTCAGTGATGTCGCCCGCTGGAGTGCTGGTGCCATGCGCGTTGATGTAGTCGACGCTTCGGTCGTTTTCGACCTCGGCCATCTGCAGGGCCTGAGCGACACAACGCTCGGCGCCCTCACCGGACGGGGCGACCATGTCATAGCCATCTGAGGTGGCGGCATAACCGACCAGCTCGGCGATAATCTCGGCATCACGCGCCTGAGCATGCTCAAGGGATTCTAATACCAGCATTCCGGCACCGCCGGCAATCACAAAGCCATCACGGTCTTTATCAAACGGCCGAGAGGCGCGCTCTGGGGTGTCGTTATAGCTGGTCGACAGCGCCCCCATCGCATCAAACAGCATGGTCAGGGACCAATGCTCTTCCTCACCGCCACCGGCAAAGACTACATCCTGTTTGCCGAGCTGGATCTGCTCCATAGCCGCGCCAATGCAGTGGGCACTGGTCGCACAAGCCGAGGAGATACTGTAGTTCACGCCTTTAATTTCAAAAGGGGTCGCCAGACAGGCCGAAGTGGTGCTGCCCATGACCTTGGGTACGGCAAAGGCGCCGATTTTGCGCACACCGCGCTCACGCAGAATATCTGCCGCGCGAACGACGTTTTCGGTTGACGCACCGCCGGAGCCAACGATCAACCCGGTACGCGGATTAGAGACTACCTCCGGTGCCAATCCGGCCTGTTGAATGGCCTGCTCCATGGCGACATAGGCAAAACCTGCCGCATCGCCCATAAACCGCCGTGCCCGACGCGGGATGGCGGCGTCTAAGTCAATATCGGGTTGGCCCGCGACTTGACTGCGAAGCCCATACTCAGCGTATTCCTCGTTAAATCGGATACCTGAGCGACCTTCACGCAGCGCGCGTGTCACGGTTGCCAAATCGTTGCCAAGACACGAGACAATACCCATGCCGGTCACTACCACTCGACGCACCGTGAACTCCTCCTTTTTTTAGAGACTGGTTTGAGGATTCTGAAACAGGCCGACACGCAGATCCATGGCTCGGTAGATGACCGTGCCATCCACTTCGACCTCGCCGTCGGCAATCCCCATATAAAGGCGTCGCTTGATGACGCGTTTAACATCCAGTCGATATTTTACCTGATTGTTGGTCGGCAGGATCTGGCCGGTGAATTTAACCTCACCGCAACCAAGCGCCCGGCCTTTACCGGTACCGCCGACCCAGCCCAAATAAAAACCTAACAACTGCCAAAGGGCATCCAGCCCTAAGCAGCCAGGCATGACCGGATCGCCCGGAAAGTGGCAGTGAAAAAACCAAAGCTCGGGATGGACGGCCAGTTCCGCCTGGATCAGGCCTTTGCCATGCTCGCCTGTGGTTTCATCGATGTGTGTGATTGCATCGAACATCAGCATGTTCGGTACTGGAAGCTGCGGATTGCCAGGACCAAACAGCTGGCCATGGCCGCAGGCAATCAATTCATCGTAATTAAAGCTAGATTTCTGGTTCATGTGTATCCACAGGCGATGGAAAGCCGAAACCCTACTGGGTGGTGGCGGGGCTGGCAACCTCCAGGTCAAGCCAGCGCGAAATTCGGGATCGAAGACCGGCCGTATCCAGGCCGACCAACTCAAGCTGCTCATCGCGCTCACCGTGGTGGACAAACGCATCGGGCAGGCCTAGGTGCAGTATGGCGCGCTCGATATCCATGGCGGTCATGGCTTCGGCGACTGCGCTGCCCGCGCCACCAGCGATCACGTTTTCTTCCAGCGTGATGATTTTTGCATGATCTTTGGCGATTTCGCGGATGCAATCTTCATCCAGCGGTTTCACAAAGCGCATATTGACCACCGTGGCATCGATCTCCTCACCAATGATCTCCGCCGGGGCCACCATGGTGCCAAAGGCTAATAGCGCGACATCCCGGCCGCGACGGCGGATTTCGGCTTTGCCAATGGGCAGTGTCCCAAGATCACTGTCTGGTGTGACGCCGGGGCCGCGTCCGCGCGGGTAACGCACTGAGCTGGGTCCATCAATCGTCATGGCCGTTGAGAGCATCTGTCGGCATTCCCGCTCATCGGCCGGTGCCATTACCGTGACATTGGGTAGGCAACGCATGTAGCTAAAGTCAAAGACACCATGATGGGTAGCACCATCAGCACCGACTAAACCAGCACGATCCAGCGCAAACACCACAGGCAGATTCTGCAGGGCGATATCGTGGATCAGCTGGTCATAACCGCGTTGTAAAAAGGTGGAGTAGATCGCCAGCACCGGCTTTTCACCCTCACAAGCCAGCCCACCGGCCAACGTGACCGCGTGTTGCTCAGCAATCGCGGTATCCAGATAGCGATCGGGAAAGCGTTTGGCAAACTCCACCAAACCTGACCCCTCACGCATGGCCGGGGTAATACCCCATAGCTTTGGTTCGGCCTCGGCCATATCGCACAGCCACTGGCTAAAGACATCGGTGTAGGTCAGTGGCGCTGGGGTGTTTGAGGCCTTCAGCCCCGTGGCCGGATCAAATGCTTTAACACCGTGGTAGGCAATGGGGTTGGCCTCGGCCCGGGCATAGCCTTTGCCCTTGCGGGTGACGACATGCAGAATGCGCGGCCCATCTAGGGCGCGCAGGCGGGTGAGCACGTCGACTAGCGCGTCCACATCGTGGCCATCGACTGGGCCAAAATACTGAAACCCCAGTTCTTCAAAGAACGTCCCGGGTACCAGCATGCCTTTGACGTGTTCCTCGGCTTGTTTGGCGAACTCACGAATCGGCTCGGGCATGCGCTCGAGCATATTTTTGGCCTCGGCACGCAGGTTGCCGTAGACCCCGCCTGAGAGTAGGCGGGCAAAGGTTTTGTTCAGCGCCCCGACGTTCTCCGAAATCGACATTTCATTGTCATTAAGCACCACCAGCAGGTCAGGGCGCACATCGCCGGCGTGGTTCAGTGCCTCGAACGCCTCACCGGCGGTCAGTCCGCCATCACCAATAATGGCGCAGGTTTTGCGGGGCTCGCCCTGGTTACGGGCGGCCAGCGCCATGCCCAGTGCGGCACTGATTGAAGTGCTGGAGTGCCCGACGCCAAAGGTGTCGTAAGGGCTTTCATCGCGCACCGGGAAACCCGCGGGGCCGTCCAGTTTGCGGATACGGCCGATCTCTCGACGGCGTCCGGTCAGGATCTTGTGGGGATAGCACTGGTGGCCCACATCCCAAACCAGCCGGTCATAGGGGGTATTCATCACATAGTGCAGGGCGACAGTCAGTTCGATGGCGCCAAGGCCTGCTGCCAGATGCCCGCCTGAGCGCGCCACGCTATTGAGCAGGTAATCGCGCAGCTGACTGGCAAGCCGTGGCAGCTGACTTTGCGGGAGCTCACGCAGATGGGCCGGCTCGTCGATGCCGTCGAGCAGCGGATAGGCGCTCATGTCCATGGCGGCTCCTCCAAATAGTCTTCGAGCTGGGCGTTGGCCGGTAGCTCTTTTTCGTTGATTAGGCGACCCCGCACCGATATGCCTGCGCGGTGCACCGTCTCCGGATTGCCGGAGACTAGGGGGTGCCACCACTGCAGGCCCTTGCCTTCGTCAAGTCGTCGGTAGGCGCAGGTCTCTGGTAACCAATGATAACGGCTGATGCTATCTGCCGTCAGCTCAATACATTCAGGGACGCTGGCGTGGCGATGGGCGTAGTCGGTGCATTGGCAGCTATGGGTGTCGAGTAGCTGACAGGCAATGCGCGTAGGAAAGACTTCGCCGGTGTCCTCATCCTCTAGCTTGTGTCGGCAGCACTGTCCGCAGCCATCACACAAAGCCTCCCACTCCGGCCGTGATAGCTGATCCAGTGTTTTGCGCTGCCAAAACGGGCGAGGGTCAATCGTCATGAGCACATTGTACGCGGTGTGGGAGTGGGTGTGTGGGTGGGGCAGTGAGATGAGCAATGTAAGTAAATGTCAGTATTTGTCGGCTAATAAGTGGTTCAAAAACCGTATAGAGCGAATACAGTAGGCTTGTCCATAAAAATGGGTAGGGATTGGTGTATGTCAACGAGCGGTAAAACAATGCATGAAGCGCTAATTATTGATGTCAGCGTTGAGCAGGCACAAACATTGCTGAACGGACTCAGCGATACAGTGCGCCCCCCGCATTGTGTTTCGGCCGCCGAAGACCCCGCCATCGCCCTGCAATCCCTATTGAATGACCCCACCGTGACCTGCCTGCATGTGCTAGGTCATGGCACGCCCGGCGGCGTGCGTATCGGCAGCCGCTGGCTGACCGCCGAAGACTTCCGCGTGGCGCCTGAAGTGGCCGCCGCGCGCACCGAACATCTCGAAATATATTTTTGGTCCTGCCGCACCGGCGCTGAGGCGCGCGGCAAAGACTTTATGCAACGCATATCGGAGCTCTCCATGTCCCACGTATTCGCATCCACCGGCCTGATTGGCGACAAAGACCAAGGCGGTACCTGGGAATTCGACACGGTCACCAAGCCGCGAGCCGCGGTGCCGTTTAGCCAAGAGGCACGGGATGCGTTTGGGATGGTTTTGGCGGCGCCGACATTTCTTTATTCCAGAATAAACAGTACCGACGGAACGATT
>CBFIIM010000044.1:0-12261 GCA_965662395.1 Spiribacter sp. | reverse complement strand
TGGTCTGTGAGGTGGAGACCGATGAGGGCATTACTGGCATCGGGCTGACGGGGCATTTCTTGGCCCACTCGGTGGTCGCCGCCCTAGAGAAGCATTTCCTGCCCATCGTCAAGGATATGGATCCACGCGATATCGAGGCCATCCACCAGCGCGTTCTCAAACGCCTGAACCCACGGGCGATGACGGGCACCATTTCGATGGCGCTTTCCTGCCTAGATATTGCGCTGTGGGATATCCATGGCAAGCAAGCCGGACGCTCGGTCGCACAGCTGCTGGGTGCTGCCCGTGATCAAACACCTGCCTATGTCACCTTCGGGTTTCCTCAATATGACCGCGACCAGCTAGCAGAGGCCGCCAAGCTGCATGTCCGCAATGGCTTTACTGCGCTTAAAAACGTGGTCGCTGTGGACCCGGGCGGCTGGCGTGAAGATGCCCGGCGTGTGCGGGCGATTCGCGAGGCGGTGGGCGATGACATCGATATTATGATCGATGCCAATTATCTGTTCTCGCCGGTCGAGGCCAAAATGCTCTGCCGGGCCATTGAGGACTACAACATCACCTGGTTTGAAGAGCCACTGCATCAAAATGATGCGCGTGCCCTAGCCGATCTGCGCAACAGCACCAGTATCCCCATCGCAGCCGGACAGATGGAGGGACACCGCTGGCGGCTCCGCGAGCTGGTCGAAAAGCAGGCTGTCGATATTCTGCAGCCTAATGTGACCTACTGCGGCGGCTACACCGAGGCACGGAAAGTGGCACACTTGGCCCAGACCTATAACCTGCCCATAGCCAATGGCGGTGGCTGGCCTCTGTTTAACATGCACACGCTTGCTGGCATGGCCAATGGCTGGATTGTGGAATGGCATCTGGGCATGGTGTCGGTTGGCGAGACCATCTTTATTGACCCACCAAAACCGGAGAACGGCGTCATTCGCATCCCCGACCTACCCGGTTTGGGACTGATTCCCGATCGCGATGGCCTAAAAGACACCCTGGTCAAAGGGTAATGACGCACCGCCAGCTGACTGCCGACGGCGCGCTCGGTGGTTAGCTGGCGGTGATTTTTTCCGCCACTGCCTTGCCCACGGCTTCGGTTGAGGCATTGCCGCCCAGATCCGGGGTCATCACCCCGTCCTGTTCAAACACCGCCTCTATCCCGGCGACAACACGATCGGCCGCCCGATGCATACGGTCATCGCCGTTTTTCTGCCCAAGCCAGTCCAGCAACATGGCCCCTGAGACAATCATCGCGTAGGGGTTGGCAATGCCCTTGCCGGAAATATCCGGCGCTGAACCATGCGTTGCCTGCGCCATCGCATGCGAGTCTCCGGCCGACAGCCCAGGTGCCAGCCCAAGGCCACCCACCAAACCGGCAGTCAAATCGCTCAGAATGTCACCAAACATATTGGTGGTCACCACCACGTCAAAGTCCGTGGGTTTCATCACCACCCGCATGGCAAAGGTATCTACGATCACCTCGTTGAATTCGACATCTGGGTAATCCTCGGCCACCTTTCGGCACTCCTCGGCAAACATGCCGCACCCCAGCTTAAACACCGTATTTTTGTGCACAGCGGTGACCTTGCGGTTGCGCCGTCGGGCTAATTCAAAGGCGGATAGCGCAACAGCCCGTGAGTTTTTACGCGTAATCACCCGTACCGAAATCGTGGTGTCGTGGGTTGGGCGAAATTCACCACAGCCGGCCACCACGTTGCGATCGGGCTGAAAGCCCTCAATGTTCTCACGAACAATCACCAGATCCGTTTCCGGGTGGATCGCTGGCAACCCCTTCAACGCCCTTGAGGGGCGAATATTGGAGTGAAGCTCAAACTGCTTGCGCAAAATGGGATGGGGATTAATGGCTTTGGGGTCATCGGGGTATTCCCGGTGGCCAATCGGCCCCAACACCCAGCCATCGAACGTGCGTAGTTTATCCAAGGTGCCATCCGGCATTGTGGTCCCTAGCGTGTCATAGGCCACCCGCCCAATCGGCATGTCCTGCCAATCCACCGCAACGCCCTCCTTTGCAACGGCCGCTTTCATCGCGCGAATGGTCTCTGGCACCACCTCATGGCCGATATCATCGCCATTGAGTACACCGATCGTATAAGTCTTAGTCATTTTTTCTCTCTTGGCCTCCAAGTCGTTCCCAAAGAGCAGCAATAGGCGCTGCGAATGCATTGACGACAAATATTCGAGTTAACTGAAAACATGCCACCAGTGGCACGGAAAGCCCCAGCGCGCTGGCGGTCAACACCATCTCGGCAATGCCTGCCGGGGCACCGGCAAGCGCTAGGGTGTAAACATCGACATCAATAAACAGGCTGACCACCAACACACTGGCCAGTGTCACAATCGAGGTCAGCAGTGAAACCAGCAGCCCAATAAAGGCAATGCGTGGCAATCGCGCGATATCCTCGCGCCGGAAGCGACTACCGATTGCCAAACCTAAGACAATCTGCGCGGCGATGATAAAGATCCCTGGCACGGTGGCATGAAGCACCCCGGTGATCGTATCGATTAGCGATACGATAATCGCTCCAATGATATAGGCGTTTTTGACCCCAATACGCTCGAGCACCCAGCCGGCCGCTAGCGCGACGGCCAGCATTACCGCTGTCTCAAGCCCCACCGTGGCGCCACCGCCCTGCCCGAGTGGCGTCGCTGAACCGGTGGAATCCATCAACAGCGACATCACCACCGGGATGATGATAACCATTGAGGTCAACCGGACCGTCTGAATGGTGACAATGGCCGGTGCGGTCTTCCGCCCCATCTCCTGGGACAGAAATGCCATCTCAGCCAATCCACCCGGCATATTGGCCAAGAGAGCCGAGGTGCGATCCAGCTGGGTAAAGCGCACCAAAAGCAGGGAGCAAAAAGCCGCCACCACCACAGACCAGACCGCCATAAAGATCATAAAAGGGATCAGACTGATCACGGTGGGCAACATACCCGCCGAGAAACTGTGCCCAATGGCAATACCGATAATGGCTTGCGCCAGGCGCCGAGCCCGATCGGAGTCCGGTGGCGCATAACCGATGGCCGAGATAATGGCCGCGACCAACAAAGGCCCCAAAAGCCAGGGCAGCGGCACGTCGTACCCCTGCCCTATCCAGGCAACACCTGCCCCCAGGGCCGCAACGCCGGCCCAGTGTGAAACCTTTTGAACCGGTTCCGGGGCAGACATCCGCTACCTAG
Source organism: Spiribacter sp. (assembly GCA_965662395.1). Taxonomy (GTDB): domain Bacteria; phylum Pseudomonadota; class Gammaproteobacteria; order Nitrococcales; family Nitrococcaceae; genus Spiribacter. Next base: position 9,060 of record CBFIIM010000044.1, on the reverse strand, counting down.
TAATCAGCGGCTGAGCAGCGGTGCCAATTCCTTGACCGAACCCAGTTTCTCCAGCTCGCGAACGGCATCAATAATGGCCTCCGTCTTGCCGCTATCCCACTGGGCGAACTCTGCACAACCGCGGAACTTATCCGCGGCCTCGTCATAGCTCATCGGATTGGCGGGGCTGCCCTTGCCAAAGTCCGAGCGCCCACTGATGGTGCGGCCGTCTTTCAAATGGATATCAATAATGGTGGTCATTTTGTCATAACCGGCGGCCTCAGCCTCGGGATGAATGCCAAATTTCACTCGGCTGATCATCTCTTGGACATCCGGGCGATTAACCACCTCATCGGTAAACTCAGGCAAGCCACCGCGACGCTCAAGCAACAGAATGGCCATACAGAATTCCATTGAGAACTTGGCCTGCAGCTCGTTTTTCGGCTGATGGTGAATAAGCGCGTTGGGCATGTTGTGGTTAGTCCCCACATCGACCCGCTCGACCTGATCCGGTGTGATGTCATTCTCAAGAATCAGTTCGAGCATCTTGGTCATACCCGGATGGGTCAGTGAACCCGAGGGGTTGGGCTTAATCGAGACACCCGGGTTAATAAACGTCCAGGGGTTGCCGAGCTTCCCGTGAATCGCCTCAAGCATGAAGCCACCGCCGTGGGCCTGGAAGAACCCACGCGGAGACTCAAGAATTTTATCGGTCGCGGTCCAGCCGGCACGGGCAAAGTCAGCGGCCACCACACCCGATTCCGAGGAGCGCCCGGCGTGGAAAGGTTTGGTCATTGTGCCGAAGTTCTCACGCAGACCTGCTGACTGCGAGGCTGCAATGCCCATAGCCCGCAAAGTGGTGTCTAAGTCATAACCGCGCAGACGGGCAACAGCAGATACCGCCGCCAATGTTCCGCAGGTAGCCGTGGCGTGGAAGCCGTGTTGGTAGTGACGCGGGGAGATGGCCTCGGCCACTTTGGTTTCCACCTCAACACCGATCTGATAGGCCAGCATCATCTCTTCACCCGAGAGATCGCTGACCTCGGCCACCGCGAAAGCCGCCGGCAGGCAGGGGGCTGTAGGATGGGTCAGCAGACCGTAAACACGGTCCTTGTGCACCGCCAACTGAGTGTCGTCATAGTCATCGGCATGAATGCCCACGCCGTTGGCAAAAGCAGCAAACCGCTCCGGCACTTTCATATCCGTACCGATTACGGTAGCAGCACCCGCACCGGCGACACCTTGGCCCTTGAGATACTCCTGGACGATGTGACCGCTTTCGGCCACCGAACCGGAGAGCGCCAGACCGAAGCCATCAAGAATTGATTTCCGACCCAAGTCCAGCAACTCGCCGGACATTGAAGAAAAAGGAGTCTTCAGGACAAACTCAGCGACTTCGCGGGTCAGACCCTCGGCCGAGTTGTTGGTCAGATCTGGGGTGTAGTTCTTGATTTCTTCAGCCATTCCTTCTCTCTCCTTCCAATAAAAAAACAACGAAAAAACGCTCTGAGGCTACCCGAGAACGCTTGAATGTCAACAGTTTACCTCTTTTTCCAGGCCCAAGGGATATTGGATCTTTACCGCTCCCTGTTTAGCTTTGTAGTACCAAGTTCGAGCCCCTGTCCGACCAATGCAAACTGTTGACAGATTGTTGTCATTCTCCCATTCTCACGTCATCTAAAAACCACTGTGGAGGAGTTTCGATGAGCCAGAGCACTGGAGATAGGATTACGGATCAGGCGGTCGCCTTTGTTGAATCGCTGGATTACTCCAGCATCCCTCAAGAGGCTGTCCATCTGGGCGTACGTTGTGTACTGGACACCGTCGGACTCTATCTGGCTGGGACCACCGAGCACTCGGTGGAAATCCTCATCGAAGAGGCACTGGCCCAGGGCGGGCGCGAGGAGGCCTCCGTGCTAGGCAACGGCAAAAACCGAGTACCAGCGGCATCAGCGGCCCGAGTGCTGGGTACCGCAGGCCATGCGCATGACTGGGATGACACTCAGGTCTCGCACGACCCCGCGCACGTCTACGGATTGCTCACCCACCCTTCAGTGCCGCCGCTCACCGCCGCTATTGTCATGGCGCAACGCCAGGGCAACGTCGATGGTCGGACTCTGCTGACTGCATTCCTGGCCGGTTTTGAGGTGGAGTGCAAAATCTCGGAGTGGATGAAACCCGACCACTACCGTCGCGGGCATCACACCAGTGGCAACGTAGGCACCTTTGGCGCCGCCGTCGCTGCCGCCAAAATTCTTGGCCTTGAGGGACGCCAGCTGCGTAATGCCATCGGCATGGCCGCCAGCTTTTCAGCCGGCATTCGCTGTAACTTCGGCACTATGACCAAGCCGCTGCATGTCGGTCGTGCTGCGGAGAACGGTGTCACCGCCGCGTTGCTCGCGCAGCGTGGATTTGAGGCTGACCCCACCGCACTGGATGGTCAGTGGGGCTATTTGCAGGTGATGGGCAATGGCTACAGTGCCGATAAGGTGGCTGAAGGTTTTGCCGACCCGATGACCATCGTCTCACCGGGTGTCAGTATCAAGCCCTACCCGTCCGGCATCCTGACCCATCAATCGATGGACGCCATGCTCAAGCTGGTCACCGACCATGATGTCAAACCGGAAGAAGTCGACCACATCACCTTCTATGCCGGCAGCAACATCCTTGAGCCGATTCGCTATGACATCGCTCAGGATCACCTCCAAGCCAAATTCTCAATGGCAGGCCTGCTGGCCATGATCGTGCTCTACCGCCAGGCCGGTCGTCAGGAGTTCACCGATGAGTATGTGGGCTCAGATGCCATGCAGGACATGCAGCGCCGCATCACCACCAAGCTCGATCCTGAGATTGAGGCAATGGGCTTTGATCGCATTCGCTCCCGTATCGAGCTGGTGACCAAAGACGGCAACACTCTGGTGCAGTGGGCCGATGAGCGTTATCGCGGCGGGCCAGCTATGCCGATGACTGATGATGAGGTGGCCGATAAATTCCGCGCTTGCACCAACGGATTGATTAGCGCCGAGCGGCAGAATGAGATCATCGAACAGATCATGCGCCTGCCTGAGTTGGAGAGCACTGCCGTCATCAGCGACTGGCTTAGTCTTTAAAACCGGTGATTTGGCATGAGTGAAACGATCAGCCCCCAGGCGCTTGAAGATCAATTATCCGATGGCCGCGAGATCGCAGTCATCGATGTCCGTGAGCACGGTCAGTACGGGGAAGCCCATCTACTGTTCTGTGTCTCCATCCCCTTCTCGCGACTGGAGCTGGCCGTTGAATCACTGGTGCCAAATCGATCCACCCGCGTGGTGGTTTACGATCAGAATGATGGGCCGATTGCCAAACGCGCCGCAGAGATTCTGCGCGCGCTAGGCTACTCCGATGTCAAGCGCTTAGACGGTGGAGCCGATGGCTGGAAAGCCGCCGGCTTTCACTTATTTGCTGGGGTCAATGTACCCAGTAAAACCTTTGGCGAAATGATTGCCGAGAATTTTGGCACACCCGCCATCACGGCCGATGAATTGGCTGAAAAACAAGCCAAAGGCGAATCCGTTGTCGTACTGGATGGCCGCCCGTGGGAGGAATATCACGCCCAAAGCATTCCGGGTGCAACCTCCTGTCCTAACGGCGAGCTGGTCTACCGCATAAAGGCCTTGGTTGCAGACGACGAAACTCCGGTCGTGATCAACTGTGCTGGCCGCACCCGCAGCATTATCGGCTGTGAGATGCTGCGCCAGTTCGGCATTAAAAACCCGGTCTATGCGCTGCGTAACGGCACCATGGGATGGCGCCTTTCGGGACGCGAGATTAACTACGGCGCCGAGCAGCGTGCCCCGCTTGATGTCGATGGTGCTTCGCTTGCCGAGCTACAGGAGCAAGCGCTCGCCATGGCGGATCGCGCTGGTGCGGCTGAGATTTCCGCCGATGTCGTGCAGCAATGGCTGGCCTCGGATGATCGCACCACCTACTTATTGGATATCAGAGACCCGCGAGAGTACCGCAACGCCCATCTGGCTGGTGCACGCTCTGCACCCGGTGGGCAATTAATCCAAGCCACTGATGAATGGGTGGGTGTGCGTCGGGCACGGCTGGTGCTGGTGGACGATACCGAAGTGCGCGCAGCGGCCTGCGCCTATTGGTTGGCGCAAATGGATTATGAGGTGTACATCCTAAAGGGCGGCGAATCCGCATGGTGGGCTCGCGAAACGGGCGCAGCCGCGCAGCCAACCGCAGCAGCCGCGCCGAGAACCATCGATGTGACCACAGCGGCTGATCGAATGATGAACACCCCAGGCACACAACTGCTTGATTGCCAGACTGGGATGGCCTTCCGCAAGGCGCATGCCAACGGTGCACATTGGGTGATCCGACCCAATCTTGCCGAGCAAGTACAGAATCTTGCCGCCGACGCCCCGACACTGGTGATGGGCGCTGATGATGGCCGGGAGACACTCATTGCCAATGATTTGCTGGCCCTGGGATTTACCGATGTCAGCGTGGTATCGGGCGGAATCGCCGAGTGGACCGAGGCCGGTCTTGATGTCGTGGCAACGCCTGATCAGCCGAGTGATGCGGCGTGCATCGATTATTTGTTCTTTGTCCATGATCGCCATGCCGGCAATCTGGAAGCGGCCAAACAGTATTTGGCCTGGGAGCATGGGCTGGTGCCATCATTAACCGACCGCGACCTAGAGCACTATCGGCTAGCACCGATTAACGTCTAAGCGCCGGGCATCGCCTGGCATTCAGTAAACACGCGCGCCTTACAGACCCGACAACGCTCAGGGTCTAGCCTGTTGGGCACGAGCTCTGCAATGGCCAATTTGGGGCTAACATAAACATTGTCTTCACCGATGGCATCCATGTAACCACCGCGGCGCACAGTCTCAAGGGCCGGGGTTTTAAATTCACACAGATAAAGACCGCCACCCGCGGCGCGCAGTTGCTTGGCCTGGTTGGCCAGCAGTTCGGCTCCAGCAATATCGATGAAATTCACACCGCTGCCAATCAGCAGAATATGGCGCTGGCCATTGGCGCTGACCGATTCGATCACATCCTGGATATGATTAACGGCGCCAAAAAACACCGAGCCATCGATACGCAGCATAGCTAGCTGCGGGCACATCACCAGATCGCGCTTGGCCACATTACGCAGCGGCCGCCCCTCTCGATCGCCCATCGGCGCCAGCGAGACGATCGATGGCTGGGCCGAGCGGCGCAAATAGAGCACCAGCGACACCAACACCCCGAGATAAATCGCAAATTCCAGCGCCAAAAACAGTGTCGCCAGCAAAGTGGCGACTAGGATGACCGTCTCTTCACGACTGGCCCGCACAATTTGGCGAATATGCTGCATATCCACCAAATTCCAGGCGATGACCATTAACACACCGGCCATCGCCGGCATTGGCAAATAGGCCGTCATCCCAGGGATAAACAACAGCGTTAGAGCCACCACGATGGCGGCAAAAATAGCGGCAAGGGGTGTACGCGCCCCGGCATCATAGTTGGCCCCGGTTCGGGTAAAGGAACCGGATCCGGCATAGCAGGAGAAGAAACTGCCAGCGATATTGGAAAGCCCCTGTCCAATAAACTCCTGATTGCCATCGATGCGCTGATGCGAGCGCAAGGCAACCGCGCGACTGATAGAGACGGCCTCAATCAGGGCGATAATGGCCACCGCTAGCGCGCCTGGAGCCAGGTCACGCAGAGTGTCAAAACCCAGTGGCGGTGTTGATAGCGGCGGCAGCTGCCCTGACATCGCCCCCACTAGCGCGACACCATTGCCGGCACCATCAATGACCCAACAGACCACAGAGGCCAGGACCATGGCCGTCAACATATTGGGCAGTCGAGGTGCCAGCCGGCGGACGGATACCGCGGTAATAATGGTCAGAGCGGCAATAGCCACGGAATAGGGATTAAGCTGAGGCAACTGCTCGGCAATTTTAACCAGTGTGCTAATAAAAGACTCGCCGGCCGGCAGGGTCAATCCAAAAAAGTGCTTCAACTGACTGGTGCCAATCAGCACGGCAGCACCGGCGGTAAAGCCAATCACCACAGTATGCGAGATGAAATTGACCAACGCGCCCAATCGCGCAAGCCCCAGGGCCAACTGTATGACCCCAGCTAAAAACGTCAGCGCCAGCACATAGGGTAAAAACTGCCCGCTATCCGGGGGGACCACTCCGCCGACAACGCTAAAAACGATAATGGAGATAGCCGCTGTTGGCCCGGAGACCAAATGCCAGGATGAACCAAAAAGCCCAGCCACAATTGGGGTGATAATCGCGGTGTAGAGACCATATTCAGGCGGAAGCCCGGCAATCAGTGCATAAGCCACACCCTGAGGCAGTACAATCACCGCGCCGGTAATGCCGGCCACCGCATCGGCCTTCAGGGATCGCTGATCGACCCCCGGCAACCAGCGCAGAAACGGAAAAACCGCCTGCAGCCAGCGTGGTCCGTAACCGTTTGCGGCTGGATTCACTGCCTACTCAGGTGCGCTGGGCGCCGTAGAACAGATTCACAACATGGCGCGCTTCGGCAAAGAAAAGCCACCGCTCGGCGAACAGTCCCGCCAGTACCGATACAACAGCCAACCATACAAGAGGCAGACCGACATTCAGCGCGATTCCCAGCAGGGCTAGAGGAATCACAAACCCAGCCAGTCCGACCAGCCAGCGCATCCGCTGTAATTGCCCGGCCGTCGCCTGATAGCGAAATTCCTTATCCAAAAAGCTCGGCCCACTTTGCCCGCTCTCTAACAATTTAACCTGAGCCCGCGTCTGGCCAATAGCTGTGTTAATTGTTGAGCCCTTGGGCGCACCGATCCAGAAATAGTAAATGGCCTTGCTCACCCCAGCGACGATGAGTAACACCATCGCCAGATACCGGGCCTCCCCCATCGCAGTACCTGCCAGCTCGGCGATGGCGGTAAGAATTAACGCACCCGAGGCAAATCCCAGCAACAGGTAGTTCAGCGGTACCAGTGGGCTATTCCATTGCCGAATGGTGCGCAACGAGGCATAGATCATACCCGTTGAGAAAACCGTTGCCAGAGCCAAAACGACGCTCATGAACGCGCAAAACGTTACCAGCCCCTCAGGCAACACCCCGGGGAACGCCCGACCGCCCCACCAGCCAATGACAAAGGGGTAGAAGGCGACCGCAAACACCGCCTCCCTTGACAACCAAGAGCTGCGAAAACGCGAAAACGCCCGCCAGGCATTCTTGGGGTTGGCCAAATGCAGCGTGGATGCCAACAACCCCAATGTCGCCAAGACCACGCCCAAGCCGCCGGCGATCAGCACCACGGATGTCGGCAACACAATCACGCCTTGGACCAGGCGGTCAAACAGTGCGGCCAGCGTTACCAGCCCGAATCCGGCTCCGGAGAGCACGGTAAAAGCAATCACTGAAAATGCAGGATGCATAGCGTCTAAAATCTCCCCTAACGACCGGCCCTAGCGGGCAACGGCCTTGTCGGCCCAGGCTTTCAGCCGGTCCATCAGTGATGCCTCAGCAGCATCGGCCTGCTCGGCATGCGGTTTGGGCCGCGGTGGCAGGTATCGATTAACCGGGTTGTATCCCAACTCGGGCAGCGACTGCTGCCCGCCCCGCTCTCTGACCAGCTGGCTGACATGCGATTCCGGATCATCCAAATCACCAAAATGCCGAGCATGGGTCGGGCAGGTCAGCACACAGGCCGGCTGGCGCTCGGCCTCGGGCAGGTTGGTGTCATAGATGCGATCGACACACAGGGTGCACTTTTTCATCACCCCTTCGGCTTCATCCAACTCACGCGCGCCATAGGGACAAGCCCAGGCACAGAGGTTACAGCCCATGCATTTGTCGGTATCGACTAAGACGATGCCATCTTCGGCGCGCTTATAACTGGCACCGGTCGGGCACACCGTCACGCACTCAGCCGTCTCACAATGCATACAGGACATAGGGAAGTTGACGGTCTTATTATCCGGATATTCCCCGACCTCATAGCTGCGGATGCGATTGAAGGCCACGCCCGATGGCTCCTCACCATAGGGCAGATAGTCGGTCAGCGGCCCCAGAGTCCCCGAGGTATTCCACTGTTTGCAGGCAACCGCGCAGGCATGACAGCCCACGCAAGTATCCATGTCGATGACGAGACCCAGCTTCATGGTGCCTTCCTCGTTAAAATGTCACGGAATGAGCGTTTTAGTCGCACCGGCTCATGGGTGTGATAGCGCAGCTCCTGCGGGCTGGCTGCCTGACCGGGCAATGCCTGAATGGTGTCGAACGCCGGCAGGCTTTGTTCACCCCCATCCTCAGCGCGATAGATTTTGACGCGCAGGTCATACCAGGCGGCCTGGCCGGTGACCGGATCGGAATTAGTCAGGCGGTCTTCTTCGTCCTTAGGCGGCAGTAGCTCAGAAATCAGATGATTCATCAAAAAGCCGCGTTGTGACTCAGGGGCTTTAGGATCGAGGCCCCAGGCGCCGGACTGCTTGCCGATGGCATTCCAGGTCCAGACCGTATCGGGCTGACAGCCCTCCATCAGCTTGACCTGCACTTTGACCCGACCATTGTGAGATTCAACCCAAACCCAGTCGAAGTCCTCCACTCCTAAGGTCTTGGCCCGGGCGCGGTTCATAAACAGATAGTTTTGGGTAGTGATCTGGCGCAACCAGGCATTCTGCGAGTCCCAAGAATGGTACATATGCATAGGGCGCTGATTGACCGCATGAAACGGATAGGTCTCACGATCAATACGCTGCTCTTCGAGCGGGTCGTAATGGAATGGCAGCGGGTCGAAGTACTCCTTCAACCGAGCCTGATCAATGTCTCTGCTGGGCAGAGGGCCGTCGTACAGCCCCTGGCCGGCTAGGCGGAAACGCTGCAATGGCTCTGAGTAGAGCTCCAGAATGATTGGGTCATCGACGGTATTAAAGCCCACCTCTTTGGCCCATTTCAGGTAATCCTGATTGGCAAAGCGGTAGAAGCGCATGTGCTCGGGCAAGTGGTACTGAAAGAACCCTTCGTTCTCAATGTAGCGATCCCACTGTTTCGGGTTGGGTGCACCGCGCATTGATGACT